>JAYVOF010000096.1:0-32910 GCA_043758105.1 Rhodospirillales bacterium | reverse complement strand
TTCGCCGCCCCGTTCAAGCTCTGGCTGCTGCGGGCGCTGTTAATCGGCAAACGGCGGGACACGCTGCAGGACAGCACGCTCCGGCAGTATGACTACGACCTGGACCGGCGGCTGAACCGGATCATGACGGCGGTGCCGCAAGGCCGCGACGGCGAGAAACTGCGCCGCCGGGTGGGACGGGACCGTGCGCATCTGACGGTGTTCATGACCGACCGCGAGGTGCCGGCGACCAACAACATCTCCGAGCGGCACCTACGCCCGAGCGTGATTTTCCGCAAAGTCACCAACGGGTTCCGCGCCGAATGGGGCGCCCACACCTACGCCGCCTTCCGCTCGGTCGTCAGCACCGCGAAGCTGAATGGCCAAACGGCGCTGGACGCCATCCGCGCGGCGCTAGGCGGTGGGATTAATGCCTGCCCGGGGTGAGCAATTACAAACGAGCGGTTTAAGCATCCCAATTCCTCATCCGACGAACCCTGGAAGCATTCGATCAAAGCCCGGGTGACCTTCTCGGAGACTAGGGCCGGTTTCCCAGTGTCAAAGCCCTGACACTTGGCCGAAGAATTTGCCGAAGAGGAGGCGATCGCGATCGCCACGGCAGCGCGCAAGGTTTGACTGCTCACAGTGATTTACCTCTTTGACGATGTTCAAGTATCACTCCCCCTCCGCCAAAGCGCGGAGATGTTGCAAAACTGGATTGAGCAGGACGACAGATCAAAGCCTGACGGATCAGCCCAGTTGTCATTCTCTGAGCCACATCGTCCCAGTCACCCTCCCTCCCCTGCCAGGATAACCGCATCCCTGGATACCAAGGCGTATCCTCCTGCGCCATCAACCAACGCCAGTCCGGATAGCACCACAGTCCCACCCAAACCGGTCGCCCCAACGCCCCGGCCAAATGCGCGATCGCCGTGTCGCTTGTGATCACCAGGTCGAGCGACGCCATCACCGCCGCCGGGTCCAGGACGGCGTCCGGGCCGGCGTCGAAGCGACCACCCAAATCCTGGATGCGGTCCGCGAAGCCGCAACTGGGTAACTGCTCCGGGCCGACGCCCTTTTGCAGGCTGATCAGCTGCACGCCGGGCAGTGCGGCCAAGGGGGCGAAGACGGTGTGGGGGATGAAGCGACCCGGGTTTCCATACACGTCCGGATTGCTCTGCCGGGAAATTCCCACACGCAGACCGTGCCGCGGCAAGGCAGAGCGCCAGTGGGCTACATGGGCTAGATCGGGGTCACATATCCGTTAGCCGTCGGATTTGTGGTCAGCGTCGAACCAAGACGTTGGGGCAGGCTCATCAGCGGGCACCAGGCGTCGAAGGCCGGCAGGGGCGTGTTGTCCGGACAGCCGGCCGTTTCCTGCCGTGCGCCCAGGCCGAACAGCGCCCGGCCCAAATTGACATGAGCCTCGGGCCAGGACGGATCGAGTGTGACCGCGCGGGCGCCGACGGCGCGGGCGGTATCGGGGTCGGGCAGTTCGATCAACGCGTTGCGAAGATTGGACAGCGGGGCCGCGCCAAGCCGTGCATGAGCCAGGCCATCCGATGGGGCCAGCCGCACGGCCTGATGCAAACGCCCATCTCATCTAGCGGCGGGTGCGGCGCTGATACATCCTGTTCACGTCGCAGACTCGTCGCTGTCAGGGAAGCGTTGGACAAGTGCCATCACCATTTGCATCGACCCAGGGAAACGCACGTGCTTTACAAATTCCGTTTCATAAGTGGATCATCGCTATTGCTCGTCAAGCGGACGCTAAGACAAAGCGTAGTTATTTCTTAGGTAACGTCCAATTAACGTCACTATATGAGGGATTGTGCTTATTAGCATTCAGGGCGGGTTCTGGTTGCCATTGGTGGGATGCGAAGGGCACTCCACCTACGGTTTGGGCCGTGACACTCTCATCCCAGCTTGGTGATCGCCCATTTCACGTGCTGCGGCCCGTCCGCGTAGCCGGTCAACACGATTTGTTCGCAGGGTTGCGGCGTGTCGGTGCCGAGGTAGATGCTCTCTTCCATCTGCACCTGCGCGCCCTCCGCCCGGAAGCGCCAGTTGCCGCCGCCGGGGAGCCGAAGCATCACCGTCTCCGCATCCGATTGCAGCGTGGCCACCACCAGGGGGTGCAGGTGGAAGCGCACGGCGTATTCGACCGGGCTCGGCGCCTCCACCGCGTCCTCCCCGCGGATATCCTCGCCGCTTTCGGCGACATACAGGCGGCGGTGGTGCCGGGCACCGAAGCTGGGCAGGTAGCCGTCATGGCTCGCCTCCAGCCAGTGCGCGCCGTTCGCCTCTTGCCGCTGCACCACCACCTCGCCCGGACGGCGCCCGAGGCCGTGCGGGCGGAGCTCGGACGAATTCGTGTCAGCCACCACGAGGGTGGAGTGCGCCGCGGTGGCGCGTGCGGCGTTCTGCCAGGCAAGATCCTCGGCCACGGTGCCACCGGCCGGGGCGCCGCCACAGTTCACGATCAGCCGCTCCCGCCCGATCGACAACTCCATCGACAAGGTCCCGGCGTGAGCGTGGCGGTCCAGACCCGGCGGCGGCGGCGGCCCGCAATCGACGACGAGCACGGTGCGCCCGGCCTGTAGCCGATGAAACCCACCCTCGGTCAAGCCGGCGGGGGCCCGCCCGCCCCGCCCGGCCTGGGTCAGCACCAGCTCGATCAGCGTGGCCCCCGCCCCCTGGAGGCCACCCTCCTTCGAACCATTAAACAGCACCAGTCCCCCATCGCCGTGCCGCAACGCCCGCAGGGCCGGGGCCATCCGCTCGATCGCGGCGCTGAGGGCGGGCGGCGGGGCGATCTGCACCGCCTGCAACAGGGCGCGGATCTCGGTCGCGTCCTGCAGCACGGTCAACTGGATGGCGGGACTGCGCTCCACATGGCAGCCATCCGGCAGGATTTGCCGCGCGACCTCCTGCGGCAGCAGGCGGAGCACCCGGGTCAGATAGGGCGCATGCAGCGGCAGCGCGGCCGCGGCGGCGATGAGGCCCTTCAGCGACGTCAGCGCCCGGCCATCGATTTCGTCGGACGGGAGGCTCGCCGCCAGCAGCCGCGCGTCGGCCACGATCCGGGTCATCAACCGCTGCCGGAACGCGTCATCGGCGCTGGCGGCGAAGAAATCATAGTGACCGAGCCATGCGGTGATACGCGCCCCGGCGACATCCGGACGCGCCGCGATCCGGTCGAGTCCGGGCGTCCCCATCCAATCCGCCACCAACGCCCGCGCCCGCGCCCGCGCCGCGTCGGTGCCGAGTGCCCGCAGATCGCGCAGCCACGTGAAGCTATGCGCCGCCGCCCGGAACGACGCATTCTCAGACGGGCCGGGCCAGCCGCCGGGCACCAGGGAGCGGAGGCTCCCGCCATGGGCCACTTCCCCCCGCAACAGCCGCGCGCCGCTGACCGCGTCGCCGGGCCAGGGATCGCGCACGGGGATCGCGGGCGCGTCGGGCACCCGGCCCATGCGGGGGTTGGGCACCAGGGCGAGGGCCTGCCGGGCGTGCCGGGCCCAGCTGCGCGGGATGAGCAAATGGGGGATCAGCAACCGGTCAAGACCCTGTGCAACTGGGGCGCAGCTGGTCGATGGCCCGGCGCAAATCGGGCTGGCTGAAAACGGAGGTTCCGGCCACCAGCACCGTGGCCCCGGCCGCGATCACGTCGGCGGCGTTGGCCGGCCCCACCCCGCCATCGGCGGTGATGGCGATTTCGTGGCCCGCCTGATCTAGAAACAACCGTAGCCGCCCGATCTTTTCCAGCATCGAGGGCAGGAACGCCTGACCGCCGAAGCCTGGGTTCACGGTCATCACCAGCACGATCTCGATCAGATCCATCACGTGGTCCACCGCCTCGATCGGGGTGGCGGGATTGAGCGCCACGCCGGCCTTCTTACCGAGCGCGCGGATGAATTGCAGCGTCCGGTGCAAATGCGGCCCGGCCTCGGCATGCACGATGATGTGGTCGGCGCCGGCGTCGGCGAAGGCGGCGATGTAGGGATCGGCCGGGGCGATCATCAGATGCACATCGAACGGCAGCGTGGTGTGCGGACGCAGCGCCTTGATCACCGCCGGCCCGAACGAGATATTCGGCACGAAATGCCCGTCCATCACGTCCAGATGTAGCCAATCCGCACCGGCGGCCACCAGGCGATCCACCTCGTCCCCCAACCGGCTAAAATCAGCCGCCAGCAGACTCGGCGCGATCAACACGGGGGCAGGGGGGCGTAGACCGGTCAGGACGGGGGCAGAGAGCATGGCGCTGGTTCTAAAGGCCGCACTCCCGGTTGCACAAGCGGTTAGGCTCAGAAGCTCCGCACCCAAAGCTGGAACTCGGCCCAGGCTTTACCGAACCAGAGTAGGAACTCACGCCAGGCGATGGCCATCCCCCCTTGCACCCGGACGCCGCCGCGCAAGATCACGGCCTCGGCATGGGCGAACGGCTCGGGTCCCATAAGGTCGAGGAGCCGGGGCCACGTCAGAACCGTGGTCGCCGCCGCTGCCAGAACGATCAGCACTCCGACCGACGCGATCACCCAAAACAGGGCGCGGTCCGCGGAGCGGCGGCGGCGGACAGGCCGGATCGGGTGAAAATCGTGCGACACCTTGGCCCGAAGTTCCGCGAGCGCGGCCTCACCTTCTACCGCCAGCCGCCGCGCCGCCGCCTGTTCCGGAGATGCTGCTAACGCCGCATCCGTCACTGGCCAGGGTTGGGATTGCTTCGGGACCGGGATGATTGGGGCTGGAGGGGGCGGGGCGGCGATGACCGCCGGCTGGGCGGACGGAAGTGGCACGGCCTCGGCCGGTTCGGGTGCATCGAGTTCGGGTTCATCGAGCTCGGGCGGATCAAACAATTGGTCGGGTTGATCAGGCGGGCTTGCCAGATCCAGCATGTTACGGATCGGCCCGAGTTTGGCCGCGAGGGCGCAATGATGCAGCAGATCGTGCAGGGCCGGGGCGCCGGCCAATAGCACCCGGACCTCCATCGACGACGCGGGGGTCAGCAGCATTTGTTGCAGCACCAGAAGGACCGGCGGATGCAGTGTTTCCGCCTGCTCGATCACGAACAGGATCCGGCTGCCCCTCTGGGCCAGCGCCCGCCGGAGTGTGCCGGAATCGCCGTCGATCACCAGATCGGTCTCTGCGCCGGCAATCTGAATCAGGATTCGCTCTAGCGTCAGCGGGGCACGAAGCGGGTTTCCCACCCGGAGGCAGACCGTGGCGCCGCCACAAAGCCGGGTCACGGTTGCGTCCACGCGCGCCGCCAGTTGCTCCGGGCCGGCATCCATGACCGCAGCCGCGAGTGCGCCCGTCCGAAACCGGTCCAGCGCAGTATCAGGCGTCGATGTCGTCAATTCATCCAGCAACGTCACCCTCGTCCCACCCTCCTTCCCCCGTATCCGACCTGTGTCCGAGCCGTGTTCCGTTAGGCTCAGAGACGCCCCATAGCGCACCCAACGCATTTGGGAAACAACTATCAGTTGTGCAGGCGGCCGCAATCTCGCGTCAGACTCTGAGCCGCAAGCGCAGCCAAGTATGCGGCCCACCGCGTCTCGTGTTCCTGCGTCAATTGATACAGTAGATCCCAAGAATACAGGCCAGTATCATGCCCATCCGTGAAAACGATCCGTATGGCATAGTGCCCGATGGGTTCCACGGCGGCGATGTTGACGTCCCGCTTACCCGGGATCGTCTTCTTCTGGCCGAGTCCGTGACCCTGTATTTCTGCACTCGGACTCTCGACCCGCAAATACTCGGCTGGGAGTGAGGCCCGTGTCCCGTCGGCAAAGTCGAGCTCCAGCCGGCGCGTCGCCCGGCGGACCCGGATTTCATCGATGGCCGGCGTGCCCATGCCTAGTCGCCTAACGCGCGCGCTTCCTCGGGCAGCATGATCGGGATGCCGTCCCGGATCGGAAAGGCGAGGCCCGCCTGGTGGCTGATGAGCTCCTGTGCCGCCCGGTCATACTCGAGCGGTCCCTTGGTCACCGGGCACACCAGAATTTCCAGCAAACGGGGATCGATGTCGGCCATCACATGATCCATCAACTCGCCTGCCGCCCTTGCCGCCCGGTGTCGGAGGCGTGTGCGCCCATTTGCAATAACGTCAGCAGCGTGTCTGCCCGGTCGGCCATGCTTGGTGCCTCCAGCAGCGCCTGTTTTTCGGCCGGGTCGAACGGGCATACCATGGCGAGGGTCACCACGAGCGCGTCATCGGGCATGTCATTGATGGTGTCCCAATTCGCGTCGAACCCGCGGGTGGTGAAATAGGCCCGCAACGCCTGTAGTAATTCCTCGCGGTCGATCAGGTCGGTGGTGGTGATCGGGTCGAGGTCACCGCGAAACCGCGTAAGATCCGCCCGGACCCGGCGATACCCGCGCTTCATCTCGAGCTCCACCCCGATCACGAAGCGGGTGAGGCCTGACAGCGTCACCAGATAGCGCCCATCATCCGTCTCACTGAATGACGATAGGCGGCCGAGGCATCCAACCCGGAACAGGGCAGGGCCCGCGGGGGTGGGTGACCGTGTCTCGTCCGGCTGCACCATGCCGATGACCCGGCCGGTGGCGAGCGTGTCTTCGATCATCGCGAGGTATCGTCGTTCGAACACGTTCAACGGCAGCTTGCCCATCGGCAGCAACAGGGCACCCGCCAACGGAAACACCGGAAATTCGGTCGGCAAGTCCTCGAAGCGGGCCGGACCAGCCATGATCAGCGGAACAGTAGCGCGGACAGGCGGCGGCGGGCGGCGAGCGTCGCCGGGTCGGACAGGCCCCACGCCTCGAAGAAGCGCAGCAATTGCAGGCGTGCGGCGTCGTCGTTCCAGGTCCGGTCCCGCTTCACGATGTCCAGCAGGGCGTCCGCGGCCTCGGTCCGGCGGTCGCTGGCGTTAAGGGCGGTGGCGAGGTCATAGCGGGCCTGGTGGTCATCGGCGCTCGCCGCCACCCGCGCCTCGAGCGGGGCCAGCTGCGCCTGTGCTGCCCGGCCCTCGGCCAGCAGATCGAGTGCCGCGCGCGCGCCATTCACCTCGGGATGAGTGCGCAATTTCTCCGGCACGCTTTCGAGTGCCCCGCGTGCCTCATCTTCCTGACCCATCGCGGTCAGCACGCGGATCAGGCCGGCCCAGCCCTCCGGACTATCCGGGTCGTCTTGCAGCAACGCGCTGAACAGGCCGCCCGCCTCCTCCAGCTGCCCCGCCTCCAGCGCGGCCTTCGCCTCAGCCAGCAGGTCGGCCGCGGGCATGGCACCGCCGGCGAGTTTCAGCAGGCTTTCGGCGAACCGCTTGATCTCGCTTTCGGGCAGCGCACCCTGAAACACATCGGCGATCTGACCCTGCCAAAACGCGGCGACCGTGGGCACGGATTGGAGCGGCAGGCCGATCTGCGACAGCCGCTGCACAAGGTTGCGGTTCGCGTCAATGTCGATCTTCACGAGCTTCAACCGTCCGCCGGCGGCGCGGGTGATCTTCTCCAGCGCCGGGGTCAATTGCTTGCACGGGCCGCACCAGGTGGCCCAGAAATCCACCAGGACCGGGACATGCCGCGAGGCTTCGACCACGTCCTGGACGAAGCTCGCCTCCGTGCCGTCCACGATCAATTCGTTTGGGCCAGGCGGGCCCGACGGCCCAGGCGGCCGGCGTGGACCGGGGGCGCCCGGGGGCGCGGACCTGGGTTTTTGTCCGATCAACTGGTCCATTTGCGGCCTGCTTACGTCTGATGTGCCGCCTATAGATGCGGCGCGAGGGCGGGTTGTGCAAGCGTTATGGGGCCACAAGCCGTGCATTTGGCCTTGGCACGAGCGTTGCCACATACGCCGCCGCACTGAGGGCCGCGATCCAGAAGCTGCTCGGCCAGTCCGTCACGAACGCCAGGGCGATCCCGCCCCACGCCTCGATCAACCCGAGCGCGGCCGACAGCAGCAGCCCGCGCCACAGATGGCCCGTCAGCCGTTGCGCCGCCGCCGCCGGGCCGATCATGAGGGTGAAGACCAGCAAGACGCCCACAATCTGCGCGCACTCCGCCGTCGCCAGCGCCACGATCATCAGGAACAGCACCGAATAGGTCCGGACCGGCACGCCCCGCGCCTCCGCCAGCTCTGGCTGCAGGCTCGCGAACAGGAGCGGGCGGAGGATGATGCCGAGCGCGGCCAGGCAAAACACGCCGAGCCCGAGCAGCACCCACACCGTCGCCGCCTCCACCGCCAGCACGTTACCGAACAGCAAGGCGGTGGTCTGGGTGGCGAAACCGGTGACGAAATGCAGGAATAGCAGCCCGAGGCCGAGCGACAGCGCCAGCACCACGCCGATGCCGACATCGCGCTCCGCCAGCCGCTCCCCCATCACTCCCATGCCCGCGCCGGCGAGCATGGTGAGCGCGATGAGGCCCCACAGCGGATCGAGCCCGAGCAGGACGGCCCCGGTGGCGCCGGTAAACCCCACATGCGCCAGCGCGTGCCCGGCAAACGCCTGACCGCGCAGCACCAGGAAATAGCCCACGACCCCCGACACCACCGCGACCACGGTGGCCGCCGCGAAGGCGTTCTGCATGAACGCATACTCAAACATGATGCGACCCTGGCCCGCAGCCGCCATGCCCATCCGTCTCCAGCAACGCATCGCCGGACATGACGAAGATCCGCCCCTGCACCCGCACGACATCGACCGGCGAGCCATAAAGCCTGGATAATACAGGCCCGGTGATGACCTCCGCCACCGTGCCGAGCGCCGCGTGGCCGCCGCCGAGATACAGCACGCGGTCCAGCGCCCCCAGCAACGGATTGAGGTCATGGGCGGTGAACAGCACCGTGATGCCAAGCTCCTGCTGCACCCGCTTCACCAGCACGATGACGGCCCGGACCTGATGCAGATCGAGGCTGATCAAGGGCTCATCGAGCAACAGCAGCCGGGGTGCGCCCATCAGCGATTGCGCCAGCATGAGCCGTTGTCGCTCGCCGCCCGACATGTCGGCGAGGGACCGCCGGGCCAGGTCGCTGGCGTCCACGAGGTCCAGCACCCGCGCCACCTCACGCCGGCCATCCCGTCCCAGCCAGGGGAGGCCGAGGCGGTGGCCGCCCAGTCCGGA
Source organism: Rhodospirillales bacterium (assembly GCA_043758105.1). Taxonomy (GTDB): domain Bacteria; phylum Pseudomonadota; class Alphaproteobacteria; order Acetobacterales; family Acetobacteraceae; genus JANPPS01. The sequence goes on along the minus strand of JAYVOF010000096.1, from coordinate 23,847 downwards.
CGCGATCACGTCCTGTCCGCGCAGCCGTAGGACGCCGGGCACGGCGCGGGATTGTGGCAGATAGCCGATCGCACCATTCCCGTGCCCCGGCGCGCAGCCCAGCACGGTCAAGCCGCCATAGGACGCGGGGACGAGGCCGAGGATGGCCCGCAGCAATGTGGTCTTACCGGCCCCATTCGGTCCAAGCACGCCGACGAACTCGCCCTGCGCGATCGTGAGGGTGACGTCGTCCAGCACCGTGCGTCCGCCCTGCACCAAACGCAGCTGATCGAGCGCTATGACCGGCGCGCTGAGGGGTTCCGTCATGGTGGCAGGGCACGCTCGAGCGCATCCAGAGTCGCCGACACCCAGCGCTGGTAGCTCTGACCCGGCGGCTCCGTCTCGCTCACGCCCAGGACCGGGATATGCGCGGCACGCGCCAGCCGCTCCATGCGGGACGCGACGGCACCGGCGGTCTGGCTGTTATGGATCAACACGCGGACCCGGCGCTGTTTCAGGTCATCCTCGAACGCCGCCACGTCGGACGCCGCCGGTTCGGTATCGTTCATGACCGCCAGGGCAAACCGCTGGTCCCGCACGTCCATGGCGAGCGCCTCCAGAATATAGCCGAACACCGGCTCGGTCGCCGCCACCGGGAGGGTTGCCGTCCGGCGGCGCAGCTGCAGCAGGCGGGCTTGGATCGGTTCGAGCGAGGTTTCGAACGCCTGGAGCCGCTGCTGAAATGCCGCTTGGTGCGCCGGATCGATCTGGCCGAGTTCCGCCGCGATCGCGCGCCCGAGGGCGGCGACGCTCGGCAGATCATACCACAGATGCGGATTGTCCCCGAGGCTGTGACCGGTTCCGTCCGATACCAGGATCTGGTGCCGCGCCGCCGACGGTGCTGCGGCCAGGAGCCGCACCATCCAAGGGTCGTAGCCGATGCCGTTCAACACCACGAGCCGCGCCTGCGCGACCCGGCGCGCGACGGAGGGGCTGGCCTCGAACAGATGCGGGTCCTGACCCGGGTTGGTGAGGACGCTGGTCACGGTGACGAACGGCCCGCCGATCTGCTGCGCGATATCGCCATAAACACTCTCCGCCGCCACCACGGCGACGGGCTGTGCGCGGGCTCCGGAGATATGAAGGATGGTCGCCTGCATCGCGCACGCGAGCACAGCACCCATCATTTTTTGGAAACTAGCCATCTCGATCGACCCCGGTTGAACGACCCGCCGCACCGTCGAAATTGTTATAGTATATCATTTGAACCCTCAACCCACATAAACCGCTTGCGCCAGACGCCAGGTCCGCCTATCACGCCGGTCTGGTTCGCGGGCGTAGCTCAGGGGTAGAGCACAACCTTGCCAAGGTTGGGGTCGAGGGTTCGAATCCCTTCGCCCGCTCCAGATTCTCTTAAGCAATTCAATATGTTACAGGCTGATAGATCTTTGGCGGCAACGCCTTGGCGCAGTTGGTAAACACCTGGTCATCACGGGGAGTGGATGCGCCGGGCTTGAATTGGGCGAGTGCCATGACGCCCACGCGATTGCGCTTGCTTCAGCTTGCGCCCATCGTGAGCGACAACCCTATCCCAAACTGTAAGAGTAACTCTGTAATTGTTTCAGTGCCTTCAGGCCCTCTGGAATTCTAGAGCACTGATAACAAACATTCTTCAAGATTTGCATTGTCGGCATTCATGTCGCGACAAGGCCGAACTGCGTGGATGGCCCACGCTGAAGCCGTCGCCCCCAGGACGCCAGTTAGCCAGCCAGCCTGACCGGCACCGGCAAGACAACACGCTGCCACGCGGAGGGAAACCCCAGATGGACAAAGCGCCGATTTCGGCTGCGGCCGCCGCCGACCTGATCCCGAGCCTCGGCTCTGCCCACGTGCAGCCGCTGCTCTCGACCTCGGCGACAACGACCTATCACACCGTCTGCGTGGACGGCGTGAACGTCTTCTACCGCGAGGCTGGGCCAAAGGACGCGCCGACGCTGCTGCTCCTGCACGGGTTCCCGTCGTCCTCGCGCATGTTCGAGACGCTCATCCCCCTGCTGGCGGCCCGCTACCACGTCGTGGCGCCGGACTACCCCGGCTTCGGCCTGAGTGAAGCCCCGCCGCCATCGCAATACGCCTATACCTTCGACCACATCGCCAGCACTGTGGACCACCTCACGGATGCGCTCGGCCTGACCAGCTACAGCCTCTATCTGCAGGACTACGGCGGACCCATAGGCTTTCGCCTTGCGCTGGCGTATCCCGAGCGCGTGAAGGCGTTCATCATCCAGAACGCCGTCGCCAGCGAGGACGGGCTGGGACCGGCCTGGGAGCCGCGCAAGGCGTATTGGCGGGACCGCGCCGCCAACGAGCAGACGGTCATCCCGAGCTTTCTGTCCCTCACGACCACCAAGGCGCGGCACCTCGGCTCAAGCCCCAACCCTGACCGCTACGACCCGAATACCTGGACCGACGAGTTCGTACACCTGTCCCAGCCCGGGCAGGCCGCAATTCAGGCCGAGCTTTTCTACGATTACCGGACCAACGTGGCCACCTATCCGGCCTGGCAGGCGTGGATGCGCCAGCACCAGCCGCCGATGCTCGTTGTCTGGGGCAAGTGGGACCCATCCTTCGCGGTCGGCGGCGCGCTCGCCTACCAGCGTGACGTACCAGGGGCGGAGGTTCACATCATGGATGCCGGGCATTTCCCGCTCGACGAGAAGGTCGATGCGATCGCGGCGCTGATGCGCGACTTCCTGGGAAGGCAGAGCTCCGGCAATTTGAGCGGCGATTGGGAGAACGTCCCGATCATCAGCGGGCTTGGCAGTGACGGGCATCCCCACTGACGACAGCGCTGCCCGTTGTTTCGCCGCACCAACACTATGGGTTGGGCGCCCAGCGCGTCCACACGGCACTCAGCAACAAGAATCAGGAGGATTTTCAGGCGTCAAGCCGGTCCATCGTTTCGCGTCCTGCACGTAAGCCGACCGTATTACAAGCATTCTGCTTGCCCACGAAACGCTTACCTTAGGTGCTTAACAAGGAGATCCCATGCACTCCCGATCCGATACACCCTCACGCCGAACCGTTCTGACCGCGCTCGCTGCCGGGTCTGCCATCATCGCGATGCCGCCATGGTCAAGGCGAACCCCGCACCCATCACGTTAAAGGACGATCCCATGTTCACCGTTCGATACCGCACCCAGAAAGTTGGCGACGTTGACGTATTCTACCGGGAGGCAGGCGCCGTTGACGCACCGGTTATCCTGCTTCTTCATGGCTTCCCTACGTCAAGCCACATGTTCCGCGATCTGAGTCCCGAACTGGCTGGCGGCTACCGCGTCATCGCTCCCGATCTGCCAGGATTCGGCCAGACCAAAGCACCCAATCGGGGTATTTTCGACTACACCTTCGACTCGCTGGCGGAAATCATCGGCGGATTCGTCGATGCGCTCGGCCTTACCCAGCACGCCCTCTACATTTTCGATTACGGCGCCCCGGTCGGCCTGCGTCTGGCGATGCGCCATCCCGAGCGGGTGTCCGCCATCATCTCGCAGAACGGCAACGCCTATGTCGAGGGGTTCAGCGATCAATTGGGGTCCGTGGCAGGCCTACTGGCGCGAGCCGAGCGCCAAAAACCGGGATGCCTGCCGCACCTCGCTCGCGCCGGACACGATCCGAGACTGGCAATATGGCACCGGTGCTGATCCGAGCCGCCTGTCGTCCGATGGCTACGAACTCGACATCGCCTATATGGCGCGGCCCGGCGCTCAGGACATCCAGCTTGACCTGATCCTCGACTACCGCAGCAACGTCGCACTCTACCCAGCCTTCCAGTCCTACTTCCGTGAGCACCACCCTCCTCTGCTTGCCGTTTGGGGACGTCATGATCCAGCGTTCCTGCCTGCCGGTGCCATGGCCTACCGGCGTGATATTCCGGACGCGGAAATCCACCTTCTTGACGCAGGCCATTTCGCACTGGAAACGCACCATCATGATATTGCTACGCTGATGCGCGACTTTTTGAGTCGCCGTCTGTCAGCGGGATAGCCGGGAGCGGCTGAGGATGCCAACCCGACCAGAGCCTCTTCGTGAGATCGTCGTGGTGACCGGTGCTTCAGCTGGCATCGGTGCCGCCACTGCCCGCGAGCTTGCAGGGCGCGGCTTTCACGTCCTCGCCGGCGTGCGTCGATGCAACGACGCCGACGCACTCCGGGTCACGAACCTCGAGCCGGTCATGCTCGACATCACCAACGAGGCCGAGATCGCCGCGCTCGTGAGGGCTTGCGGGCTACGGGTCGGTCAGGACTGTCTCTCTCTCTCTCTCTCTCTCTCGGTTTCGTAGGTCATCGGCGATAGTATCATGTTGAGAGAAAAACACGTCATAGCCGCACGATAGCGTGCGGTAGCGGCGTTTCGGCGACCCTCGCGTAGACCCCTCGGGCCCGTTGCCAAGGTTGGGGTCGAGGGTTCGAATCCCTGCGCCCGCTTCAGACTTTCTGGGTCCGGACCGGCCGGCTAACTGGTCGCAGACAGGCGAAACGCTCGCGCTAACGCGTCCTGCGCCTGTTGCTGGATGTGGCGCAGGTGCGCCTCACTCCGGAAGCTCTCGGCGTAGATTTTGTAAACCTCCTCCGTGCCGGACGGGCGTGCGGCGAACCAGCCGTGTTCGGCGGACACCTTGATGCCGCCGATCGGGGCGCCGCTGCCGGGTGCAGTCGTGATCACCGTGCGCAGGGGCTCCCCGGCCAGGTCCGGCATCGCCAGCGCTTCCCGTGTCAATGACTTTAACTTGGCCTTCTCCACCGCCGTCGCGGGCGCATCGATGCGTTCATACCAGGACCCGCCCAATTCACTCGCGATCCGGGCATAGGCGGCGCCCGGGTCTTTGCCGGTGCGGGCCGTGATCTCGGCCGCCAGCAAGCCCATGATCAGCCCGTCCTTGTCCGTGGTCCACACCGATCCGTCCCGCCGCAGGAACGTGGCCCCCGCGCTCTCTTCGCCCGCAAAGCCGAGCGTGCCGGCGCGCAAACCGTCCACGAACCATTTGAAGCCCACCGGCACCTCATACAGGGGCCGGCCGGCCTGGGCGGTGACGCGATCGATCATACCACTGGTGACGATCGTCTTGCCCACGCCGCAGCCGCCGGCCCAGCCGGGACGGTGGGTGAACAAATAGCCGATCGCGGCCGCGAGGAAGTGGTTCGGGTTCATCAGCCCCTCCGGCCCGGCCACAATGCCGTGCCGGTCGGCATCCGTGTCGGTCGCGAACGCCACGTCGAAATCGCCGCGCATCCCGACCAGCCGGGTCATGGCGTAGGGGGAGCTGCAATCCATCCGGATCCGCCCGTCCCAATCGGCGGTCATGAACCGGAACGCCGGGTCGATCACGTCGCTGACCACGGTGGCCGCGATGCCATACCGCTCGATGACCGGCTCCCAATACAAGGTGGCGGCGCCCCCCAACGGGTCGATGCCGATCCGCACGCCGGACCCGCGGATGATGTCCATGTCGATGACCTGGCCCAAATCCTGGACATACGGGCCGGTATAGTCGTGGCGGTGAACCTGCCCCGATGTCAGCGCGCGGCCGAGCGGCATGCGCTTCAAATCCACCAGGCCCCCGGCCAACAGGGCGTTGGCGGTCCGCTCGATACCGGCCGTCACATCCGTGTCGGCCGGGCCGCCGTTCGGGGGATTGTACTTGAAGCCGCCATCCTCGGGCGGATTGTGCGACGGGGTGATCACGACGCCATCGGCCAGCCCGGCGCTCCGCCCGCGGTTATAGGTCAGGATGGCGTGCGAGATGACCGGCGTCGGCGTATAGCCATCATGCTGGTCGATGAACGCATCCACGCCGTTGGCGGCAAACACCTCGAGTGCCGTGGCCAGGGCGGGCCGGGATAGCGCGTGGGTGTCGATGCCGATGAACAGCGGCCCGGTAATCCCGGCCTGCTGGCGGTGGTGGCACACGGCCTGGCTGATGGCCAAGATATGCGCCTCGTTGAACGTGCCCTCGAACGACGATCCGCGATGGCCGGAGGTGCCGAACGCGACGCGCTGCGCCGGGATCGCCGGGTCGGGCACGGTGGTGAAATAGGCCGTAACCAGCCGCGGCACATCCACCAGAAGCGACGGAGGCAGCACCCTGCCAGCGAGGGGACTGACGCTCATACCGGCGATTCCATTCCTTGACGCAGTCCAACCCCGCCATTGCTTCGCCACCAAGCGGTGTCTAGCAATGACAGGTTTTTCGGTATGGGCACCGGTATCATGCGCTATGGTCACCGCCCAGCGTCACTTCGACAAGATGGGTGCCGCCGTCGTCCGATAGCGGCACAGAGCCCCCCGGCAGCGCAACGCCGTCCAGCCGGATGGAAGCCACGCCCCGGCACACCCGTCCGGGATTGTCGGCCAGAATGCGATAGCGGGCGGACCGCCAGACGATCGTCGCCTCAAAGCCCGGCCAGTCCCGGGGGATGCAAGGATCGATGTGCAGGGCGCCGTGGCGGACGCGGAGGCCCAAAATGCCCTCGGCCCCGGCCCGCTGCATCCAGCCGGCCGACCCGGTGTACCAGGACCAGCCGCCGCGGCCCGTATGCGGCGGCATGGAATAGACGTCGGCCACCACGGCATAGGGCTCCACCTTGGACCGGTTGGCGTCGGCCCGCGTCAGCGCCCGCCGGATCGGGTTCAGCATGCCGAACAGCCGGCCCGCCTGGTCCCCGTCGCCCAGCTGGGCCAGGGCCAGCACCGCCCACGTCGCCGCATGGGTGTATTGCCCGCCATTCTCCCGCAGGCCCGGCGGGTAGCCCTTGATGTAGCCCGGATCGTGCGGGGTCTGGTCGAAGGGCGGGGCCAGCACCAGCGCCAGCCCCGCTTCGGGCCGCACCAGCTCCCGCATGGCTGACGCCATGGCCTGCCGGGCGCGGCCGTCCGGTGCGGCGCCGGACAGGACCGCCCAGGACTGAACGATGGAATCGATCCGGCACTCTGCGTCCTGGTGGGAGCCGAGCGGCGTCCCGTCATCGTAATAGGCGCGCAGATACCACTGGCCATCCCACGCCGCCTCCAGCGCTGGCTGCAACGCCGCCGCATGGGCGCGCCAGATGGCGGCACGGGCGTCGCCCCGCGCCTCGGCCAGCGGCGCGAACGCCAGCAGGGCCGTATGCAAGAACCAGCCGAGCCAGACGCTCTCACCCCGCCCGGCCTCACCCACCCGGCTCATGCCGTCATTCCAATCGCCCGTCCCCATCAGCGGCAGGCCGTGCGCGCCGGTGGCCAGGCTATGGTCCAGTGCGCGGGCGCAATGCTCGAACAGTGTGGCGCCCGTCTCCGCCGCCGCAGGGGTGAAGAACCGGTCATGCTCGGCCTCAGTGAGCAAGGGTGCGGTAAGAAAGCCCACAGGCTCGTCCAGCACGGCCATGTCGCCCGTCGCCTCCACGTAATGCGCCGCTGTGGTGGCGAGCCACGCGCAGTCGTCGGAGATGCGGGTCCGCACGCCCATACCGGAGCCGGGCAGCCACCAATGCTGCACGTCCCCCTCCACGAATTGCCGCCCCGCCGCCCGCAGCAGATGCTCCCGCACCAGGTCCGGGCGGGACGCCACCAGCGCCATGCCGTCCTGCAACTGGTCCCGGAACCCATACGCCCCGCTGGCCTGATAGAACCCGGCGCGCGCCCAGACCCGGCAGGACAGCGTCTGATACAACAGCCAGCCGTTCAGCATGACGTCCATCGCCCGGTCCGGCGTCCGCACCTGCAACGCGCCCAGCACGCCGTCCCACAGGCGGCCGACCTCCGTCAGCACGGCATCCAGATCGGCGGCGCGATACTTGGTGATCAGGCGGCGCGCCTCCTCATCACCTGCGGCCTCGCCCAGCATAAAGACGATCTCGGCGCGGGCGCCGGGCGGGAGATGGAGGGTCTTCTGCAGCGCGCCGCACGGGTCGAGCCCGGCGCCCACCCGGTTGGACAGCGTCGCGGACCCGGCCGGGTGATCCAATGAGCCGTGGCGGCCGATGAACTCGCGCCGGTCACCGGTCCAGCTCGTCTGCTCCCCCCGCAAATCGGCGAACGAGACCCGCCCCGCTAAAGACCCCGTTGAACGCCCCGCCGAACGCCAAGGATTACGAGCGAACATCGCACCCGTCTCGCTATCCATCTCCGTCATGACGTACGCCGCCGTGGCGCTGCGGGAGGCGCCGAGCACCCACTCCACATAGGCCGACACGGTGATGGTCCGGGCGCGTCCGGACACATTGTGCAAATGCAGGCGGGACAGCTTCACCGGGTCATCGGTGGGCACATACTGCACCAAGCTGCTGGCGATACCGTAAGCCACGCGATCGAAACGGCTCCAGCCCCGGCCGTGGCGGATCACATAGGTGGCCCCCGCGTCACGCCGGGGCGACGCGGTCGGGCACCACACCTCCTGCGTGTCCGCATCCCGCACATAGAACGCCTCACCGGACCGGTTGGTGACCGGGTCGTTCGACCAGGGCGTGATCTGGTTCTCGCGGCTGTTACCACCCCAGGTGTATCCACCGCCCTCGGCCGCGACCAGAAAGCCGAAGCCGGGGTTGGCGATGACGTTGATCCAGGGCGCGGGTGTCGCCTGGCCGGGCCCGAGCACCACGACATACTGGTGACCGTCCTCCGCAAAACCACCATAGCCGTTGAAGAACTCCAGCGGCGGCAAGGGCGGGATGGCCGTGCCGGGGTCGCCGGATTTGCGGGCCAGGACGGCCGGAACCGCATAGGGCACCGCCGCCCGCACGTGTAGCTGATCGGCCAGGCTGCCGCGCTCCGCCAGCAGCACCACGCGCGCGGCCGCTTCCAGCAGGGCGGCGGTGTCCGCCGGAATAAGGTCGGCGCGCAGCAGGAACACGGCCCCCTTGGCCGGCGCCCCAACCACCGGCGGCGTGCGGGGTTGCGCCCGCACCAGCGCCTCCAGCGCGATCTGCAGATCCTGCGAATAGGACGGGGGATGCTCGTTCAGGATGACCACATCCACCGCGAGCTGCTTCAGCCGGAAGTATTCATGGGCGAGCAGCACGTCCCGGGCCAGGTCGAGGTCGGCGCTGTCCTGGATCCGCAGCAGCAGGATCGGCAGATCGCCGGAGATACCCTGCCCCCACAGACCCACCTGCGGCCCCGCACCCCGCCGGATCGTCTCGGAGCCAGGCCGCAGCGCCGGGCCGGCGAACAGCAGGGCGCCCGCCAAGGTCTGGAACAAATCGGCGTCCTGCGGATGAATGCCAAGGTGGCGCAGCTGCACCTGCGCCTGCGTCCACGCCAGCGTCGAGGCACGGTCGAACCCGGCAGGGTCCCGGTGCTTGTCCACGGACCCCACCAGCGCCTCCCGGGAGCTGGCCGCCATGGTCCAGAACGCGACCCGCACCATCGCACCCGGCGCCACCGTCACCCGGCAGCGGAGCGCGAACACGGCGTCCAGCACGGTCCCCACGGTGTTGCTGAGCGGGCGTCCCTCCATCGCCGCCGCGCCTCGCACGCCCCGGCCCCGGCCGAGGAAACGCGCGCGGTCGGTCTCGGCCGTAATGCCGCCGTCCAAGGTGCCCTTTTCCACCACCAGCAAATGCGCGGCCCACATCTCCGGTTCCGCCGGCGTCCGGCGCCGGCGGGTGGCTAGGATGGCGCCGCCCCGGCCGTCCAGGTGCTCGGTCTGCACGAACATCTTAGCGAAGGCCGGGTGCGCGATGTCATCGGCCGGGTGGATCAGCGCGAGCTCCGCATAAGACGTGATCTCGATCGTGCGCGGACCCGGGCCGGCATTGCTCACGATGATGCGGCGGACCTCCGCATCCTCCTCGGCCGAAACCAGCACCTCCATCATGGTCGTGAGCGCGCCGTCGCGGCGGGCGAACTCGGCCCGGTCCTCGCCGAACGCCACCTCGTATTCGTCCGGCGCGGCGCCGGCCGGCTGCAACCCTGCCGACCACAATTGCCCGGTCCCGGCGTCGCGCAGCAAGATATAGGACCCCCAATCGTCCAGCGTCGGGTCCTCCCGCCAGCGTGTCACCGCCAAATTCCCCCACCGGCTGCACCCAGACCCGGCGGCGGTCAGCATCACGGCATAGCGGCTGTTGGACAGCAGGTGGGTGTGGGGCGCCGGGCCATCGGCGCTGTGGAAACGGCGCCCGCCCGGTGCGACGGACGCCCGGTCCGAGGCACTGTGCTTCGGGTCCATCGGCAGCGGGCGGGCCATCGCCACGTTGCGCGGCGCCCGCTCTTGCAGCAGCAGCTCGGTCGCCTCGATGATCGGTTCGGCATGGAAGCGGGACCGCATGACCCCGTCCAGCACGGCGTCGGCGATCGCGACGATGGTCATGCCCTGATGGTGCGCCATGAACGCCCGCACCACCGCCACCGTCTCACCCACCGGGATCCGGCCCGGCGTATAATCCAGCGCCTCATAGAAGCCGTAGCGCCCCTGCGCCCCAGCGGCGGTGAGCCGGGCGAGGTTGGTGACGGCCACCCCGGGATCGACCATGGCGGCCAGCGCGGTCGCGTACGGCGCGATCACCAGATCCGCGTCCAGCCCGCGCTTCAAACCGAGGCCCGGGATGCCGAAATTCGAATATTGGTAGGTGTATTCCACGTCCCGGACGTTGTAGGCCGATTCCGATACGCCCCATGGCACCCCCTGCTCCGCCCCGAAACGGACCTGCTGCCGCACCACCAGCCGGCTGGTATCCTCGAGCAGGCTGCCGCCCGGGGCCCGCATCACCAGCGACGCCATCAGGTATTCGAACATGGAGCCCGACCAGGACACCAGGATGGCGCCGCCCGCGGCGGGGGTGACGGCGCGGCCGAGCCGGAACCACTCGCGGGACGGGATGTCCCCCTTGGCGATCGCCACGAAGCACGCCAGCCGCGCCTCGGACGCCAGCAGATCGTAGCAATTGGTATCGAGCGCGCCCTCGTCCGCCAAGTAACCGATGGAGAGCAGCTTGCGCTCCGCGTTGCGGAGGAAGCCGAACTCCATCGCCAGCGCCATACTGCGCGCCGCCTGCTCGATCGCCAGGAGCCGCGGCACCAGAACTGCTGGACTGGCATCTTTGCGATGGCTTCCAACCGTCCGGTGCAGCGCGCCGGTCCAGAATGCGAGGTCCGCGTTGCCGCCTTGGGCCAGCGTCGCGGCCTTGCAGGTGATCTCATCGAGGCCAGTCAAGTCGCTGCCCGGCATGACAAGCCTGGCGCCGATCGCGGCGAGCGCGGCGCCGATGTCTTGCAGGCCATGCAGCGGCGAATCCAACGCCGTCAGGCGCCCCAGCTCCGCATCGGCCAGCCGCAGAGTATCGGCCATCCCCTCGTGCCACGGCGAACTCCCGGACGCGCCCGTCCGCCAGCCTTCGCACGCATTGGCCAGCGTGATGAGGTGCCCGGCCAAATTACCGCTATCGACTGTCGACACGTAGGGCGGCTCCAGCGGGCGGAGATCGCCGGTGTCATACCAATTGTAGAAATGCCCGCGGCAGCGCTGCAGCCGCGCCATGGTGGCCAGCGTCGCTTCCAGCCGCTCCACGGTATCGATGAGGCCGATCCAGCCGAAATCATGCGCGGCGGCGGTGGACAGGAGATACACGCCGATGTTGGTCGGCGACGTCCGGTGCGCCAGCACCGGCGCCGGGTTCTCCTGAAAATTGTCGGGCGGCAGATCGTTGTCGGCCGGGGTCACGAATGTCTCGAAGAACCGCCAGGTCAGGCGTGCCGTGGTCCGCAGCGCCTGGATGTCGGAGGGCGTCGCGATGATGCGATTTGCCATGGTCACCCGGCTGGCCCAGTAGGCGATGGCCGGTGACGCGATCCACGCGGCCGCGAACGGCGCCGCGATCCGCCAGTCGCCAGAGCCGGACCAAACGGGCACGGCCATGGCGAGCGCACCGAGCGCCGGGGCGCCCGCCATGCGCCGGTAATAGCCGCCCACACCGAGGGCCGGGCCCTCCGCCGCCTGCGCCGCCGTCACCCATTGCAGCAGATTCCGGCGCGTCCAGAACACCCGGGCCAGGGTCCGCAGGATGGCGTCGCCCATCAGCACCGCCTGGTCCGCCAGGAACACCACGATCAACCCGGCCAGCGCCGCCGCATGCTTCAACTCGCTGCCGAGCACGCCGAAATAGCTGCGGGCCGACACCCACCGCACGCCGGGCACCACATCGCCGAACACCGGCAGCAACGCCGGGAGCGCGATCGTCAGCAGCACGAACGCCGTCCACCACACCGAAGCCGCCAGCGGCAGCGTCCACCCGGCCAGCAGGGCGATGATAGCCGCCGGCGCCGACAGCGTCCGCCGCAAATTATCCAGCATCTTCCAGCTTCCCATCGCCGGAATGAAATTTTTCGTGGAGCCTGTGGCGGACCCGGCGACCAAGGCCGGCAAAATCCACGGCAGCAACTGCCAATCGCCCCGGGCCCAGCGGTGCTGGCGGAGTGCCGCCACGGCATACCCCGCCGGAAAATCCTCGACCACCTCGATATCGGACGCGAGCCCGGCGCCGGCGAACACCCCCTCGAACAGATCGTGGCTCAGCAGCGTCGAGTCCGGCACCCGGCCCTGCAGGGCGGCGCTGAACGCATCGACATCGTAGATGCCCTTGCCGGCATAGGACCCTTGGCCGAACACGTCCTGATAGACGTCCGACACCGCCGCCGCGTAAGGGTCGATCCCGTCCATGCTGGAGAAAATGCGCTGAAACAGCGAGCTGCCGCGCCCCGTGGGCAATGCCGGCGTGACCCGAGGTTGCAGCACCGCGTGCCCCTCCACAACCCGGCCATCCCTCAGAAGGGGCGCATTGAGCGGGTGCGCCATCTTGCCCACCAGCCGGCATAGCGCGCCGCGCGGCAGGCGCGTGTCGGAATCGAGCGTCACGACGTATCGCACGCCTTCCGGCACGGCAGGCGGGTTCAGGAAGGTCGTGTCGGCCGCTCCCCGCAGCAGGCGGGTCAGCTCGTGCAGCTTGCCGCGCTTGCGTTCCCAGCCGATCCACCGCGCCTCCCCCTCGTTCCAGACCCGGTGGCGGTGCAGCAGCAGAAAGCGGTCGCCGCCCGTCGCCGGGCCGTGCCTCTGGTTCAGCCGGGCGATGCCATCGATGGCGGCGGCCAGCAACGCCGCGTCCGTCTTCGCGTGCTCGGCCCCATGGTCGGTCCAGTCGGACAGCAGGGCGAAATGCACCTCGCCGTCGCCGCTGGCGAGGTAATGGATTTCAAGCCGCGCCACATGCTCCGCCACGGAGGCCGGGCTGGTCAGCAAGGTGGGAACGGCGACCAGGGTGCGGAGCGACGCGGGCACGCCGTCATCCAGCAGAAGGCCGGGCAGGGTGGTCGCGCCGAACGCCCACGTCGCGGCCCGGTTCACGCACGCAACGGCCGCATCGGACGCAAGGACGAACCCGGCCGCCGCCAGTAGCGCCAGCATCACCCCGCCGGTCGTGCCGGCCGCGACATGCAGCGGCTGGCCGAGGAACGCCGCCGCGAGTGCCACGATCAACACCCCATAGCCGCCGATACCGAGCCTGCGGCAGCCCCGCGCCAGCCGGGTGCGCAGCGGCGGCCGGTAGGCCAGTGCCGCCTCGAACCCCGGGCGGCCACTGCCCAGCAGGTAATGGCCTGGATCGGCCTCCCGCCCGCCGGGGGCTTCCGCCGCTGCCGCCGCCGCACGCCGGGCGATCTCCAGTTCCGGGTGGGTGGACCCGCGCGCCAAATCCTCGATCGCGGTGCGGTAAAGCGTCCGCGTCGGAAAATCCATATCGGATGGGGAGGGTCCGGCCAGGGCCGCGTCCACGAGGGAAACCTGTTCGAACCAATCCGTCCAGTCGATCCCAGCGGTCAGACGCAGGCTCGTGATGATATTCCGGACGGTGGCGTTGTTCATGCTCTGCCGTTGCAGCTCGTCGCGCACGGCGGTTTCCACAGTTAGGCCCTGGGCGGCCAAGCGCCGGTCGAGCCAGGCCAGCGCCGGGTCCACCTTCGGGTCATGACCGCGCAGCCGGTGCGCGAGCTGGACGGCGAACGGATCGCTGGCAACCGCGCTTTCCGGGGTTTCGGGCATGCTGGGTGCCGCCCCGTCTTGCATTTTGTCCGCCTGCATCCGGTCCGCCAGCTCGTCCGCCTGTAGCCGTGACGCCGCGCTGTCCACCACCAGCTCGGCGATCCGGCGCAGATTCTCGATCAGCACGATGCGTAAGGTAATCGGCACCGCCCACAGCTCCCCGATCGTCAGCGGCTGCACCGATTGGTAGGCGAGCAGGTAGCGCCGCAATACCCCGGGATCGAGGTGGCTGTCGGTATGCACCACGAACGACCACGCCGCGCCGAACACCCGGGGCAGGCCGGTGAACGGCCCGTCCGCCAGCTTGGGCAATTGCGCGTAATAGCCCGGCGGCAGATCGACGCCGATCTCGCGAATCTGCATGTCCACTAGGTGGTAGTTATCCGCGAGCCACTCGGCGGCCGGCGTCGCGTGATGCTTGTCCGCCGTGCTGCGCGCCATGGCCCGGTTGGCCCGCAGCAAGAAGGCGGCATTCTCCGCCAGGCGGTCTGCCAGCGGCACGCCCCGGGTCCGGCGCACCGACACCGGCTGGGCGGTGGCCAAACTCCGCGCGTGTTCCTCAAGCCGCTCGACGCTGAACAACTCTCCCCTGAGTGGGACGGCGGTCCAGGGAGGCGGAGGCGCCTTGAACTCGGCCAGCCGGCCGAGGATCAAGGCCGGCGACCGTTCAGGCGCACCACGTCAACGCCGGAAAAGGCTTCTGCGATACGACGGTGCCGCGGGGCGGTTCAGGAGTGAATGCTCGGTTTGGCCGACACCCGGTCCGCTCATTCCGCTTTCGCGCCTGGTATCGTCCGAATCCCCGGATTTTGGTTCAGGAAAGGCGGCCGGAAAACGCGCCGACGACGCATCCACGCTGTTCTCGGACCGAACGCTGTCTAAAGCTTTGCTCATCCGACGCTCCGTTCTGAAAATGTGCCAAACCACCGGGGTATTACAGAACACAACGCAAGTGCGGTCGAACCGTTCCATACCTCATTGCCCGCCCGAACCGTGGGTCCGCGCGAGCAATTTGTAGGTAGGATGCAACGCCGTCCGGCGGCAGGTTCGGAATCTACCTATAGGCCTGGGCCGGTGCCTCTTGAGCGGCTCGCAACGATGGCGTTCGGGGACCGGTCAATTTGGCTGCCGTTGGTATGCTACCAACGGCAGTGAAAAATGAACCCTCTACGTCATCGTCATTGCGAGTCCGGCAAGGGTCTTCGGCGGACCCTGCGGATGAAAGTGGCCCGAACACAGGGTGGGATGCGAAGAAAGGGCATCCCACCAGGTAGGTATCGTCTGATGCGGTAATGGGCACTTTCTTCTTAGCAGCTTGGCGAAGCAATCCAGAGGCCGTGTTGTTCGGAAGCCAAAGCTGGTCTAACTGAAGGCGGAGGCGACGGAATGACGAACGCGGAGGACGACGGCGACGCGCCTGCCGTGCTAGCGGCCCGCATCGCCCGATATCGCACCCCCCGGAAGGGACTGCTTGCCCGGCTCGGCCCGGGGCTGATCACCGGTGCCTCCGACGACGATCCGAGCGGGATCGCCACCTACTCGCAAGCGGGTGCGCAGTTCGGCTACGGGATGTGCTGGGTGATACTGTTCTGCTTCCCGCTGATGGCGGCGATCCAGGAGATCAGCGCGCGCATGGGCCGGGTAACCGGTCAGGGCATTGCCGGTAATATCCGCGTGCATTACCCGCCGTGGCTGCTGTATGCGATCGTTGGGCTGCTGCTGACGGCAAACACGATCAACCTGGGTGCCGATCTCGGTGCGATGGCGGCGGCCCTCAACCTGCTGATCGGCGGTCCCACCAACCTCTACGTTGCCGGCTTCGCCGTCTTATGCGTTTGGCTCGAGGTTTTTTCCCGATACGAGCGCTACATCGCCATCCTGAAATGGACCAGTTTCGTGCTCCTGGCCTACGTGGCGGTCGCACTCGTGGTGGACGTGCCCTGGACGCTGGTTTTCTACCGCACCTTCGTGCCCAGTTTCTCGCTGGACAAGGATTATGTCGTCACCGTCGTGGCGGTGCTGGGCACGACGATCACGCCCTACTGCTTCTTCTGGCAATCTTCGCAGGAGGCCGAGGACGAGCGGATCGACCCGGCGGCGCATACACTGCTCGATGCTCCGGACGAGGCGGCGGCGGAAATCGGCCGGATGCGCTTCGACACGTATGCCGGGATGGCCTATTCGAACGCCATCAGCCTCTTCATCATCGTCAGCACCGCGGCGACTTTGAACGCGCAGGGCATCACCGATATTCAAACCTCCGCGCAGGCGGCCGAGGCGCTGCGACCGATCGCGGGGGTGTTCACCTTCGCCCTGTTCGCCTCGGGCATCATCGGTATCGGCCTGCTCGCAGTCCCGGTGCTGGCCGGCGCCAGCGCCTACGCACTTGGCGAAACGCTCGGTTGGACCACCGGCCTCGACCGCAAACCGCTCGACGCCAAGGCGTTCTACGTCACCATCGCGGCATCCACCCTGCTTGGCATTCTCATCAATTTCGCCGGCCTCGACCCGATCAAGGCGTTATTCTGGTCGGCGGTGATCAACGGCGTGGTGGCGGTGCCGCTGATGGTGATCATCATGCTGATGGCGATGCGCCGCGACATCATGGGGCGCTTCGTGCTGCCGCGGGCGCTTTGGGCGATGGGCTGGCTATGCACGGGGACGATGGCGGTGGCGGTGGGGATCATGTTTGCGACCTGGTAGCGGGCGAGATAGGCCGGACCCTTACCGCGCAATCGCTGACCGTCCAACGGCATCCGGCAATTGCTCCGCCAAAGCCTGCAAGACCGCATCGGGCGTGGTACCCGCGTGTTCCGCCCAGGCGTTGAGCTGCTCCGGCGTGAAGGCGTGGCCCAGCTCTTCGGCCGTCACCGGCAGGTTCTCGCCATGACCGAGCCAGGATTGCACCCGCTCCGACAGCCCCGCGTTTTCCAGCTGCGCCAGGATCGTGGGCAGCGCCCCGCCAGAGGCACCCTGCGCCATGCCGAGCAGCTGCTCGAGCGAGAAGATGATCCCGCCGAACGCGCCACTCACGCCGAGAAATCCAGCACGACGCGGGACGGCACGTCGCCGTGTTCCAGGCGGTGAAACACGTCGTTGATGGCCGTGAGCGGCTGCAACTCGATATCGGCGTGGACACGGCCATCGGCGGCAAACGCCAGCGCCTCCACCATGTCCTGCCGGGTGCCGACGAACGAGCCGCGGATGGTGATGCAGTTGGCCACCACGTCGAACAGCGGTAGCGGAAAGTCGCCCGGCGGCAAGCCCACCAGGGCGCAGGTGCCGCGCTTCCGCGTCATGCCCACCCCCTGCTTGAACGCGCCGAGTGAGGGCGCGGTGATCAGCACGCCATGAGCCCCGCCGCCGGTCGCATGGCGCACGGCCTCCACCGGGTCACCCGCGGACGCATTGACCACGCAATCGGCACCGAGGCTGGTGGCATGGGCGAGCTTACCGTCATCGATGTCCACGGCGCAGACCTGCAGGCCCATCGCCTTGGCATATTGGATCGCCAAATGCCCGAGGCCGCCGGCGCCCGAGACCACCAGCCACTCGCCGGGCCGGGCCTCGGTGACTTTGATACCTTTATAGGTCGTGATCCCGGCGCAAATGATCGGGGCCGCCGCCGTGGCCGCGAGGCTGGCAGGCACGTGGGCGACGTAGTTGGGGTCGGCCAGGATGTATTCGGCAAAGCCCCCATTCTTGGTATAGCCGCCGAACTCCGCGCCGGCGCACACCGTCTCCCACGCCGACAGGCAGTATTCGCAGTGTCCGCAGGCAGAATAGAGCCACGGCACGCCCACGCGGTCACCCTCCTTGACGGCGGTCACTCCGGTGCCGAGGGCGCAGACGATGCCGATGCCTTCGTGCCCGGGGATGAACGGCAGCGTGGGCTTGGCCGGCCAATCCCCCTTCGCGGCATGGAGGTCCGTATGGCAGACGCCGCACGCCTCGGTCTTGACCAAAATCTGCCCCGGGCCCGGCGACGGCACGTCCATCTCCCGCAGCACGAGCGGCTGGCCGAGCCGTTCGACGACGGCGGCGTGCATTGTCATGGCCATGGCAGAGTCCTCTTAGCGGTTTGAGAAACTGCCGCGCATCCGCCGGGGCGGGCAGCATCGGAAACTACTCACCCGTCATCGCGAGCCGCTTGGCGTGGCAATCCAGGGGCCACCAGCGCGCCTGTCGCCACTGGATTGCTTCGCCAAACGGCTCGCAATGCCGGCCCGGCCGTAAGTAGTTTCCGACCCTGTATCCGGCCCCAGTTCTAACGCAGCGTCGATCCATGAAGGTCAAAGCCAAAGAATTTCGCGTGCGCGAGGGTCACAAGGTGGATTTGCATCATTGGCCCACCGCGATCGAGCCGTTTTGCACCACCAAAGCCGCCTATCAGGAGCTGCTGACCGCCCATGTTGAGGAACTAAGCGCCCTCCAACAATTGCTGTATGCGGCCAATCGCTATGCCCTGCTGCTGATCTTCCAGGCCATGGATGCGGCCGGGAAGGATGGGGCGATCAAGCACGTCATGTCCGGCGTCAATCCGCAGGGCTGCCAGGTATTCAGCTTCAAGCACCCCAGCGCCACCGAGCTGCAGCACGATTTCCTGTGGCGGACCACGCGCGAACTGCCGGAGCGGGGGCGGATCGGCATCTTCAACCGGTCCTATTATGAAGAGGTGCTCATCGCCAAGGTTCACCCGGAAATTCTTCAGGGCGAACACCTGCCGAACAGCAAGCCTTCTAACGCCGTCTGGACCGGACGCTACCGCTCGATCGTCGATCTGGAGCGGCATTTGACCGGGAACGGTACGCGCATCGTCAAAATCTTCCTCCATTTGTCGAAAGACGAGCAGCGCAGGCGCTTCCTGGCCCGCATCGACACGCCCAGCAAGAATTGGAAATTCGGCCAGGCCGATATCGAGGAGCGAAAGTTCTGGAAGGACTACATGGCGGCCTACGAAGACTGCTTGGAAGCCACCAGCACCGATGACGCGCCCTGGTATGTCGTGCCGGCGGATGACAAGCAGAATGCCCGGCTGATCGTCTCCCGCATCGTGCTCGATACGTTGAAAGGGCTGGATTTGGCCTACCCCGCCACCACGGACGAACGCCGGCAGGAACTCCTCGCCATCCGCCAGCAGCTGCTCGAGTGACGCCGGACCGCCCGCCGCGCGTATCGCTGGACGGGCAGGGACAGGTGGTGCTGGAGGGGGATTGGCTGGCGCAGGCAGGGCCCATTCCCGCCTTCGACGCCAAAGGATCCGGTCAGTCGCTGCGTTTCGACGTGGCCCGTCTGGGCCGGTGGGATTCCGGGCTGATCGAGTTCTTGTGGGATGCCAAGCGAGCCGCGGCGCAGAATGGATCGGCGCTCGATATCACGGCATTGCCCCCAGCGGCTGGCAAGCTGCTCGAATTATTGCCGGACACACCCGCCACCGCCCAAAACGCGCTGCCGCACCGGTTTCAGCTGCTGGACTGGATCGGCGGCCGGACGATGCGGCTGCTGGACGAGTTGGGGGCGATCAGCGTGTTGCTGGCCGCGACCGTGCGGGGCGGCGTCCGGGCGGTGCTGGGCCGTGCGCGGATGCGCCGGGTCGATCTGGCGACGAATGTGCGGGATTCGGGGCCATCGGCCTTGATCATCGTGAGCGTGGTGAACTTCCTGGTCGGCGCCATCCTGGCGTTCGTGGGCGCGGTGCAGCTGCGGAAATTCGCCGCGGATATGTATGTGGCCAACCTCGTGGGCCTTGCCCTCGTGCGGGAAATGGCGGCGGTCATGACCGCGATCGTCATGGCCGGGCGCACCGGGGGCGCCTACGCCGCGCGCATCGCGACCATGCAGGGGAACGAGGAGATCGACGCGCTGACGGTCATCGGCATTCCCATCACGGACTACATCGTGCTGCCGGCCGTACTGGCGCTCGTGTTGACCATGCCCTTGCTTTATTTGTATGGATGCCTGATCGGCATGCTGGGCGGCTTCGCCGTGTCGATCGGCATGCTGAACATCACCGGGGCCGGCTATTTCCATCAGACGGTGGATGCGTTGGCGTTGAGCCAATTCGGCTTCGGCTTCACCAAGAGCATCGCGTTCGCGCTGTTGATCGGCGTCACCAGCTGCCGGATCGGGCTCCGGGCCGGACGGAGTGCCGCCGATGTGGGGGTGGCCGCGACGCGCGCCGTGGTAATGGGCATCGTCGGCGTGATCGCGCTCGATGCGGTATTCGCCGTCATCGCCAACGTGATCGGGATTTAGCCGATGGCAGAACCGCTGCTGTCCGTCCGGGGGATCACCCTGGCCTTTGGATCGAAGATCATCCAGCAGAACCTGTCGTTCGACGTCAAGCGCGGCAGCATCTTCGCGGTCATGGGCGGCAGCGGCTGCGGCAAGAGCACGGTGCTGAAATCCATGATCGGCCTGCTGCGCCCTCGCACCGGCACGATTTTGGTCGAGGGGGAGGATTACTGGTCCGGTGGCGCGCCGCACCGGGCGGAAACCGGGCGCCGGTTCGGCGTGCTGTTCCAAAGCAGCGCGTTGTGGAGCGCACTCACGGTCGGCCAGAACGTGGCGTTGCCGATGCAGATGTTCACCAAACTGGACCCGGCCGCCATCCGCCGGTTGGTCAAGATGAAGCTGGCGTTGGTCGATCTGGCCGACGCGATCGACACGGCCCCTTCGGCGCTGAGCGGCGGCATGAAGAAGCGGGCCGGGCTCGCGCGGGCGTTGGCGCTCGACCCCGATATTCTGTTCTTCGATGAGCCCTCCGCCGGGCTCGACCCGATCACGTCGCGGCGATTGGACGAGTTGATCCTCAGCCTGCGCGAGGGGCTCGGCGCCACCATCGTGATCGTGAGCCACGAGCTGCCGAGCCTGTTCGCTGTCGCCGATGACGGGGTATTTTTGGATGCGGTCACCAAGACGGCTATCGCCCATGGCGCGCCGACCGCGATGCGGGACGAGTGCACGGACCCACAAGTGCGCGCGTTCATGCGGCGCGAACGTATTAAGGAGCCGGCGCGATGAGCGACGATACGGGCGGAACGGGCCGGCAGGTGGCCATTGGCGCTTTCGTGCTGGGTGGCACCGTGTTGCTGCTGGCGGCGATCATCCTGTTCGGCTCGTTCTCCTGGTTCAGCCCGACGCTTCGGGCGGCGATCGTGTTCCAAAACTCCATCAGCGGGCTGGTCGTGGGCGCGCCGGTCACCTTCCGCGGCGTCCGCGTGGGCGCGGTGGATGGCATCTCCGTCGCATTCGATGCGAAGACCAACACGGCCTTCATCCCGGTCACCATCCTGCTCGAAAGCAAACGGGTGATCCTCACGACCGGCAACAAGAGCCCCCCGATGGAATTGCCGGAGATGGTCGAGCGCGGCTTGCGGGCGCAGCTGATCACTCAGAGTTTCGTCACCGGGCAGTCCGAGATCGGCCTCGATTTCAGCCCGGAATCGCCCGCGGTGCTGCACCCGGAGGTGGCAACCCTCCCCGAAATCCCGACCCGGCAATCTACCCTGCAACGGGTGCAGGACCAGCTGAGCCAGTTGCCGCTGCACGAACTAGCCGACAACACCAACGCGACGCTGCGGAGCCTGCGCGGCCTGTCGGAAAAGCTGGACCAGAGCCTGCCACCGATGATCGATAGCCTGCGGACCACGTCCGACCGGTCGGCGGCAGCGATCACGCTGTTGCAGGGGCGGGTGGACACCACGCTGGCCGATATCAGCCGCCTCGCCAATTCAGGGGGGCAGCTCCTCAGCCAGCGCGGCGGGGAGCTGCATACGGTGCTGCAATCCTCTAACCAGGCGGTGGTGCAGGCGCGCGATCTGCTGACCGATCTGAAGGGCCTCACCGCCGAACGCGGTGCCGATCGGGCGAATATCGATTCCGCACTGCGCGATTTGGCCGCCGCCGCTGCCGCGCTGCGGGGCCTGGCGCATGATGTGGAACGTAACCCGCAGCTGCTGCTGACGGGCCGCCGCCCATGAGAGGCGTGGTTTGCACGATACTCTTGACCCTCTCCTCCTGCGCCGCGCCGCCAGTCACGCTCTATGCGCTGGGCGCGTCCGGCGTGCGGGGGGCCGTGGTGCCGTTGCGGCCGGGTTCGGTGGTGATCGAGGTCGCCCGGGTGACGCTGCCGGATTATTTGGACACGCAGGACATCCTGGTCCGCCGCGGCAGCGCGCTGGAGACGAGCCATACCGGCCGCTGGGCGAGCCGCCTGTCCCTCGGTGCCACGGAATTGCTGGCGGGCATCCTAGCCCAGACCCGGCCCGAGGCGCTGGTGACCGACCAGCCACAGACCGCCGCCCCCGCCTACCGTTTGTCTATCAACATTAGCCGCCTGGATGTGACAACCGAGCAAGCGGGCCGGGCGACGCTCGACGCTGACTGGCTGATCGTCCCCCGTGACCCGGCCCTCCCGGCCCGGCGAGACCGCATCCGCCTCAGCGCCGACGGCCCGGTCGCGACCGATCAGGCCGTGGTCACGCTCGAGACCACGCTGCTGACCCGGCTGGCCCATGCGATCGACATCACGCGGTTGCGCTGACGGCCTGCGTAGTTTCCGAGGCTGGTTCCGAATTTCCGGCGGTCTATCGTCAACACCTCGGAATGAGGACAGGACCATGAGCTATCAAAGCGTCAATCCCTTCGACAACACGCTGACCCGGTCATTCGACGACATCACCGACCAGCAGCTCGAAACCAAGATCGCCGCCGCCGCCGCGTGCTACCAAACGTGGAAGCGCAAGAGCTACGCCGAACGCGCCGTGATCATCGCCCGGGCTGGCGTCCTGTTGCACGAACAGGCCGAGGGGTTCGCCCGCATCATGACGCAGGAAATGGGCAAGCGGATCGCCGAGGCGCGGGGCGAGGTCGAGTTCAGCGCGCAAATCCTCGCCTACTATGCCGAGAACGCCGAGCGCTTCCTGGCGCCGGTGACGCTGCATCCGACGGCCGGCGAGGCTCATATGGAGAGCAGCCCGATCGGCGTGATCTTTGGCGTGGAGCCGTGGAATTTCCCGTATTACCAGCTGGCGCGCGTCGCCGGGCCGCATTTGATGGCGGGGAACACGCTGGTGATCAAGCACGCCGGCTGCGTCCCGCAATGCGCGATTGCGTTCGAGAAGCTGTTCCTGGACGCCGGCGCCCCGGCCGGACTTTATACCAACCTGTTGATTTCGCACGCGCAATCGGACCGGGTGGTAGATGATCCGCGCATCAAGGGCGTGGCCCTTACCGGCAGCGTCGCCGCCGGGCGGAGCCTCGCGGCGCGCGCTGGGCAGAATTTGAAGCCGTCCTCGATGGAGCTGGGCGGTGCGGACGCGTTCATCGTGCTGGAAGACGCGGACCTCGATCACACGGTGAAGTGGGCGGTGTGGGGCCGGATGTATAATGATGGCCAGACCTGCTGCGCGGCCAAGCGGTTCATCGTGGTGGAGGCGGTGGCCGACGCGTTCCTTGCAAAGTTCCAGGCCGCATTGGGTGGCCTGAAGGCAGGCGATCCGATGGACGCGGCAACCACGCTCGGTCCGTTATCGACCGAGGGGGCATTGATCGATTTGTTGAAGCAGGTCGATACCGCCGTGTCGCACGGGGCGAAGATCGTCATGGGCGGTAAGCGCGTGGACCGCCCCGGCGCGTTCATGCAGCCGACCATCCTGGGCGACGTGGCCCCCGGCAACCCGGCATTCCGCGACGAATTCTTCGGCCCGGTCGCGATGTTCTTCCGGGTGAAGGACGAGGACGCGGCTGTGGCGCTGGCTAACGATTCCGATTTCGGCCTGGGCGGCTCGGTATTCACC
>JAYVOF010000095.1:0-5029 GCA_043758105.1 Rhodospirillales bacterium | reverse complement strand
GGATACATCTTTTCCAAATAATTGGCGTGGATCGTGGAGGATTGCGTGCCGATGCTCTTGCCCTTCAACGATGCCGGGCTCACGTCGCCCGTGGCCGCGCTTTGCCCTACGAACACCGGCGGGGTCGCGTAATAGACCTGCGAGAACGCCACCTTTTGCTTCCGCGCGTCAGTAATGTTCATGGACGAGAAAATCACATCGAACTTGCTCGCCAGCAATGAGGGGATGATGCCATCCCAATCCTGGTTCTGAAACGTGCAGGTTGCCTGAATTTTCGCGCAGATCGCCTTGGCGTACTCCACTTCGAAGCCGACGATCTCCCCTTGCGGGTTCACGCTTTCGAACGGCGCGTAGCTGGCATCCATGCCGAAACGCAGATTTTTGAGGTCCGTCGCCTGCGCGGAGCCGAACGTGAGGCCGGTGGCGAGGCCGAGCGAAAGTCCCAGCATGATGGTCAAGTTCTGCATGATCGTCTCCAACGAGGTGCCCCTATTCTGCGTGCAACACGGGAGTGTGAGCAACACTTATGCCAGCGCCGCGTGATGACAGCCTTACCGGGCCTGCCACAGCCGCGCGAACGCCAATAGCTCCCCGGTTCCCAGATCGGACACCGCCCAGAGGGTCATGCCGTCCTGCGACCAATGCAGGGCGTTGTAGCCCTGCCGCGTGCTGGCCACCGGGGTGGCGGGGCCGGCGCCGGGCCAGACGAACACGTCGATCGGATGTTGCCGCCGCTGAAACACCAACGCCGCCACAGGCCGCCCGGCGAGGTAATCCAGCCGCGCGCCGGTGAGCGGGAAGCCATCGGCGGCGAAATCCTTGACCGGTGGCGCGAAATCCAGCCGGCCCTCGAACCAGGGCTTCACCGTATGCTGGTCCGTGGACACCACATCCAGCAAATGACCCGGCTGCAGCGCGCGCAGATGGCCCTCGACCATCGTTTCCGCGACGTCCCCGCCGCGCGGCACGACCAGAAACAGCGCTAAGCACGCAGCGAGCGCGAAACCGCTTAGGGGCAGGAGACGGGGGCGCAGCCGGAGCGGCGCTGGACGCAGGGCGCGGCGCAACATGTCCGGCGCGGCATAGGTGGTTGCCCCGCCGCGGATGCGCTGCGAGACGGACGCAAGTTCTGTTTGGATTGCGGTGCAGGTACTGCACTGCGCCACATGCCCGGCAAGACTGGCGCTTTCGGCCGGCGTCAGTTCGCCATCCAGATCGGCCTGGATCAACAAGTGCCGCTCTGTGCAGTCCTCGCCGGTCATGGCGATCCTCCGTTGGTGATCAACGCGCGGCGGGCGCGCCAGAGCCGGGACATGACGGTACCAACCGGCACGCCGGTAATGCGAGCGATATCTTTGTAGGACATCTCCTCCAACTCGCGCAGCACCAGGCACTCCCGCAGCTCGATCGGCAGCGCGGTCAGCGCCATATCGAGCTGGAGGAGGTTTTGGGACTGCGTGAGAGTGGCCTCCGGATTGGGCGCCGAGTCGGCCACCCCTAGCTCGGTCCCGTCCAGGCTCACGATCCGGCCCCGGGCATCCATCGCGTCATACGCGGCCCGGCGCACGATCTGCAGCAGCCAGGCGCGCGGGTTGTCGCCACGGAAGGCCGCGAAGTGACGGAGCGCGCGGACCATCGCGTCCTGCACCACGTCCTGCGCCAACGCCGGGTCCCGCACCAGCCAGCGCGCGAGGTTATAGGCCGCGTCGAGCTGCGGCAGCACGGTCTGCTCGAACGACACACGGCCCCCCCTGCCCGGCATGCGCGGGCCGGTCAGGGGAGGGTAGCACTCATTGTACGATCACGATGCCCTGCATGTGCGGATGCAGAGAGCAGAAATAGGAGTAGGTGCCGGCCTTGGTGAAGGTGAAGTCGGTATGATCGCCGGTATCGAGCGGGGCGGATTTGAACGCGCGCGGGGTGGCGGAGTCGGTCACGGTGTGCGGGATGTCGTCATTATTGGTCCAGGTCACGTGCGTGCCGGACGGCACCGTGATCGTGGCCGGGGTGAAGCTAAAATTATCGATCGACACCGCCGCCTCCCCCGCCTGGGCCGAGAAGGAGAGCAGCAGCGCTGCCCCCATTCCCATCAAAACCCGGGCGCGTGTCATGCGCCGAGCGGCGTATCGATGATCGCAAGCCCGGCTTGGCCCGTGACCTGCTTGATCTGCGTCACCCCCAGCATGCTGTGCAGCTTGCCCGGCGGCAAATCCTTGATCGGCCCCGGCGACGGCGCGGTGCCCGGCGCGGGCTGCGGGAAGGCGGTGGAGCGGGCGGTGTGGAACGCGACCGTGCCCTCGACCTTTTGCATGACCTGGTGGATATGCCCGTTCAGCACGGTGACCGACCCGAAGCGCTTGAGGAACACGAGCGCCTGCGCCCCGTCATCCGTGCCCCAGCCCCATTCCTGGCTGACGGTCCACAGCGGCACATGCGCCATCACGACGATCGGCTGGCTGGCAGTCCGGGACGCCAGGTCCTGTTCCAGCCATTTCAGCTGATCGGCGCCAAGATTGCCGAGCCCCCCTGCCTTCAAATCCTGCACATTGTTCAACGCGACGAAATGCACGCCCTGCTGATCCCAGCTGTAATAGCCGCGGGGACCTTTGGGCGTGAACCGCTCGAAGAACGCAGCCCCGTCATCCACCAGCACGTCATGCTCGCCGGGCACGTAGTGCACGTCCATCTTGCTCTCGCGGATGATCTGGTCGGCGGTGTCGAACTGCGCGGGTTTCGACAGGTGGGTCACGTCCCCGGTGTGCAGCAGCATCGTGGCGGCGCCCTTGTTCTGCGCCACCAACGCCATCGCCTCCTTCAGCGTGCCCGGCGTGTCCGGGTTGGGCGGATTGGCAAACCCGATATGGCTGTCGCTGATCTGCATAAAACTAAACGGCGCCGCAGCGGCCGCAGCGGTGCCGATGAGGCTGGAGCGCGGAACACCCCCCCCCACCGTCCACAGCACACCAGCCCCGGCCCACATCATACATTCGAGGATGCCGCGGCGATTGAGTTTGGGGTCCATTGGTGTACTCCGTTCAAGGTCTTGGAGTGCAGACCGGCGGAGCGCGCAGTTTATTCACGAGCGATGAGAACTAGATCCGTAGGATGGGTGAAACCCATCATTTCCGTGGTCAACGGCTGCCAATTCACCGCATGCGACATTGGATGCCGAAAGCGATGGGTTTCACCCATCCTACGCTTGCTCTTGACGAACCAGGCAACGACCGAAAATGCATCCACATGCATACATCAACACGAACCGCCACCGACCAAATGCCGGGCCTGCCCGCCGGTGCTTTCGGCAAGGCCGATCCCTCGCCCGACATGGCGTTTTATCGGCAACCCCGCTTCGTCACCCACATTGATGACAGCGCCATCGCCGCCGTTACGAGCCTTTACCGGGAGGTGCTGCCCACAAGCGGGGACATCCTGGACCTGATGAGTAGCTGGGTCAGTCACTTGCCCCCCGAAGCCGCCTACCGCAGCGTGACCGGACACGGCATGAACGCGGACGAACTGGCCGCCAACCCCCGCCTCACCGCCCGCCACGTGCAGGACCTGAACGCTGACCCGGCGCTGCCCTTCCCGGACCAGGCGTTCGACGCCGCCACGCTCTGCGTCTCCGTGCAATACCTGCAGCGCCCGGTGGAGGTGTTCAGCGAGGTGCACCGAATGCTGCGCCCGGGATCGCCTTTCGTGGTGACGTTCTCCAACCGGTGCTTTCCCACAAAGGCCGTGGCGATCTGGCAGGCGCTGGACGGGGCGGACCAGCAGCGGCTGGTGGGGGCGTATATGGAGGCTACGGGGTTTGGTGGTGTCGGGGTTCGCTCGGCTTTGCCGCCGGGTGGTGATCCGCTTTGGGCGGTTATCGGTATTATAAAAATTTAATGCGATTGCGAAAAAGCGAGGTCGTCCGAAATTGCCCCAAATTGAGGTATTAACGATAATGCCTGCTTGTCGGAGCGGTGGTTGGTATGCAGTTCACTCTATACCATTTGAACCTCAGCCGCGCCGCACCAGCAATCATAGGAATGCTCGAACGGTATCTGAACTAATCGAAATTAGTTGAGTTCGGATTTGCGATCCTCTGCGTCTTTTCGATTTCGTAATGGATGAAACGCATTGGATTGGATATGACTGTAATCAGGGATGTCGGATAACGGGAAATTATTGTGACTGATAAGGCCACTCCAATCGAAGCCAGCTCCCAGGCCCGGACTGAGTCAATTAGCACTATTTAAGAGCTAAATTCTGTAATCGAAGGAGCAATCTCTGTTTCGGAGAGTACCATTGGAGTTCATCACACTAGCCGAAAGAACCGCGCCTTATTTCTTTTAGCGAAACTGATCGTGCATAATTTGTCAATAACCGCAATATTCAACTGCTACCAGAGATCGCTGCCCGGCTCGGCGATGTTGGATCATTTTTCGATTGCGTCGCTGGTTCGGACAGTTATCGACGCAAGTCTGATGACTATGTATATTTCTTACCCTGGATTGAATCGAAACGCCTGGAACTTTAGACGTTACGTCCTCTACCTTAATGATTTAACAAATCGAAAAAGATTTCTTCAGGTGAGCGATGACTTTCAGCATCCTTTTTTCGTAACTTATCCAGAACGGAAGGCCTCGGTTCAAGAGAAGATCAAGCAATTCTCGAAAACCCTCCGAATCTCTGAGGAGAAGGTCACCGAATTGTTGAAAGGCCAAACGGTATTTGTTGAAGGGGCGCGAGGGGCAGTTCGAGAAGCCGGCTGGGATGTTAAGCAATATGATTTTTATCAGTCATATCTATCGGCTTTTGTCCACTCGCATCCCGTAAGCTTTATACGGGCGGACGAGCAACAGATATCCTTCAGCGATCCATCCTATTTCAAGCTTACCTTTTGCAGGCACATGATAGGGGCTTCAATCTACTACACACAAACGGTGTAATTGCTCACCCCGGGTAGATCGTCCAGTCAGCGCAGCGGCGGTGTAGCCCTGTGAAATAGCCCTTTACGCGGTCACGTCCGACTTGATTCAAGATC
>JAYVOF010000094.1:0-5043 GCA_043758105.1 Rhodospirillales bacterium | reverse complement strand
CGCCGGCCCCGATTCCCGGTGTGGCGCCTGGGGAATTGCATGATGCGTTGGCCGCCCTGGGCCAGGCGCTGCGGCACGCCAGGGCGACGGGCGAACGTGGCGCTTGACGGATCGGCCCCGCTTTGGAGCATAACGTCGGTTCATTACCCCCTGCCCGAGGTCGCCATGTCCCTGTCGCGCCGTATCGTGCTCGCCTCCCTGCTCGCCACCCCGTTCGCAACCGCCTGGGCGGACGATGCGGACCCCCGGATGGGGGAGCGGTCGATCGGTAAGGCCGATGCGGCGGTGACGGTGATTGAGTGGTTCTCCCTCACCTGCACCCATTGCGCCGCGTTCCAAAAAGAGACATTCCCGCAGGTGAAGACGGAGCTGATCGACACCGGGCGTATCCGCTACGTCTGGCGGGACTATCCGCTGGATCAGGTGGCCCTCACGGCCGCGATGGTTGCCCGCGCCCTGCCGCCGGAGCGGTATGAGCCGTTCATCTCGGCGCTGTTGGGTAGTCAGGACCGGTGGGCGTTCGCGCGGGGCGTGAACTCGACCGAAGAGCTGGCGAAGCTATCGGGCCTCGCCGGCCTGCCGCGCGCGACCTTCGACACCACCATCGCGGATGCGGAGCTGAAGGCCGCGATTTTGTCCGGTCAGGCGGAGGCGGAGCAGAAATTCAAGGTGCAGAGCACGCCGAGCTTCATCATGAATGGCCGGCTCACGTCCGGCGCGGTGACGTATGCGACCTTCCTCAAAGCCGTGACGGAAGCCGCCGCGTAGCCCATGCCCGCGCGGTTCACCCGCCTGCGGATTGCCGGGTTTAAAAGCTTTGCCGAGCCGGTCGAGCTCGAAATCCTGCCGGGCCTCACCGGTGTGGTGGGACCGAACGGCTGCGGCAAGAGCAACGTGGCGGAGGCGCTGCGCTGGGTGATGGGCGAGGCGAATGCGCGGAGCCTGCGGGGGGGCGAGATGGACGACGTCATCTTCGCCGGCACCGCCGCCCGTCCCAGCCGTAATTTGGCGGAGGTGTCGATAACGCTCAGCCAGGAGGGCACGCTGAGCCGGGAGGGGGAGACGGGCTTTCCGCCGCCGTTCGATGGCGCGGCGGAAATACAGGTGGCGCGGCGGATCGAGCGCGGCGGCGGCAGCGCGTACCGGCTGAACGGCAAGGAGGCGCGGGCGCGCGACGTGCAGACGCTGTTTGCGGACCTCGCCAGTGGGGCGCGGTCGTCGGCGATGGTGAGCCAGGGCCGGATCGGCGCCATCGTCGCCGCGCGTCCGGAGGAACGGCGCAGCGTGCTGGAGGAGGCGGCGGGCATCGGCGGCCTGCATGCGCGCCGGGCGGAGGCGGAGGGTAAGCTGCGTGCGGCGGAGGCCAACCTGGCCCGCGCGGACGATCAGCGCGCGGTGCTTGCGGGCCAACTCGCCGGGCTGGAGAGGCAGGCCAAGCAGGCGTCGCGCTATCGGGTGGTGACGACGGGAATTCAGGAGGCGGAGGCGGCGCTGATCCATCTGCGCCACGCCCGCGCCGCCGCCGCCTGGCACGCTGCCCGCGCCGCGCATGAGGCGACGGCCGCGGATGTGGTGCGCGCGGCCTCGATCGCCGTGGCTGCCGTGGCTCAATCGCGGGCGTGTGCCGATGGTTTGCTGCCGCTCCGGGCCGCCGCCGCCGCCGCGCGGGACGCCGCCCTGCATGCACGGGTGGCGGAGGAGAGCGCGACCGCCGAGGCCGCCCGGCTCCGTGAAGCGATCGAGGCCGCGGCCGCACGCCAGGCGCAGGCCGCGCGGGACCATGCGCATGCCGGGCGGATTCAGGCCGATGCGGACATGGCCGAGGCCCGGTTGTTGACCGAGCAGCGGCGGCTCACGGACGACATCGGCCAGGATGATTCCGGCCAGGCACTGCGGGAGGCGGAGGCAGCGGCGGCGGCGGCGCACGCCGGGCTGCCGGGGGCCGAGGCGCAGGCCGCCGAGGCCGCCGCCGCCGCCCTGCACTCCGCCGCCCTGCTGCAGGCGGCCGGCACGGTGCTGACCCAGGCGGAGGCCCGGCACCGGCGTGCGCAGGACAGCCTCGATCGCCTCACCCGGGACCGCGCGCGGGCGGAGGCGGCGGCGATCGCGCCGGAGCGGCTTGAGACGGCGGCGGCGGCGCTTCGGGCGGCGGAGGCGGCGGTGATCGAGGCGACGGCCGCGCTCGACCGGGCCGAGCACGCCCGCGCCGCCGCGCAGCCGCAGGCCGCCGCCGCCCGCGTTGCGCAGTCCCGCGCCGAGGCCGCCCGCGCCCAGGTGCAGGCGGAGGCGCGGGCGCTGACCGAGATCTTGGCGGTACGGGACGGGGATCGCTGGCCGCCGATGGTCGATACGCTGACGGTGCGTCCGGGGTATGAGGCGGCGCTGGGGGCGGCATTCGGCGATGATCTTGCGGCGGCCCAGGACCCCTCGGCGGCCCGGCATTGGCGGCCCCTGCCCGCGCTCGGTGGGTCGCACGAGCGCGGCACCCGGCTGTCGGCGTTCGTCGAGGGACCGGTGGCCCTTGGCCGGGCGCTGTCGGCGATCGCGCTGGTGGAGAGCGCGGCGGAGGGGGATGCGCGGCAGGCGGGGCTGCAGCCGGGTGAGTGCCTGGTGACGCTGGAGGGGGCGGTGTGGCGGTGGGACGGCTATACGGTGCGGGCCGGGGCTCCCAGTTCGGCAGCCGTTCGGTCGCAGCAGCGGAACCGGCTGGCCGGGCTACGCCAGCAGGTGACCGAGGCGGAGGCCGCGAGCGTCGCCGCCCGTCTGCGTGCGACCGAGGCGGATACGGCCGAGCGGGCCGCGCACACCGCCGAAGCCGCCGCCCGCCCGGCCCGGCGGCTTGCCGAGCAACAGCTGGACCGCGCCCGGGACGCGTTCGGCGCGCTGCGGACCCAGGCCGCCGCGGCCGCCCAGCTGTCGGCCGCGTTGGACGAGCAGCACGCGCAGACCGTGCCGGAGGCGAATGAGGCCGCGGACGCCCGGCAGGCGGCACAGGCGAGCGTCGCCGCCCTGCCGGACCCGGCGCAGCTTCGCGGTGAGGCGGAGCGGGCGCGGGCGGCGTTGCAAGCGGCCCGGCGCCAGGAGAGTGAGGCGGGTCTGGCGCTAGCGACGCTCCGGCGGGAGCACGCCGCCCGGCGCGCCCGGCTGCCGGTGCTGGAGCGGGAGCGAGAGGATTGGCGGCATCGGGCGGCCGACGCCCGGAGCCGCGCCACGGATTTGGCGGTGCGCCTGCAGGAGGCGGAGGCGGCGCAGGCGGCGCTGCAGGACGCCCCGGCGCGCGCCGGGGCCCGGATGGAGGCCGTGAGGCGCGCGGCTCATGCGGCGGAGACTGCCCACCGCGCGGCCACCCAGGCCCTGACGACAGCCGAAACCCGTGCCGCGGCGGCGGGCGTGGCGGCGCAGGAGGCGGATCGTGCACTGGCTACCGGGCGCGAAAGGCTGGCCCGGACCGAGTCGGACGCGGTGCACGCGGAGCAGGCGTGGCGGGAGGCGGGGGCGGTCACGCCGATCGGCGCGGTGCCGACCGATCTATCTGCGGCGGCCGAGGACCGCGCCCGGCACTTGCTGGACCGCCTGGTGCGGGAGCGGGAGGCGATCGGGCCGGTGAATTTGCTGGCCGAAGACGAGGCGGCGGCGACCGGGCAGGCGATCACCGCGATCGTGCGGGACCAGGACGAGGTCGCGTCGGCGATCGCCAAGTTGCGCGGCAGCATCGGGCACCTGAATCGGGAGGGGCGCGAACGGTTGAGTGCGGTGTTCCAGCAGGTGGACCGGCATTTTCAGGCGCTGTTCGGACGCATGTTCGGCGGGGGGCGGGCGCATTTGGCGCTGGTGGGCTCGGACGATCCGTTGCTGGCGGGGCTCGAGATCTATGCGCAGCCGCCGGGTAAGAAGTTGTCCTCGCTGGCGTTACTGAGCGGGGGGGAGCAGGCGCTGACGGCGTTGAGCCTGATTTTCGCGGTCTTTCGATGCAATCCGGCGCCGGTGTGCGTGCTGGATGAGGTGGATGCGCCGCTCGATGATGCGAACGTGGACCGGTTTTGTGATTTGCTGGCGGATATGGTGGCGGAGACGGGCACGCGGTTCCTGGTGGTGACGCACCATCAGCTGACGATGGCGCGGATGGACCGGCTGTATGGGGTGACGATGCAGGAGCGCGGGGTGTCGCGGCTGCTATCGGTGGATTTGGGCCGCGCGGTGGCGATGGCGGAGGCGGCGGAGTGAAAGCAAGACCGCCCCCTCTTCCTCCGGGAGGGAGAGGGGGAAGAAAACGGCTCTCCGCCTTGACACCCCCACCCCCCGCCGGTAGGGGACAGTCGCTTTCACGGCATAGGCTTGGGAGGCGAATTTGGGCGGGGATAAAGGCTCGTTCGAAGACCGGCTAAGGGCGGCAGAAGGCCAAAAGGCCGGGCCGCTTGCGCCACCGAGTGCCAGTACGTCGAGCCCGATGGGTATTGGCGTGAGGGTGGGGGTGGAGCTGGTTTCGGCGCTCGCGGTGGCGGTGGCCATTGGGTGGGGGCTGGACCGGTGGCTGGGGACCAAGCCGTGGCTGACCGGGCTGTTCGTGCTGATTGGTGGCGCGGCAGGGGTGGCGAATGTCTGGCGGCTGATGATGCCGCGGAAGGGTTGAGGGGGACGGGATTTGGCGGCCGATTCGAAGATAGACGCACTCGGGCAATTCGAGCTGCACACGTCGCTCGGCGCGTTGGGTCGTTCCGTCAATTTTACCAATTCGAATTTGATGATGGTGTTTGGCTCCGGCCTGATCCTGGCGCTGCTGTATTTTGGCATGAAGCCGCGCGCGGTGGTGCCGGGCCGGTTGCAGGCGGCGGCCGAGATTGCGTATGATGGCATGATGAACATGGCCGTGGGCTCGATCGGGCCCGAGGGGCGCCGGTTCTTCCCGTTCATTTTCACTCTGTTCTTCTTCGTGTTAATGGGCAATTTGCTGGGCCTGCTGCCGTTCAGCTTTACCTATACCAGCCATATTGCGGTGACGTTCGGGCTGGCGCTGCTGGTGATCGTGATCGTGACCGCCGTGGC
>JAYVOF010000093.1:0-5049 GCA_043758105.1 Rhodospirillales bacterium | reverse complement strand
AGCCCCGAGGGCCCAAGCCGGGGGGGAAGGGTCGCGGACATACTATGCGTGGACCAACTTGCAGCCGCCATCGGCCAGCGGACGCCAGGCCTCGTCTGCGGGGGTGGCCACGATCTGCTTGTAATAATCCCACGGATACTTGCTCTCGGACGGCTTTTTCACCTCGAACAAGTAAGACGGGAACATCGCCATGCCGTCTTCACGGATGCGGCCCGGGCCATAGGCGTCGTCATCGGTCGGCATCGCCTTCATCCGCGCGGCGATCGCTGCACCGTCTGCGCGGTTGGCCACGCCCACATCCTTCAGCGCCTTCAGGAAGTGCAGCGTGCCGGCATAACCGCCGGCGTTGGTCATATTCGGCGTCTGGCTCGGCATCCGCGCCCGGAAGCGCTTGGTGAAGGCGCGGGTGCGGTCGTTCATGTCCCAATAAAACGACTCGGTCAAATACAGCCCCTGCGCCGTTTCGAGCCCCAGACCATGCACGTCGCCCAAGAACATCAGCATGGCGGCGACCTTCATCTTCTGCGTGAGGCCGAACTCCACCGCCTGCTTGATGCTGTTCGTCGTGTCGGCGCCGGCGTTGCACAGACCCAATACCTTGGCACCGCTCGCCTGCGCCGAGATCAGGAACGAGCTGAAATCCGTGGTCCCCGGGAACGGATACAGCGACGCGCCAAGCACCTTGCCGCCGCCCTTGGTGACGGTCGCCGTCGTGTCCCGCTGCAGCTGCTGGCCGAACACGTAGTCGGCGGTGAGGAAGTACCAGCTGTCGCCGCCGGCCTTGACCATGGCGCCTCCGGTGGACTTGGACAGCATATAGGTGTCGTACGCCCAGTGGATGGTGCTGGGGGTGCACTGCACACCGGTGAGGTCGGCCGTCGCGGCGCCGGTGTTGAGATAGGCGCAGTTCTTTTCCCGCACCACGTTGTTGACCGCGAGCGCCACCGAACTGGTCGGCACATCGACGATGAGGTTCACGCCCTCCTGATCGATCCATTGCCGGGCGATGCCGACGCCGATGTCGGGCTTGTTCTGATGGTCGGCGCTGAGCACCTCGACCTTGATGCTGTCACCGAACTCCGCCACGGCCTGCTTGACCGCACTGACCGTGAGCTGGCCGCCGATGTCGCGATAGGGGCCGGATTGGTCGTTCAGCACGCCGATCTTGACGGTGGGCGTTTGCGCCCGGCCGTGGCGCGGGAGCAATGAGGCGGCGGCGGTGGCGCCCAATAGGGCGCGGCGGTCGATGTTCATCTCGATTCCTTATGCGTGCACGAGGGGGCAGCCGCCTTCGCCGAGCGGGCGGAACGCCTCCTCGGCCGGGGTGGTGGCGATCAGCTTGTAATAGTCCCAGGGGGCCTTGCTCTCGCCCGGCTTCTTCACTTCGAACAAATAGACCGGGTGGATCTTGCGCCCGTCTTCGCGGATGGAGCCCTGGCCGAACGCGTCATCATCGGTCGGCATGGATTTCATTTTCGCGATCGTGGCCGCCCCGCTCTTCTTCGCCTCCGCCTGGCCCATCGCGGCGCAGGCCTTGAGGTAGTGCAGCGCGCCCGCGTAGCAGCCGGCATGGGACATGGCCGGGTGCGCGCCGCCGGTCTTGGGAAGGACGCGCTTCGTGAACGCGCGGGTGCGGTCGTTCAAATCCCAGTAGAACGACTCGGTGAGAACAAGACCCTGCGCGGTTTGCAGGCCGAGCGCATGCACGTCATTGATAAACACCAATAATCCGGCGAGCTTGATGCCACTTTCGGCGATGCCGAACTCGGCCGCTTGCTTGATGGTGTTCACCGTGTCCGTGCCGGCATTGCAAATGCCGATCACTTTCGCCTTGGACGCCTGGGCCTGCAGCAGGAATGAGCTGTAATCCGTGTTGCCGGGGAACGGGTGCCGGACGGAG
The DNA here is from genome assembly GCA_043758105.1 of Rhodospirillales bacterium. Lineage (GTDB taxonomy): Bacteria > Pseudomonadota > Alphaproteobacteria > Acetobacterales > Acetobacteraceae > JANPPS01. The sequence goes on along the minus strand of JAYVOF010000093.1, from coordinate 3,149 downwards.
CCGAGCACCTTGCCCCCCGCCTTTTCCACGAAATTGGCGGTATCTCGCTGCAACGCCGTCCCGAACGAGTAATCCGCGGTGACAAAGAACCAGGTGTCGCCACCGGCCTTCACCATGGCGCCGCCGGTGGAGTGCGCCAGCATCCAGGTGTCGTAGGTCCAGTGGATCGTCGTGGGCGCGCAGGCCGGGCCGGTGAGGTCCGCGGTCGCGGCGGTCGAGTTGATGTAGGCCCGATCCTTTTCCTTACACACACCGTTGATGGCGAGGCCGAGCGCCGAGTTGGCGACGTCGATGATCATGTCCACGCCCTCCCGGTCGATCCATTGCCGCGCGATGGCGGTGCCGATGTCGGGCTTGTTCTGATGGTCGCCGGTGACGACCTCGACCGTCAGGCCCTGCGCGCCGAAATCCTCGACCGCCTGCCTGACACAGGCTGCGGAGGTGGCACCGCTCACGTCCCGGTACACGCCGGACATGTCGTTCAGCACGCCGATTTTCAGCGGTGCGGCTTGCGCGCGGGCCCGTCCGATGAGGGGCAGGGTGGCAGCGGTACCGAGGACGGCGCGGCGGGTGATGCTCATCAGGGTGGCTCCTAGACGCCGAGATAGTCGTGCAGTTTATCCATGTTCGCATCGAGCTCGGCATTGGGGATCATGTCGATGATCTTGCCGTGCTCCATGACGTAGTGCCGGTCTGCGACGGTCGCGGCGAAGCGGAAATTCTGTTCCACCAGTAATACGGTGAAGCCGCGCTTCTTGATCTCGCGGATGGTGCGGCCGATTTGCTGCACGATCACCGGGGCCAGCCCCTCGGTCGGTTCATCCAGCAACAACAGCCGCGCCCCGGTGCGCAGAATACGCCCGATCGCCAGCATCTGCTGCTCGCCGCCCGATAGCTTGGTGCCGGGACTGGTGGCGCGTTCCTTGAGGTTGGGGAACAGCGTGTAAATCTCGTCCACACTCATCCCGCCCGGCGCGATGATCGGCGGCAACATGAGGTTTTCGGTGACGTTCAGCGCGGCGAAGATGCCCCGCTCCTCCGGACAAAACGCAATGCCGGCCCGCGCCACGCCATCCGGACGCATGTTGCCGGTCTCGGCCCCCTTGAACCGGATGCTGCCCTCACGCCGGGGCACCAGGCCCATGATGGACTTCATGGTCGTGGTCTTGCCCGCGCCGTTGCGGCCCAGCAGCGTCACGACCTCACCCTCGCCCACGCTGAAATCGACGCCATGCAGCACGTGGCTCTCGCCATACCAGGCATTCAGGCCGGTGATCTCGAGCATGGCCGAGGAAAGCCGGGCTGTCGGGTCAAGCATCGGCCGTCCCCAGATAGGCGGCGATGACATCCGGGTTCTTGCTGACCGTGGCGTAATCGCCCTCCGCCAAGATCTGCCCTCGCGCCAGCACGGTGATCCGGTCGCACAGACCCTCCACCACGCTCAAATTATGCTCCACCATCAGGATCGTCCGCCCGGCGCGGATGCGCCGGATCAGCGCCACTACCCGCTCCACATCCTCATGCCCCATCCCGGCCGTCGGCTCGTCCAGCAGCAGCATGGTGGGTTCCAGCGCCAAGGTGGTCGCGATCTCGAGCGCGCGTTTGCGGCCATAGGACAGCAGCGCCGCCTGTTCTTCAGCGTAATCCTCGAGCCCAACATCGGCCAGCAGCGCCCGCGCCCGGTCGTCCATGCAATGCAGCAGGCTCTCGGGCCGCCAGAAATCGAAGCTGCCACCCCGCGCCCGCTGCAACGCCAGCCGCACGTTTTCGAGCGCCGTCAGATGAGGGAACACGGCGGAAATCTGAAAACTGCGCACCAGGCCGAGCCGCGCGACCATGGCGGGCTGCATGCCGGTGATGTCCTCACCCTTGAACCGGATCGTGCCCTTGGACGGCTGCAGGAACTTGGTCAGCAAATTGAAGCACGTGGTTTTCCCCGCGCCGTTCGGACCGATCAGCGCATGGATCGTGCCCTCTTCGACCCGCAAATCCACATTGCTCACGGCGATGAAGCCGCGAAAATCGCGCGTCAGCCCGGTGGTCTCCAGCACGGCCGACTGCAACCGCTTCTCTCCCCATTCCGTGCGGCCGTTCGGGCCCGCATACTAGTGTAAGCGCCTCATATTTCACACAATGCCACGACGTACGCAAGATTGCTCGAAATACGACGCGGGGTGCCCATGTATGGCTCCCGCGTGGGGTTCGGCCACCCCCTGCGTAGGCCGTTTATGGATAGCCCGATGCTGATCGCCGACATCCCGGATGAAGAATTGATGGCCCGCACCGCCCACGGTGACCGGGCGGCGTTCGATGCATTGGCGGTCCGCTACGCGCCCCGGTTGCGCCGGGCGGCGCAGCGCGTGCTGGGCGATGGCGCGGCGGAGGACGTGGCCCAGGATGCGCTGCTGCGCGCCTGGACCCGGGCCGCGACCTATGACCCGCGCCAGGCCTCCGTCTCCACCTGGCTGCACCGGATTGCCGTCAATGCCGCAATCGATCGGGTGCGGGCGCTGCGTCCGACCACGGATGTGTCGGACGAGTTGCCGGATCAGGCCGCGCTGGCCGACCAAATCCTGGCCCGCCAAGAACGCCACCATTTGCTGGCCGCCGCCATCGCCACTCTGCCGGCCCGGCAGCGCACCGCCATCGCGCTGACGTATGGGGCCGGCTGGTCCGGCCAGGATGCAGCCCGGGCGCTGGCCACCACGCCGCGCGCGCTAGAGGGCTTGCTGCATCGCGGCCGAAAAGTGCTGCGCGCGTATCTGGAGGCGCGGGAGTGATGGAACGCCTGCAGCTGCGGCGGTTTCAGTGGTGGCTGCAGACCCGCGGTGCCGATTTCGACCTGTGGCCTCGATCCGACCAGGACCGGGCGCGCGCGCTGATGGGCCGCTCCGCCCAGGCCCGCGTCCTTTTCGCGGATGCGCTCGCGGACGAGCCGCCGCCGAATGACGGTGCCACAAGGGTCATCGCCGGGCTGCACCGCCGTTTGGCGCGCGCCACGCCACTACAGGCCGGGCTGCGCTGGGGTGCGCTCGCAGTCTGCGCCGCGCTGGGGCTGCTGGCCGGCCAATGGCTCGCGGCGGACCCGGTGCCGGACGCGCTGACACTGGTGCAGGCGGCGCTGGTCCCATGAGATTGCGTCCGTGGCT
>JAYVOF010000092.1:0-33026 GCA_043758105.1 Rhodospirillales bacterium | reverse complement strand
GCCGGCCCGGCTAGCAAGGGAGACGCGAGATCCGGGCCGGCCTTCGCGTCTCCCTTGCTAGCCGGGCTGGCCTCCCCATGGTAGGATGGCGCGAGATGGGGGAGAGGGCTGAATGGATAGTTTGGGCACCAACAAGGCATTCGGTGCGATCTTGCTGGCTGGTATCGCGTTTGTTGGATCCGGGCTGCTCAGCAACGCACTCGTGAAGCCGAAAGAATACCACGGGACCGCGATCAAAATCGACATGCCGGAGGCCGCGGGCACCACCGCAGCCGCCCCCCAAGCCGACCCGCCGATCGCCGTGCTCCTGGCTTCGGCCGATGTCGGGCGCGGGGAAGGCCTGGTCAAAAGCCAGGGCTGCGTTGCCTGCCACAATTTCAACGATGGTGGCAAGAACGGGATCGGGCCTAATCTCTATGGCGTGGTCAACGCGCCGCATGCCGCGCATGCGGGCTATGAATATTCCAACGCGCTGAAAGCGAAGGCGGGGCCGTGGACCTATGACGAGTTGAACGCATGGCTCAAAAAGCCTGCAGCCTATGCGCCCGGCACGAAGATGAGCTATGCCGGTTTGACCGATCCGGCCAAGCGCGCCGACATCATCGACTATTTGCGTTCAATGGCTGCAACACCCGAACCCCTCCCGGCCGTGCCCGCCGGTGCCGTCGCGGCGACGGGTGCCAGCAAGCAGGCCAGCGCGTCTGTGCCGGTTCCCCCTTCGGGTGGTGCGCCCGCCGGAGTGCAGCCGATTGCGGCCCGCCTGGGTTCAGCCGATCCCGACGCGGGTAAGGCGAGCACGTTGAAGCTTGGCTGTATCGCCTGCCATGGCTTCGCCGAAGGCGGGAAGAATGGCATTGGCCCTAATCTGTATGGCGTTGTGGGCGGGCCGATCGGCAGCCGTGTCGAGACATACAGCTATTCGGCCGCGCTCAAGGCGCATGCGGGCGAGAAATGGACCTACGATGAGCTCGATCAATGGCTGGCGAAGCCGGCGGCGTTCGCGGCGGGGACCAAGATGTCGTATGCTGGTATCACGGACCCGCAGGTTCGCGCCAACGTCATTGATTATCTGCGCACCCTCGCGGCAACACCGGAGCCGCTCCCAGCCAAGTAACGGCGCCTAGTAACGGCGAACGCGGTGGCCGTCACGGCCACCGCGCACCCGTTTACCCCTCTTTAGGCGCGTAGGCGACGCACCAGCCATTCGGGCTGATGTTGCCAACGACGATGGCGCAGGCGTTGGGAGCCTGAAACTGTGCGCATCCCGAACACTTCGCGCCCTCCTTGGGCTCCGCCTGATACTGCACCAACTCTTGGGCGATTTTTTGATCTTGCGCGCGGGCAGCGCGGGCGGCCGCGGCGACGCCGACCAGCGCCAATCCTGTCCGCAGCACGTTCCGGCGCGTCCCATTCCTTAACTCAGGCATCGCATACTCCCTTGATGACGGCCGTGCATGGCCGGTCCGGATGTGGATCGTAGTACGGCCACTGAGAAGGGCAAGGGGCCCGGGTTCTTTTACGCGAACATCGCCGCGACCTCGGAAACCAAAACGGACAGGTGAAACGGTTTCATGATGACAGCAGTGAGCGGGGGCATTGGTCCATCCGATAGTTCCGCATAGGCGTGGCCCGTGATGAACAGCACCGGGAGGGTGGGCCGGATTTGCCGGGCGGCCTCGGCCAGTTGACGCCCGTTTAGCCCGCCCGGCAGGCCGACATCAGTCACCAAGACGTCCACATCGTTTCCGGCCTGTAGCATCGTCAGCGCGGCGGTCCCGGTTGCCGCATCGAAGACCGCCCAGCCCTGCTCCACCAGTGCCTCCCGCGCGAGAGTACGCACTGACTCCTCATCCTCGACCAGCAGCACGGTTCCGCGCCGTGCCGGTAGGTGGTGTGGTGAAGGCTCCGGCCGATCTGCGATGATTTCACCATGGAACAACGGCAATTGCAGTGTGACCGTCGTGCCGTGGCCCGGCCGGCTTACCAGATGGACCAATCCGCCGGATTGCCGGACGAACCCATAAAGTTGTGACAGGCCGAGGCCGGTGCCCCGTCCCAGCGGCTTGGTGGTGTAAAACGGCTCGAACGCGCGCTCGGCGACCGAGGGGGTCATGCCGGCCCCGGTATCGGTGACGCTGATCTGCACGAAGCGGCCCGGCACCACGTCCGGATGTCCGGCCATTTCGGTCGCGGTGACACGCGCCTCCGTCGTGGCGATCAGCAGCGTCCCCCCCTCCGGCATGGCATCCCGGGCGTTGATGGCCAGGTTGAGCAGGGCGCTCTCCAACTGATTGGCGTCACACAGCACGCGTGGCAGAGACGGCGCGAGGTCGAGCGTGAGGGTAACGCCCTTACCCACGGTATTCCGCAGAAGCTCCGCCATGCCGCTCACCAGCGCATTGGCGTCGAGTGGACGCGGCACTAGCGCCTGCCGCCGGGCAAACGACAACAGCCGGCCGGTCAGCGTCGCGGCACGGTTCGCGCCCTCCGTCGCGATGTCCACCAGCCGGGCCACCTCGGAGGTTCGCCCCTGTTGCAACCGGGGGCGGATCAGGTCCAGGCTGCCGAGTATGCTTTGCAGCATATTATTGAAATCATGCGCGATTCCGCCCGTGAGCTGGCCAATCGCCTCCATCTTTTGCGCCTGACGCAGCGCCCCTTCCATCTGTTCGCGGGCGACGCTGGCGTCCGCCACCCGTTGCTCCAGCGTCGCGTTCAATCCCGACAGCGCGGTTTCGGCTTGTTTTTGCGCCTCCACATCGACATTGATGCCGACCCAACGCTCGATGGCTCCGGCTTCGGAACGAATCGGGTTGGCGCGCACCAGGAACCAGCGGAATTTCCCGTCATGCCGGCGGCACCGGAACTCGATATCATAGCGGGTGCCGGTTCTGACGGCCCGGCTCCAAGCCTCGCTGACGCGCAGCAGGTCGTCCGGGTGGACGAAGCGGCTCCAGCCCGCACCCAGGGCAGAGGCGAAGGTCGTGCCGGCGTAATCGAGCCAGGCCTGGGTCGTGAAATTGAGCAATCCGGCCGGATTGGCGGTCCAAATGTAGCCGGGCAGGGTGTTGGAGACGCTGCGCATCCACGCCTCACTTTCGCGCAGACGGGCACTCTCTTCGGCCAGCGCCTGTTCTGCCCGCAACCGGCCCATGGTCTCCGTGCACGTGCAAAACAGGCCTTCGACCCGGCCGTGGTCGCCCCGGACCGGGGTCACCGAAAACGCGAAATGCGCAGCCTCCTCCGCGCCACTGCGGGGCAAGGTCAGACGGATCTCCTCCTCGTCACCGGCCTGACCGGCATCGGCCAGGGCGAATAGCGGCGCGATTTGAGGCCAGGCCTCGTGCCAGACCGCGGCAAAAGGACGTCCCAGGGCGGCGGGATGCCGGGCACCCAGCAGCTGCGCATAGGAGTCGTTATAGATCATCGTCCGGGCGGCACCCCAGGCCAGAAACATCGGCTGCCGGCTACCGAGGATGACATGGCTTAGAGTCTTGAGCGTTCCTGGCCACGTCTCGGGCGGACCTAGCGGGGTGCTCGCCCACGGCATGGGCCCGTAATCATCCTGGGACGTTACCGTCGCATTCTGGTCCCGATCCGGAGTGTTCACGCCGTCGCACTCCATCGCACTTCGCTCCTCCTTCACCTATCTACGCTCCATGGATTTAATTTTTAGTGAAGACGAGATCAATCGCTATTCCCGGAACATTCTGTTATCGGAAGTAGGTGGCGAGGGCCAGGCCCGTTTGCGCCGTGCCCGCGTGCTGATCGTGGGGGCTGGCGGCCTCGGCTCACCGTTGATCCTCTATCTGGCCGCTGCCGGGGTGGGGACGCTCGGGGTGATCGATGATGACCGGGTCGAGCTGTCGAACCTCCAGCGCCAGATCGCGCATACGACCGGACGGGTGGGCGAGACCAAGGTCGGCTCTGCCCTGCAGGCGGTCCGGGCGCTCAATCCAGAGGTCGATTTTATCGGCCACGAAGCCCGGCTGACGGGTGCCAATGCCGGCCGGCTCATCCAGGACTATGACCTGGTGTGTGACGGCAGTGATAATTTCGCCACGCGCTTTCTGGTGGCCGATGCCTGCTGGCTGGCGCGGCGTCCGTTGGTCTCCGGCGCGGTGCTGCGGTTCGATGGGCAACTCGCCACGTTCAAGCCCGGCGGCCCCTGCTACCGCTGCCTCCATCCCGCGCCGCCGCCGGACGGCCTGGTCCCGACCTGCGGCGAGGCCGGTATTCTCGGCGCCGTTACCGGCGTCATCGGCAGCCTGATGGCGACCGAGGTGCTGAAAGAGCTGTTGCAGACCGGTGAGGGTCTATCGGGCCGGCTCATGATTTGGGATGCGCTGCACGCCCGCATCCGCCTCGTCCGGCTCCCCAAGGACCCGGCCTGCCCGCTATGTGGGACCGATGCCAGCATCCATGACCTGTCGGCCCATGGCTGAAACGCTCGGTATCCTATTGATTTCAGCCGGGAACGAACGCGCGCACTACGCCTGGGTCCTGGCCGCCGGGGCTGCTGCGATCGGTCGGACGGTGGTGCTGTTCGCCACGAACGAGGGCTGCCGCGCCCTATTGGAAAGGTTGGACCCCACACCGGCGCTGCCCGGCGGCGTCGCGTCCATCGCCACGTTGCGCGCCGCGGCCATCGAACTCGGGGTCAGGCTCCTCGCCTGTGATGCCGGGCTTCGGCTGGCAGGGATCGAGCCCTCCGCGTTGCTCCCGCAGGTCACGGTGGCGGGAATCCCGAGTTTCCTGTCGCAGGTATCGGGCGGACAAATCATTACGCTTTGAGGCACCGGTGCCTGCAGTTTGCCCCTTGACCCCGGTGGCGGCGTGTTGGCATCCCTGGCCCATGCTCCACCCCACGCTCCGTGCCGTTCTGGCGAGTTTGCCGCTGATGATGTCTGGCGCCTGGGCCCAGCCCGTCCCGCCCCAATTGCCGCAGCCGCCCCGGCCCTCGCACCCGGCCGCCGCGCCTCATGGCCCGCCACCTCATGCCCCGCCACCTCATGCCCCGCCGCCTCATGTCCCGGCACCCCGGCCCCATCCGGTGAGCCCGCCCCATCGCCACCCCACCCCGGTGACCCCGCCGGTCGCCGCCCCGGTGCCCGAGCCGGAGAGGCCGGCCGCGCCGACCAAGGGAACCAATAGCGGCCTCCCCCTGCCGCGCTTCGCCGCCCTGCGTTCGGACGAGGTCTATATGCGCTCCGGCCCTGGCCCGCGGTATCCGATCGATTGGGTCTATAAACGCCGCGACCTGCCGGTCGAGATCGAGCGGGAATTCGACATCTGGCGCCTCGTCCGGGATCAGGAGGGGGTGCGCGGCTGGGTCAACACGCAGACCCTGTCGCCGCGCCGCACCGGGGTCGTCACCGGCGCCGAACGCGTGCTCCGGCACGACGCCAGTGACACCGGGGCCGCCGTCGCACGCCTCAAGCCCGGCGTCATCTTCCGGCTGCGCAGTTGCGAGGCGACGTCGGACTGGTGTCAGGCCAGCGTCCAGGACTATCGTGGCTGGATGAAACGGTCCGACATGTGGGGCGTCTATCCTGGCGAGGCGATCCAATGAGTGACCGGCGCGCCCATCACGACATGGGCGGCGTGCCCAAATTCATGTGCGAGCCGATCGACACCTCCGTGCACGTTCTGACCGAGTTCGACCGCACCGTGGACGCGATTCGCGGCATTTTGGGGGCCAAGGGCGTCATGAGCGTGGACGAATTGCGCCGCGGGATCGAGGCACTGCCGGAGGCGACCTATGCCAGCCTCACCTATTATGAGCGCTGGCTCCGCTCCATCACCGACACCCTCATCCGCAACGGCGTGTTTACCGAGGCCGAGCTGACCGCCGCGATCGCCGCCGTGGCGGCCCCATGATCGCGCCAACGATCAAGCCGGGCACGGTGGTCCGCGTGCGCGATGACTGGCCGGAACAGCGCGGTCCGTGCCACATCCGGACTCCGCATTACGTGCGCGGGCGGGTGGGAATCGTGGTGCGGCATTTGGGCGATTTTCCGAACCCGGAAGACCTGGCGTTCCGCCGCCCCGCCGCGCGGCTGCCGCTGTATCACGTATCGTTCGTGCCCAAAACGCTGTGGGAAGATGGTCAAGGAGACGACATCTTGATCGAGCTTTACGAGCCCTGGCTGCTGCCGGCATGATCGACGCCACCCCCGATCGCGTGCTGACCGCCCTCCGGCATCTGCTTGCGGTGCGCGGCATCGCGTCCGCGGCCGAGATCGCCGAGCGGATCGCCACCACCGACCGCGGCAGCCCGGCGCAGGGGGCCCGCATGGTCGCCCGCGCCTGGACCGATCCGGCCTATCGCACGCTGATGCTGACCGATGGTGCCGCCGCGGCCGAGGCGCTCGGCATCACAATGCGCGGTTTGCCGCCCCTGGGCGTGCTGGAGAATACGGAGGATCACCACCATCTGGTCGTCTGTACCCTATGCAGTTGTTACCCGCGCGCCGTACTGGGCTATCCGCCGTTTTGGTTCAAATCGCCGGGCTACCGCGCCCGCGCCGTCCGGGATCCGCGCGGGGTGATGGCGGAATGGGGCACAGTCTTACCGAGCCAGACCCGTATCACCGTCGTGGACAGCACGGCCGATTACCGCTGGATGGTACTGCCTCGACGCCCATCGGGCACGGACGGATGGGACGCGGCCCGGCTGGCGGCGCTGGTGCGGGAGGGGGACATGATTGGTGTCACCGTGCCCGGGCGGACGCCGTAAACCCGGCGTCGTGGTGGCGACGTGGCGTCGGTTGGCACGACCGGAAATCGATAGGAGTTTGCTGGATGCAGGTGATGCTTCGTGCCGCTGGGTTCATGGTGCTAGCTGGCATCGCCGGCTGTGCCGTGCCTCCAGTGTCCGCGCCGGCCACCGGGAACATCCCGCTGGTCGCCACGCCCGGGCCGGCTAAAACCGTCGATCAATTCCGCGCTGATGACGCCGAGTGCCGCGTTCAAGCGGCGCGGAACGCCAATCGGTTTGCCAACCCGGCACCTTCCGCGGAGCCCGGTTTCAACCAGACCGGATCTTTTCCCTCGGGTGTCGTCTATCTCCGCTGCATGGCCAGTGCGCACAACATCGTTGTGCCCTATGTTGGAGTGAAGCAGGAAGTGTTCGGGTTATACGAGCCCAATCCGGTCTATGTTGGTATCGGATACGGTTATCCCTGGTTTTACAGCCGGGGCTACACGAGGCTCGACTTTATGCCGGTCAAGTCGGGGCGTGGCGGGCCGGTCGCCGGGGAGGCTAAGACATGTTGCTGATTTTCGCCGTGATATGGCTCGCGATCCACATCGGCATCTCGGGCACCCCGCTCCGGGACCGCCTGAAGGCTGCCTTGGGGGAAAAAGTCTTTCTCGCCGTCTATTCCGTCCTATCGATCGGCGCCATCGCCGCCCTCGTGAGCGCGTATAACAAGGCCAGCCCCACGCCGCTTTGGTTCGCGCCGGACTGGCTGCGCTGGGGGCTCGTGCTGGTCATGCTGCCGGCTTTCATCCTCCTGGTGGCCTCCGTCGCCAGTCCCAATCCCACCGCCGTGGGGGCTGATTTGCGACCGGCTGGGGCGGGCGATGACCCGGTGCGCGGCATCTTCCGGCTCACCCGGCATCCGATGATGTGCGCCTTTTCGATCTGGGCGGTGGTCCATATCGTCGCCAACGGCACCGATACGGCGCTCATCTTCTTCGGCACGTTCGCCATCACTGCGCTGGCGGGGATGCCGTCGATCGATGCGAAACTGGCCCGCCGCGACCCGGCCCGCTGGGCCCCGATCGCCGCCCACACCAGCATCATCCCGGGTGCTGCGATCTTGGCCGGACGCAACCGGCTGGACCTGCGGGAGATCGGCTGGCTCGTGCCCCTCCTAGGCCTTGTGATCTGGGCGCTCATCCTCGGTGCCCACCCGCACGTGTTCGGGGTGCCGGCCCTGCCGTCCTAAGCCGAGGGGTAGTCGTGGTACGGGTCTCGGTATGGCCGGGGTCGCAATCGACCGTCCGAACCGCACCCCGCGTTCACGCGAGCGCCTATGTCAATCCACGGTCAGAGAAACCGGAACTCCTCGCTCCAGAAACCGCAGCCGCGGGCCAAGTCCCACCACCGAGAACGCTTTTGCCAGATCTTCCTGGCTCTCCGTTAAGTGCGCCCAGCCCTCATTGTGAATGGCGAAAATAGTTGCATTCAGGAAGGCATGTGCCGCTTCGATGGCGTCGTTGCTGTCCATCGTCACATGAAATGAACCTCGCGGTTGGGCCGCCCCGGTGAACAGGATGGCGGCCTTCACGTCGAAGCGCCGCGCCACCTCGGCAACGCCGTGATACCAGACGGTGTCACCGGAAATATAGAGTGCCGGACCGCCTTCGATCGTCAGCACGAAGCCGATCACGTCCCCGCTCAACGGCTCGATCCCGGCCGGCCCATGCCGCGCCGGGGTCGCGGTGACGCGGAGCGTAAGCCCATCGGCCATCAACAGGTCCACGCCTTGCCACGGCTCGAGCCCCTGAACCTGTCCCCCAAGCCGGGCCGCGCCGGCCACTGTCGTCAACACCCGGCGCGCCCGAGGCAGAAACGCGCGGCCCGCATCGTCGAGATTGTCAAAATGCTGATCATGGCTCAGCAACACTGCATCGACGGCGCCAATGGCTTCCGCCTCCAGCGCCGGACCGGTTTGCTTTGTCAGCACGATATCACGCGCGTCATAGGAGCGCGGCGGGTCGAATGTCGGATCGGTCAGCAGTCGCATGCCGTTGATTTCCAGCAGCACGGTGGGTCCACCGATCAAGGTCAGTGTCAGGGGGATTTCGTTCACGTTCAGTCCCTTCCGGTTGCGCGCGCGGTTCAATCGTGTATGCGCGCCGGATCGGCCGGACCACCATGAAATGCCGCCCTGCCGACCGCGGACCGCCCGGCCAAGCTGGCCCGCGCCCAGGAAGAAATGGGACTTCTCATCAGACGACGAGGGCTGAATGGCAGTTTCGGTGCGACTGCTACCGGCCCCCGAGTTTGCCGGCAGCCCATTTTTTGGCATTCGCATCCCGTCAACTTCCCGATCAGGGCGGCTGGTCGTGGGTCAGTTTGAATTTCCGCTACCGACCTCATTGCGGTCGATCAGTTACTTAGCTGGCGTGCCCTGAAGCGGGCGTGCTAATCCTGATTTGGATGATCAAAACCGACCGCTTGATACTTTCTCGTCCTTCCTTGGCGGACTTCGATGAAAGTTCTGCGATGAGTGGCGACCCTACCGTGATGCACTTCATCGCGGGGAAGCCAAACAGTCGGGAAGACTCATGGACCAAGCTTCTGCGGAATATTGGGCATTGGTCGACTTTCAATCACGGCATTTTTGTCGTCCGTAACAATGAGGGGAGCTTTGTTGGAGAGGTTGGCCTAACGCATTTCTCGACGGGACTTGGGGAGGCGTTTGATCCATTCCCAGAAGCATCCTGGATCTTGGCAACCAACGGACACAAGCACGGATATGCGACGGAAGCAGCCAACGCTGTACATGATTGCATGATGCAAACACATAATCCGTTACGCACTGTTTGTATCGTTCGCCCGGACAATCTCGCCTCCGTGCGCGTAGCTTCCAAATTAGGCTATGTTAAATTCGGAGAGGTCGACTACAGAGGCGCCTCACCTATAATGTTTGAGCGTCTATTCGAAGCCGAGACACCTCCGGCTTCGTCCTAAGCATCTCTCTCCGAACCTTCAGCCGGCTTCCACCAGCCTTGGTCGCTCGGACAGGGGAATGAACTCGGGCTTGATCTTACGGCCGCAATTGCCTCGCCCTTCGTCGCACCATGATCGACGGCCTCCAAGCCGCAATGCTCTCCTCTCAGCCGACCAGTGCTGAAATCGGTTTGGACCGGAAAACGCCCAACGCCTCTCCCACACCTTCAACGGCCAACTATGGGCGTCAGTGCGCTCGCCACCGCGCTGCTGCCCCTGCTCTAGGGTTTAGTGTTCGGTTGACGACAGCTCGATGCGGTCAGGCGAAATCAACTTAGTGCATCGAGCTGCCGGCTAGTGTGAACAGTTAGCGAGCGCACCGTCCCTCAACTTGTCGGCGTGGAGGAACCGAGTGGCGGCTTACTTTGTAGCGGTTGTTTTCTCGATCCTGTAGCTTCCCCGCTTCTCCCCGGTGTTTTGGCCGGCTCCGTCGGTAAGTGTCTTCATCGGATGCGCGACAATGGCAACCTTCCCGCTCAGGCCTTCGAACTTGCCGGTGCCGCCGGTCCACTCGCCGTCTCCATTGAGGTTCGCGGATTGAGGCTGGACCGGAAAACTGAAGCTTTCATAAACATGATCGCCATCCGCGTCGGCGTAGTCACAGAAACCGCGCTGCTCGAACGTCTTCGCGCGGGAGTCGATGATTCCCATGCCGGCGCACCGACCCGCCATGTTGTGCAATAGCCCGGTCCCGGCGAAGTTAATTGCAGCCATCATCGAGGTTCCAGCTACCGCTACTTTGTCGCCGCCCATCGGAACGGGTTTGCTTACCGCCGGGTTGGAAGCTGTGAAGATGATATGGAAATCTCCCTGCGGGGACAGGTCGGCCGCGCGCGCAGTGTTTGTGTGAACCAGGCCGATCGCGAGCGCGATTGGCAAAGCGAAACCCGCTCCAAATCCGATCATGATGTTCCCTCCGTTCAACGTTTTGACTGAACAAGCCGACGGACAGAGCAGCGGAACGAAGTCGACCATGACTGGTGCCGCCCCCGTGAACGCAGACGCTGAACCCCCGACCACGGACTGTTGCGCTTACATTATAATAAAGTCAAACGAAAACAGCGCGGCCGAGCAGCAGCAGCGCTGTCCGACCAAACTCAGTGTTGTGGCGCCAATTAGACTCGTGCGTCTGAGCGGCACTATGTTTTTCTAGGGTGAAATTGGTGACTGCCCCGTTAAGGCAGCGGTGGAATGAGCGAGAGTTTCGCCCAGGGCTACGTCGACATGATGCGCGCCGAGGACGAGGGCATAGACAATGTTGCGTGCGCACGGCAGAGAGCCGCAAGGTGACCAGCTTAGCCAGCGGTGCGGGCACGAGCTCAAGCCGGCTCTGCTCGCTTGATCATCGCTCGGCAAGATTATCCGAGAAAATCTGCGGCTCCGCTTTTAGGCAGACACCCGCGTCCGCACTGCCCTCAGAATGTAAGTTGCGCCGCGAGAATATCGCTGATTGCGGCGAAATGGGGCGCTTCGGCGGAGGCTTGAGCCCTGCCCCTTTCACCGAATGTCCAGTTCCTATCTCCCGAGCGGTTAATCTGGGACTTTACAATCGGCCAGCTATGCTGTCGTGCCATCGTTCGCTTTTGCCTCTTGGCCCCCGAAGCAGACCGTCCGCTTCCCACCCTTTGCAGACATTCAAACTGACCCACCACTGGGCGGCTTCGTGGATTAGCGCAGAGACCTTGCTCCTACCGGAGCGAAGGCCGCCCTGGTAACAAACGTTCAAGAAGATTCGGCCACCAAGCTGGGGCGACAGGCTCGGGAGAACATCTGATGGAGAAGGCCAAGCCAGTTATCAGGCCTGAGATCATCCCATACATCTTTTACCGTGACGTGCCCGCCGCGCTCGACTGGCTTGCCCGTGCCTTCGGGTTTAGCGAGGAGATGCGGCACGCGACCCCAGCCGGGGTGCACGCGCAAATGACCCTCGATGGGCAGCGAATCATGATGGGACAGGGCAGCCAAGACTGGCGGATGCAGAGCCCGAGTGAGACCAAAATCGCCACGATGGGCGTCTTCGTCTATCTGGCCGGCGTGGACGCCCATCACGAGCGGGCACGCGACGCCGGTGCCGAGATCGTTCAGGCACCGTATGACGAGCCCTACGGACGCACCTACACCGCGCGCGACCTCGACGGACATCCCTGGTTCTTTACGACGCCACCACGCTGAACGAGCACGGCAGTTTAAGACCATGATGAACTCACGGGCGGTTGCCCGCGTGTTGCGCGGCGGCGGCGACCGGCTTCAGCCAATGTTCGCGCCGGGGCGTCCACAGCTCGTAACGGGGGGTCAAGTCCGACGGCGCATCGTTCAGTGTTCCCAGCCGGACCTCAACCTCGCCGTCCTTGTCGTTGATCCCGAACAGGGACGATCCGCACGCTGGGCAGAAGTGGCGATCGTCAGTCGTGGCCGTCCAGCTGCCGGTCTCGCCCGTGACGGTCACTTGTTTTCTGTCCCAGACCGCGAATGCCATGAAAGGAGCGCCGGTCTCTTTGCGGCACGTGAGTCAATGACAGAGCCCAGCGCGGGTTGGCTCGCCCCGGACCTCGATCCGAACCTTGCCGCAGATGCAGCCACCTCGGCGTGTTGGTTCCGTCATCATGCATCCTCAGAAAGACAACCGTCTCTGCCAATGCGTGCTAGGCCGAGGGTTGATTCAGTACCTATAATAGGGACGGGGATACACCGGGACGCCGTAGGGCACCGCGTACGGCACCGCATAGGGAACCGCGATCGCCGCCTGTGGCAATTGGTTGCCGTGACCGACCATGCAGGCGGCAAAGGCGTTATCATACTGGGCTTGAATGCCGCCCTGCCCATCCCCGCTCGCCCCGGCATTGGCCACCGAGCCCAGGCCCGCGCCGGCCACCCCACCGATCGCCGCACCCCGGCCGCCCCCCAGCACCGCGCCGAGACCGGCACCCAGCACCGTCGTCAGCACCGCGCCGCCGATCGCCCGGTTATTCGCGACCTCCGCCTGACCGGCCACCTGCTGCGACGCATAGCCCTGGCACATCGACCGGTCGGCGTCGAACGACGCGAAGGACTTGTTCCGTCCGGGCAACACCTGCACCTGCGGCCCCATCGGCGGCTGCGCACAGCCGGCCAATAGTGCCGGGATCAGCATTCCCGTCATCCCCACCTGACGCCAACCCATTACAAACTCTCCGTAAGTGTGCCGTTAGAGCGGCGGGCGCATTAGGCTATGGTTCTGACCCGCTGATGCCGGGCCCGCGTCGTCCGTTCGATCGCGGATGCGACGAGCGGATCCAGCCGCAGCTCCGCCAACACCAGCTCCAGCATGCGCAGCACCGGCTGTGTCGTCTGATCCCGGTCGGCGGCCACGACCTCGCACGCCAGCGCATAGGCTGTCTCACGCAGGCGGGGTTCCAGCGCATCCCGGATCATCTGCCCGGCATGGCTCAGGCCCTCATCCTCACCCAGCAGATCGACGGCCGCATCGGTCGCAACCTCGAGCCGCTCGGCGCTGAAATCATGAAACACCGGTAGTGTCTGCACGACCCCGGCCATCACGCCGATCTCCCGGTCCGTAATCGCGCCATCGGCCGCCGCCACCAATACCATGGTGCAGACCAGCGCCTCCTCCACATCCAATCCCGTTCGAGCGAGCATCAACCTACTTTCGTCGTGGCAACGGAAATGTAGCCTATTGGCCCGGTCGTGCAAACCAATCTTGAGCCAGGAACGCCGACGTCTCCGCCACCGCCTCCGCCAGCCCGACCCGCCGCACCAGGACCCCGGACGGAAAGGCCGACAGCAGCCGGGTGGGTGCGCGGCGATCCAGCAGCACGAACACGCCCCGGTCCGCAGACGACCGCACCAGCCGCCCGAACGCCTGCCGCAGCCGCATCCGCGCCCGGCCGTCATCATATCCGCGCGGATCGCCGCCCGAGAGATGGGTCCGCCGCTCCCGGTGCAGGATGTCCGGACGCGGCCACGGCACCCGGTCGAACACCACCAGCCGCAGCGCGCGCCCCGGCACGTCCACCCCATCCCGCATCGCGTCGGTGCCCAGCAGACAGGAATCCGGCTCGGTCCGGAACACGTCCACCAGCGTCGCGTTGTCCATCGCGTCCACGTGCTGCGCCAGCAGCGAAACGCCCGCCGCCTCCAGCGCCGGCGCAATGAGCCGGTGTACCGCGCGCAAGCGGGAGATGGCGGTGAACAGGCCGAGCCCGCCGCCGCCGGACGCAAGGAACAGCGCCCGGTAGGCCGCCGCCAGCACTCCGATGTCGCCGGGTCCCACGTCGGTGACGACGAAGGCCCGGGTTTGCGCCGCGTAATCGAACGGACTGGCGACCGACACCCGCAGCGGCGGCGACGGCAGATGTAGCGCGCCGACTCGCCCCTCCGCCGACCGCCACGCGGCCTCCGCATCCGCCTCGCCCGTGTCCCGCAGCGTGGCGCTGGTGATGATCAACCCATGGGCGGGCCGCGCCAGGATCGCCGTGAACGGGACCGTCGGGTCCAGCCAATGCCGGTGCAGCCCCACGTTGCGGTCCGCCGCCTCCCGCCGGTCGAGCTGTAGCAAATGCACGTGGTCCGGACGGGCGCCAGGCTCGGGCGGCGTTTGGCCGACCACCTCCAGCATGCTGCCCCAGGCCGTCAGCCGGTCCAGCGCCCGGCGCCGGAGCGAACGCACCGCCGCCTCGATCCGGGTGCGCATTTGCGTGTCCAGCGTCTCGCTCTCATCCTCCAGTTTTTGCATGAGCTTGGCGGATAACAGACGCAGCGGCTCCGCCAGGCGGCTCAGCGCCCGGGCCAGCGCCGCCGCCGCGGCCGCCAATTCGGGCGTGACGGGATACAGATCGCATTCATGCTGACCCGGCCCCGGGTCCGCGCCGAGCCGGGCCAGCACTTGATCCCGCAGCAGGCCCAGGAACGCCTCCGTGGGTCCGGACGGGTAACCGAACCGCCCGGCCCAACTGGCGGTCGGCAGGGCCCGCGCTGCCTGCAGCACGGCGTCCATCTGCGCCTCGAGCGCCGGGTCGCCGGCCACGAGGTCCTCGAACCGGCGCTTGATGCCGCGCGCGCGGGACCGGCTTTCCTCGGCACCTAGCAGCCATTGCCGCAGCATAGCCGTTTCGGTTCCCGACAGCGCGGCCGAGAATGCGCCGTCGGCGGCGTCGAACACGTGGTGGCCCTCGTCGAACACATACCGGCTGGGCACCGTATCGTCGTCGATCCCGCCCCACGCCGCCTGCGCCATCACCAGGGCGTGGTTGGCGATCACGAGCTCCGCACGGCGCGATCGACGGACCGTGTGTTCGACGAAGCAGCGCCGGTAATGGGTGCAGGCACCGAAGATGCACTCCCCCCGCCGGTCGGCGATGGCCGGCAGCAGGCCGTGGCCGAACAGCTCGGGAAACCAGCCCGGCAGGTCGCCGCCCGCCACGTCGCCGTCCGCGGTGGCCAGGCCCCAACGCGAAATCAAGCCCAGTGCGACGATGGCGTTCGTGCTGAGGCCGGCGCTGTTCACCTGTTCTTCATAGTTGAGCAGGCACAGGTAGTTCTCCCGCCCCTTGCGCACCACCACGCGCCGGCGCCGCTCGGCCGGATCGGGGAACAGCCGGGTCAGCTCCGCGTCGATCTGCCGCTGCAGGTGCTTGGTATAGGTGCTGATCCAGACGCTCCCGTGGTTCCGCTCGGCCCACAGGCTGGCGGGAGCGACGTAGGCGAGGGTCTTGCCGGTGCCGGTTCCGGCCTCCGCCAGGACGACATGCGGGTCCCCTTGCACGAGTCGCGGGTCGAAGGCGTGGGCGGCCGCGCTGGCATAATCGGCCTGACCGGGCCGTTGCTCCGCGTGGGATCCCAGCATCCGCGCCAGCCGCGCCCGGGCCTCCGCCGGCTGCACCGGGGTGGCGCCGGGGGGCGGGGCGGGCGCCTCATCCTCCCATTCCGGCAGGCGGCGCCAGATTTTCAGGGCATCGATGCGGGGCTGCGCCGCCGGTTCGCCCAATGCCGCCAGCACGGCCCGGCTCCACGGCCACGCGGCACCCATCCGCGCGGCGAGCCCGGCCGCATCCTTGTTGAGCGGCACGTCCTTGGCGCGTGACAGATGCCGCAGCAATGCGGCCGCCAGCTCCGGCAACAACGCGGCCGCGTCTTCGGGCGTGACGGGGGGCGGCAGATCGAGCGCCAGCGCCATGCCGCGCGCGGTGGGCACGACCGGACGGGCCGGCAGGACAAAGGCAAACAGCTCCAGCAGGTCGAGGCACGGGGTCGCGGCCATGCCGAGTCGCCGCAAGGTGGCCGGCGCGTGGATCAGCAGCGGCGGCGGTCCGCCCCGTATGAGATGGGCGGCGTCCAGCACCGGCAGGCTGAGCAACTCGCCATCCAGGGTCAGCACGGCCGCACTTCCATGCCCGGCCACGACCGCCGGAGCGTCAGGAATTTGCAAGGTATCCACCGGGTCAGTGTAACCCAGCCAGCGCCGCGCACCAGCCGCGCATCGCCAGGGTGAAAGCAACAATGCCAACGCTGCATTGACCCGGAGCGCCCCCATTTCTAGCGTGCGCCCATGCCGGATACATTTCACAACATGACACCACCGATTCCAAAGGCTTGGCCGTTCGAGGAAGCCGCCAAAATCGCCGCCAGGCTTGAGGCGAGCGGCAAGGACATTGCGCTGTTCGAGACCGGCTATGGCCCGTCCGGCCTGCCGCATATCGGCACGTTCGGCGAGGTCGCCCGCACCAATTGGGTCCGGCACGCCTACACGACGCTGACCGGGCGTCCCTCACGGCTGATTGCGTTCAGTGATGACATGGATGCGCTGCGCAAAGTCCCTGATAACGTTCCGAACCGGGAGATGCTTCGCGCCCATATTGGTCAGCCATTGACCCGGGTGCCGGACCCGTTCGGCACCCATGAGAGCTTCGGTGCCCACAACAATGCCCGGCTTCGTGCCTTTCTCGATGGGTTTGGCTTCGAGTATGAGTTCGCGTCCAGCACCGATTATTATGCCCAGGGCCGGTTCGACGCGGCGTTGTTGCGGGTCGCCGAGCGCCATGACGCCATCGTCGCTACCATCCTGCCGACGCTCGGCGCGGACCGGCAGGCGACGTATTCCCCGTTCTTGCCGCTGCATCCCCGGACCGGCCAGGTGATGCAGGTCCGGATCGACGACGTGGATGTCGCGGCGGGCACGCTGACATGGGAGGATCCCGCGACCGGCGAGCCGTTCGTCACCCGCATCACCGGCGGCGCATGTAAGCTGCAATGGAAGGCCGATTGGGCGATGCGTTGGCACGCGCTCGGCATCGATTATGAGATGTCTGGCAAAGATTTGATCGACAGCGTCAAGCTATCGAGCCGCGTTTGCACCGCCCTCGGCACTGCGCCGCCGATCAATTACACCTATGAGCTGTTCCTCGATGAACACGCCCAGAAGATCAGCAAGTCCAAGGGCAATGGCTTGGGGGTCGAGGAGTGGCTGCGCTATGCACCGGCGGAGAGCCTGGGGCAGTTCATGTATAACTCGCCCCATCGTGCGAAGCGGTTGTTCTTCGATGTCATTCCGCGCGCCGTGGACGAATACATCACCAACGCCGCGAAACTGCCGGAGCAGACCCCGGAGGACCGGCACATCAATCCTGCGTGGCACATTCAGGGTGGCGTCACGCGTGATGCGTGGAGCCCGGTGCCGTTCGGCATGCTACTGAACCTCGCCAGCGTGGTGAATGCGGCGCAGCCGGCGATGCTATGGGGTTTTCTGCAGCGCTATTCGCCGGGCGTTTCTCCGGAGAGTGCGCCGTTCCTTAACGGTTTAGTAAACTATGCGGTGCAATATTACCGGGACTTCGTCATGCCGGCGAAGGTCTTTCGGGAGCCCGTTCAATATGAACACGCCGCCATGCTCGATCTCGCGGCCACGATCGGCGGGTTGCCCCCCGATGCGACGGTGGAGGCGATCCAGAATGAGGTGTATGCCGTTGGCAAGCGGCATCCGTTCCCCGACCTGAAATCTTGGTTTGCGTGTCTGTATCAGGTGCTGCTGGGTCAGCAGGAGGGTCCACGTTTCGGTGGATTTGTGGCATTGTATGGTGTGCCGGAAACCGTATCGCTCATCCACAGCGCGCTCAGCCGCAGCCAGGACGCCGCTTGAGCATGGCGTTGCTCAAGAAGCTCGTCCGGCAATTACCGGCCGTACTGGGCCTCGTGCTGCTCGTTGGCGCAATCTATGTGGTGTGGAAGGAGTTCCGTCACCTCAAGATCGCTGACATCAAGGTCGCGCTGCAGGCGATCCCGAACCGCGCATTGTTGCTGGCATTCGTCTGGACCGTCATCTCGTATGGCGTTCTTACGTTCTACGACCGGCTCGGCACGATCTACGCGGGGCGTAAGGTCAGCTATGCCCGCGTCTCGTTTGCCTCGTTCTGCGCCTATGCGCTGTCGCATAATCTGGGATTTGCCGCCGTTTCCGGGGCCGCGGTCCGGTACCGGCTTTATGCCCATTGGGGACTGACACCGTTCCAGATCGCCAAGGTGGTCGCGTTCTGCAGCCTTACCTTCGGTCTGGGGGGCATGGTGCTGGGGGGCATCATCTTGTTCGCCGAGCCGGATGCCGTGCCGTTCTTCGGAAAAATCGTGCCGCGCTGGGGCATGTATGCGGTGGGCGTACTGCTCTGGGCGATCGTCGCCGCTTATGTGAGCCTGTCCCGCTTCGTCGGCACCATCCGCCTATTCGGCAACAACGTGACGCTGCCGGATTACCGGATGGCGGTCGTACAGGTGGCATTGGCCACGGTAGATGTCGCGGTGACGGCCGGCATCGTCTATCAATTGCTGCCGGAGACACCGGGGCTGACCTATCTGCGTTTCCTTGGCGTTTATGTCGCGTCCTATACCGCCGGGCTTGCGGCGAACGTGCCGGGGGGGCTCGGCGTGTTCGACACGGCCATGCTGCTGGGCTTGGAACCGTATTTACAGCCGCCGCAGATCCTGGGGGCCATCGTCGTTTTCCGGCTCTATTATTATATCATCCCATTATTTCTGGCCGGCAGCATGTTTGCCGCTAACGAAATCCTGCTACGCGGAGGGGCGCTAGTCCGGGTGGCACCCAACGGGGCCCGCCGTCAGGCCCTTGCCCGCTGGAGTGAGCCGAGCTTTGCGGTGGGCGCGGCGACGGGGGCGGTGGCGTTGTGCGGCGCGTTGCTACTCGCGATCGGCGTGTTGGATGAACGGCCAGACTTTTCCTGGATCGATCCTGATTTTGCCGAGGTCGCGGCCAATGCCGGGCAGTTTGTGCCCTCGTTGATCGGCGCGGCGCTCATCGTGCTATCGATCGGATTGTCGCAACGGGTGACGCTCGCCTGGGGTGCCACCATCCTTTTGCTGTTGCTGGCGGCTGGCTATACGGGGGCTCAGGGCACTAATCTGTGGATTCCCGCCGTGCTCGTCCTGGCGACCCTGCTGGTGGCACCGTTCCGGGACGCGTACTACCGGCACGCGCGACTGCTGGCGGGGCCATTAGGGGCCAGCACCGGCGTGCCGCTCCTGGCGCTCATCTTTTGTGTGTTGGCACTGGCCGGGTTCGAACCCGGCATGCGGCGGCTGGTGGATAACAGCGTGGTGGACATCGTCCTCTCGCCCGATGTGCCGAACCGCGTCCGCCTCGCGGTCGGCCTGCTCGTCGGGCTGGCGCTGATCGCGCTATGGCGCTTGATCCGTCCGGGCCGGGTCGCCTGGATGCCCTGGGCCGGCGAAGGACGGGCGCGATACGCGGCGCTGGGCGCACTACCCCCGGTACAGGCCGACGGAATCGTCATGGGTGAAAGTGGGCGCGCGGGCATCCCCTTCCGTCGCATTGGCCGGGTGATGCTCGGCCTCGGCGACCCGGCCGGCGCGGTGTCCGATCGGGCATCGGCCATCTGGAACCTGCGTGACCTCGCGGCGCAGGAGGGCCTCGATCCTGCCGTTTGGCGGGCCGGGCCGGGCCTATTGAAAATTTACGAGGATTTAGGCCTCACGGCATTACCGCTGTCGGAGGACGGTCTCCCGCTGCCCGAAAGCGTCGAGGACCGTCCGCTCAGCGCGCATTATCTTTGCTGTGTCGCCGAGCGGGATCTGATCCTGCTGCTGCCGCTGTTACCTGCCTTGTCTGAAACCGCGCTCGCGGATGCTGCGGAATAGCGCCTAACCTGGCGGGCGGCGCGGCACTAAGATGGAGGCGGTCATCGTCTGCACCGGCTCATCGCGCTGATTGAAGGTCGTGGTCCTGAGTTTTATAACACCGCGATCGGCACGGGATTTGCTTTCGCGTGTGCCTATGACTTCGACCGTCACATGGAGCACGTCATCGGGCCGCACCGGTCGTAGCCACGCGACGTTGTCCAATTGGGCGCCCATCGAACCGCCCGGAAACTTCTCCATCATCGCATCGAGCTGCAACCGCATCGTGACGCTGCCGGTGTGCCATCCGCTTGCCACCAGCTCACCGAACATGGTTGCCGCCGCCGCTGCTTCGCTGGTGTGTTGCGGCTGCGGATCGAACTCGTTGGCAAAGCTCACGATCCGCTCCCGTGTCATGCGGTGCGTGCCGGATGACTGGCTCTGCCCGACCTCGATATCCTCGAAATATAGCTCGTCCATCGCGCTCTCCTTCCGCGTTCCATCCTCCAGCACGCGCCACCGCCCGGCAAGCGGCCCGGGGATCGTATTTACCTCGCCGGAGCCTATTTCTGGGAACCATCCTTTCCGGCCAACGCTGGTGCATCGGTAGATCAGGAGTGCTGACGTGAGTGAACCGACCAGGGTGTCCCGGATCACCGAAGGCCTTCCGCACCCCCTCGGCGCTACCTGGGACGGCGTCGGGGTCAACTTCGCGCTGTTCTCCGCCAATGCCACCAAGGTCGAGCTCTGCCTATTCGATCCGGAGGGGAAAACGCAGGTCGAAACGATCGAGCTGCCCGAATATACCGACGAAGTCTGGCACGGTTATCTGCCCGACGCGCGGCCCGGCACCGTTTACGGCTACCGCGTGCACGGCCCCTGGCTGCCAGAGGACGGCCACCGGTTCAATCCAAATAAGCTCCTGTTGGATCCCTACGCCAAGAACCACGTCGGTGAGCTGGTGTGGGGTCCCGAGGTGTTCGGCTACACGATGGAATCGAAGGACGACACCATCATGGATGAGCGGGACAGCGCCGCTCACATGCCCAAATGCGTGGTGATTGACCCGGCATTCACCTGGTTGCGCGACCGCCGGCCCAACGTGTCCTGGGACCACACCATTTTTTACGAAACCCATGTGCGTGGCTTCACCAAGCGTCATCCATCGGTCCCGGAGGATCTTCGCGGCACATTCTCCGGTATGGCCGTGAAAGAAGTCATCGACTATTTGAAGGCACTCGGCGTCACCAGTGTAGAATTACTGCCGATCCATACGTTCATTAACGATAGTCAACTCATCGAACGGAAATTAACCAACTATTGGGGCTATAATACGATCGGATTCTTTGCTCCAGATCCAAGATATTCGAGCAAGCCTGCGTTCGCCCACGCCGAATTCAAGGAGATGGTGGCGCATTTGCACGACGCTGGGCTCGAGGTCATTCTGGATGTCGTGTATAACCATACTGCCGAGGGCAATGAACTCGGCCCGACCCTCTCCTTCAAGGGGATCGACAACGCCAGCTACTACCGTTTGTTACCGGACGAGCATCGATTTTACATCAACGATACCGGAACGGGGAACACGCTCAACCTCACCAATTCCCGGGTGTTGCAGATGGTGACCGATAGTCTCCGCTATTGGGTCCAAGAGATGCATGTGGACGGATTCCGCTTCGATCTTGGAACTATTTTGGCGCGTGAGAATTACGGCTTCGACCAGAGCAGCGGATTTCTGCACGTCTGCCAGCAGGATCCCGTGCTGAATAGCGTCAAGCTGGTGGCTGAGCCGTGGGATTGTGGACCCGGCGGCTACCAGGTCGGTGGCTTTCCGCCGGGCTGGGCGGAGTGGAACGATAAGTTCCGGGACGAGGTCCGTTGTTTTTGGAAGGGTGATGAGGGCATGACGCCGGCGCTGGCCGCCCGCATGTCGGCCTCGGCAGACATGTTCAACCAGCGGGGGCGCAAGCCCTGGGCGACCGTCAACTTCATCACCGCCCATGATGGGTTCACGCTGCGCGACAGCGTGACCTACAACGACAAACATAACGAGGCGAACGGGGAAAATAACCAGGACGGCAACAACAACAACCATAGCTGGAACTACGGAGTCGAAGGTGAGACGGACGACCCCGAGATCAATGAAGTCCGGCGGCGCAACATGCGAAATCTGATGGCGACACTTATTTTATCTCAGGGCACACCCATGCTGGTGGCCGGTGATGAGTTCGGGCGCACACAAAAAGGTAATAACAATGCGTATTGCCAGGATAACGAAATATCCTGGCTTGACTGGGACATGCCGAACTGGGGTAAAATTCAGCTGGGGCTCGTGCAACGCTTGACCAAGCTGCGCCACAAATACCCCATTCTGCGTCGTGGCCGTTTTTTTACCGGCGAGCAAATCGTGGGTGCCGAAGTCAAGGACGTCACCTGGATCAATGCCAGCGGTGCCGAGATGCAGGGGGGCGATTGGCAGGATCCGCGCATGAAATGTTTCGGCATGCTGATCGATGGCCGGGCGCAAGCCACCGGCATCCGCAAATCCGGGAGCGATACCACCATGCTCCTGGTGCTGAATGCCCATCACGACATGGTCAGTTTTACCTTGCCGGCATGCACCAATGGCAAGGCCTGGGACCTCGTGTTCGACACGAACGTGCCGGAATTGACTGAACATGAGGCGTTTGAGATCGGAGCCGCCTATGAAATGACCGGCCGCTCGTTCCTCGCCTTCGCCCTGCAATCATAATCCGTCGAAACAATGGGTTGCGTTGCCGGGCTTCGGTGCCGATAACACCGGCTTACGTCAGGATAGAGTCGCATGAGTCGCCCAGCCCTCCGCGTCACCCGGCACGACTCGCCGGATGGCAGCGCCCGTTTCTCGTTCGAGGTTTGGGATCCGTTTGCCGCCGCTTACCTGCCCGTGGCGGGGCTCGAGACCGCGCTGATGGTCGTGGATGAGCTGCTGGAGCGCGTCCGGACGCTATGGCTCGCGGGTGATGCCGGGCAGTCCTTGTTGAAAGACGTCCCGGATCCGGCCTTGCCGGACGATATCGAATGGGCCGAATTCCGCGCGAGCGCCCAGGCGAACCGCGTGCATGAGACGCGGAATTTCGACGCGCCGCATTGGCGCAAGGCGATGGGTGGCCGGGCCGGAGCTGTTGAGACAACCTGCAACGAAGTGGGTTACCGTCCCTAACGCTGGCTCCGTCGCGGCCGCGTTGAACGGCCTGACGCCTGAAACATGGCTCGTGAGTGGGTTCGTCGTCCAGGCTGCGCTGATCTTGATCCTGTTGCTGCGCCGCGTCCCCGGCGTGCGCATGGAGGCGGAGGCGACCCGCGCCGCCGTCGCCGACGCCGAGCGCGCGTTGCGCACGAGCCTTGCCACCCTCTCCACCACCATGATCCGGGACCAGGCCGAATCCCGGCTCGATCTCGAAATCCGGCTGCGGGACCAAGACGCCGTCGCCGCCGCCCGCCATGCGGCGCTCACGCAAAGCGTTAATGAAAACCTGCAACAAGCCGTCGAGAACCAAATGCAGGGCAGTTTCCAGCGCGTGATCGACCAATTCAGTCAGGTTCAGCGCGCATTGGGCGATGTGCAGGCGATGACGACGCAGATCGGCGACCTGAAACGTCTATTTGGTAATGTGAAGGCCCGCGGGACCTGGGGCGAGGTGCATCTGCGTGCGCTGCTGGAAGACGTGCTGCCGCATGGCGGCTGGGAACAGGACCGGAAGCTCCGCGAGGACAGCCATGAGGTGGTGGAATTCGCCATCGCGATGCCGGTGAAGGGCACGCACCGCCCCTGGCTCGCGCTGGACGCCAAATTTCCCACGGCCGATTACGACCGGATTCTGCAAGCGGCGGAGGCCGGCGACCTCGATGCCGAACGACAGGCGCGGTCCGCGTTGGGTGCCGTGTTGCGGGCGGAGGCGCGAAAGATCGGCATGAAATACATCAACCCGCCCATCACGGTCGATTTCGCGGTGATGTATCTGCCGACCGACGGGCTCTATGTCGAGGCCGCCCGCATGCCGGGCCTATTGGAGGAAATGAATCGCGAGCACCGGGTGCTGATCATGGGCCCGAGTCTGGCCCCCGCGCTGTTGCGGACGATCCAGCTTGGCATGCTGACCCTGTCGCTCGAGGAAAAGTCCGAAGATATCCAACGGCTTCTAGGTGCCACCCGCACCGAAATGTCCCGCATGGACGAGACGCTGACCCGTCTGGCCCGCCAAGCGAGCGCGTTCAGCAACACGATCGATGATGTCCGCACCCGCACCCGCGCGGTGGGACGCAAGCTACGCGGCGTCGTGGCATTGGACGAGGCGGAGGCCGCGGCCATGCTGTCGCTTAAAACAGAAGACCCCGAAATAACAGAAGGCCCCGGACATCGCCCGGGGCCTTCACATTGTTCGACGGAGGATCCGCCGGACGGGTGGGGTTAGCCTGCCGAAACCTCAGAGATTAGGGCAGGGGTCCAGGTCACGGCGCAAGTCCGAAGAGTCAAACAATGAGACACTGGATCACCTCCTTTCCGAATGTTGAGCCATTACCATGGCGCAAAATCAGAAATCCGCAAGCTATTCCGGCAGCCGCAACCGATCGAGCCGGTCGCCCGCCATCAGATGCTGCTCGAGGACCGCGTCCACATCCGCCGGCGTCTCGATCCGGAACCACGCCCCTTCGGGATAGATGACCACGCAGGGTCCGAGCTCGCACCGGTCCAGGCACCCGGCGCTGTTGACCCGGACATTCTGGATGCCCAATTCTTTGACCCGAACCTTCATGTAATCCCTAAGCTTTTCCGAGCCTTTTTCCGCGCATGACCCTCGGTTATGCCCATCCGGGCGGCGGTTGTTACAGACAAACACGTGCGCCTCGAAAAACATGGGGGCTCCTAATTTAAAAAATAGCGCAGCTTCAGCGTGATGCGCTGGCGGGCCGCAACCATGGTGAACTCGGCGTCCTTGAAACTGGGCGGGCCAAACCGGAACGGCGCATTATTACTAAAGCCGATGCCTTCGGTCGGGATGCCGAGTAGGTCGCGGTCCACCAGCTCGTTATCGTTCTCATCGTGATACGCCTGCACCGCCCAAATCCCCGGCGGCACATTCGGCACGACCACGGTGGTTTCGCCGGGCACGGATACCGCGGACCCGTGATAGGGGCAGGAATCGGTCAGGAACGTCTTCGGCGTGCAGACATTGACCTGGATGTGACCGCGGTCGTTGCGGACGTTGGTGACGACGATATGCAGCTCGGCCGCGTGGGTCACTGCGCCGTATAGGCACGCCCCCGCCACGTAGCCGGCACACCGCGCCGGGCCCGCAACAGCGCGGCCCATTGCAGCCAAAGCAGCGCCGAAACGCCCACCGGATGCAGCACGACCGCCCCCCATGGCTGCCGAAACCGCCAGGCCAAGGCGACGCGGAACCCGATCGACGCGACCAGCGCCACGCCGACCATCAGGGAGGGCGCCACCACCATCAGCACCGCCGGCAGCACCTGTCCGCCGCCCAAGATCAACGTCCAGACCGGCAACGCACGAGGCTTGGCCATCCCCTCGGTCGCGTTCTTGCATAGACCCTCCCAGACTTCCGTCGCGTCGTGATACATGCGGCAGGTGGCGAACCGGCTCGCGTCGAACAGGCCCGTCATCTCACCGGCCCGGCGAAACGCCCGGGGCAGCATGATGCCGTCATGGAGCGACGCGCGGATCGCAGCGTGCCCGCCTGCCCGCTCATACGCTGCCCGGCGCGCGATGAACACCTGTCCGCATCCGGCGCCGAGCCCCACATCGGACCGCCGTTGTGACAGCCATAGCGGCAAGAACCCCAGCAACAGAAAATGGATCAGCGGTAAGAACAGCTGCTCGGACCACGATACCGTGATCTGCCGCGGGAAACCGCTCGCCAGCCCAACCCCGTGACCCGCCATGAATCCCGCCATCCGGCTGACCGCGTCCGGTGCCAGCCGAACATCGGCGTCCACCCACAACATCAGATCATACCGCGCGGCATTCCCGAGAATGTGGCAGGCATGCTGCTTGCCGGACCAGCCGGGCGGCAGCACGGGGCCGGTGACGACGCGAAGCCGTTTGTCCGTGATGCCGGCCAAAATGGCCCCCGTCCGGTCCGTCGAATGGTCATCGAGAATCACGAGCTCCAGATCGACCCCCTCACTCGCCAAAATTGCGGCGCAAGCGGCGGCGATGTTCGCCTCCTCGTTCCGCGCCGGGACCAGGACCGAGACGGACGGTATGCCGGGCGCGCATGGCGGAGTCCGGTAAAGAAATAGGTTCCAAATTCCCAGCAGTGCCGGTGCCAGCGCCAATACCAAAATGACGAAGCCGATCATTCGCCGGCCTCATGGCGCGGGTCGAACCGCCGTCCGCCGGCCCAGGCGCGGGCCCGGCGATACCAGTCATAGCATCCGCCTACGCCCGCCCCGCCGCGCACGATCGGCAAGAACAGCCGCGGTTCGCGCGTCATACTCTCGGCAGTCAGCGCATCCATGGTGCGTGCCAGTTCCATCTCCAGATGCGCAGTCCATTCCGCCACGCTGCGGTCCCGCCCGGCGTCGATCGGATCGCCGAACCGGGCCAGAGCCTCCGGCTTGCTTTCGTTCCAAAAACTATACTCGATCGCCAGCGGCACCAGCACCGCACCAGGTACCCGCCGCGCCAGGTGCGCGAGGCCGGGCCGCAGCTTGATCGGACGCAGGCGAGGGTCGGTGAACTGGCCCTCGGCCGTAATCCAGAGCGTGGCGCCGGGCCGGGATAGCACCCTTAGGCTAGTATGCAGGAACGCCGCAGCGCCGCGCGCGCTGTCGGTATTCACGCCGAACACGCCCATGCGTTTCAGCACGCCGTATTTTTCGAGTGCCGTGGCGTCCATCGGTCCATAGCCGGGCCGTCCGGGGAAGAGCGTGGCGTTCAACAGGAGGTAGAGTGCCGGATCGAACCAGGACGGGTGGTTTCCATAGATGATCACCGGGCGCAGATCGCCGGTCCGCGGCTGCCCGCTGCGGGACAGTCGCACGGCGTGGAACCGGCGGAAGAAATACCAGCGGAGATACCAGCCGAACGCCCAAGACAGCCGGTCCGACCGCGCTGCGACCGGATCGCGCATGCTCAGACGCTAACCGGCACGGACGCCGCCACGTCTTGGCTCAGGCTGTCGGCCGCGATCCAGCCGCTCATCAGCACCATCGGCATGCCCGGCCCCGGATGGGCGGCGCCGCCGGCGAGATAGAGGCCGGCCAAGTCCTTGGAACGATTGCCCGGCTTGAACGCGCCGTTCACCTTGCCGTGGCTCGCCAGGCCATAGATCGCCCCGTCCAGCACACGGTAGCGCTCATGGATGTCCTGTGGCGTCAGGTGGTGTTCGAACACGATCCGCTCCTGCAGATCGCCCATGCCGGCGCAGCGAGCAAGCTTGTCGAAGATGACCTGGCGGTAGGCCGGGAACATTTTGGACCAGTCGTGATGCGGGCGGAGGAAGGGGGTGTGGACCAAGATATACAGCGCCTCGCCGCCCGGGGGGGCCACGCCGGGTTCGGTGCCGGAGGGGGCGGCGATGTAGGCGGTGGGATCGGGCGCGGGTTCGCCCTTGCCGTAAATCCAGTCGAACTCCTCCTCCGGATCGCGGGAGAAGACGAAGTCGTGGTGGGCCAGGTGGTCGTAGCGCTTGTTAAGGCCGAGATAAAGCACGACGCCGGAGCAGGCGGGGTCCCGCTTCCAGCGGCGTCCGAAGCTGCGGGCGGGCGCGCCGCCCACCAGCTCGCGATAGGTACGGACGCTGTCCATGTTGCTGACGACGGCGGACAGGCGGATGGTCTCACCGCCCTCGGTCACGACGCCGGTGACGCGGCCGTTGCCGGAGGTGATTTTGGCTACGCCCGTACCGGGGCGGACGTCCACGCCGAGCTCACTGGCGAGTTTTTCCAGGGCGAGCGGGACCGCGCGGGTGCCGCCCATCGGATACCAAACGCCGCATTCGGTCTGCATATGGGCGATGCTGCATAGCACGGCGGGGGAGGCGTAGGGGGAGCTACCGACGTATTGGACGAAATGGTCCAGCATCTGGCAGACTCGGGCGTCAGGCACCTTCTTACGGATTTGCCCTGCGACGGAAGTTCCCATGCGGAGCGAAAGTACGTCCCGCAGCGTGGCGAGGTTCATGCCCTTAAATTCGAGCGTATCGGTGATACCCTCGACCGATTTCCAGAAGAAGAACTTTTCCGAGACCTTGTGCAGGCCCTTGGACATCTCGATGAAGTCTTCGAAGCCCTGCTCGCTACCCGGCGCGTATTTCGCGATGACTTGCTTCATCGCGGGGACGTTTTCCTGTAGATCGAGGACGGACCCGTCTTCGAAGAAGCAGCGCCATTGTGGATCGAGCCGGCGAAGGTCGAGGTAGTCGTGCATCGAGCGGCCCGCCTCCGCGAACACGCGGCCGAGCACCTCCGGCACGGTAAGGATCGTCGGTCCCATGTCGAACCGGAACCCGTCCTGCTCCAACTGCGCGGCCTTGCCGCCGAGCCAGGGGTTCTTGTCGAACAGAATGACCTTGTGCCCGCGCGCGGCCAACGTGCAGGCGGCGGCCAAACCGCCGAGCCCGGCACCGACGACGCCGATTGGCAGGTCACCCAAATGAGAGATGGCGTTCATAGGGCCTCCGCAATCGCTGGAACGTAATGGTCGGACGCCATGGCCGAAGGCTGGTCCCAATGTGGCGTGAGGCCGAGGTCTTCCGCCATAAGGCGTGAGGTGATGCGTGCCGATTCGAAGATCACCGGCAATCCGCTGCCCGGATGGGTGCCGCCGCCCACGAGATAGACGCCGTCCAGATCTTCGAACCGGTTGCGCGGACGGAAATGCAGCATTTGCGCGAGGTTATGAGCCAGGTTGAACGTGGCACCACGGTAAATGCTGAGGTCGTGCTCCCAGCCCGCGGGGGTCAGGATTTTTTCGTAGCGGATTCGGCTCTCGATATCCGGAATGCCGATTTTCTTCAGCCGCTCCAGCACTAGCGTGCGATACCGCGCGGTCTCCACCGCCCAATCGACACTCTCCTCCATCCGGTGGCCGACCGGGACCAGCACATACAGCGTCGAGTGACCCGGCGGGGCCAAAGCCGGGTCGGTGACGCAGGCGTTTTGCACGTAGAAACTCGGTTCCTCCGGTGCCTGGCCGCTCTCGATTTCAGCGATGTTCCGCTTGTAGTCCTCCGCCAGATAGATCGTGTGATGCGATAGGTCCGGCAGTGTACCCTCGATACCTAAATACATCATGAACGTGCTGCAGGAAAATTTTTTTGCGGCGATTTTGCGGTCCGTCCAGCGGCGTCGCACCGTGTCCGGCACCAGCGTGGTCATCGTTTGGGCGAAATCCGCGTTGATAACGAGGCTGTCATAGCGCCGCTCCACGCCGTCCACCCGGACGCCCACGGCGCGCCTGCCCTCGAACAGGACTTCCTGCACCGGACTCGACAGTTCGATCCGGGCCCCCAACTCGCGCGCGACGCGGGCCATGGCACCCATGACCGCGCCCGTGCCGCCGCGGGGGTGATAGACGCCGTATTCGTATTCCATGAAACTCAAGATGGTGAACAGGCTGGGGCAGCGGAATGGCGACATGCCAAGGTATTTGGACTGAAAACTGAACGCCAGGCGAATGCGCTCATCTTTGAAATAGGTACCGAGATCGCTGTCCACGCTGCGATGCGGGCGCAAACGCGACAGGCCGCGCAGCACGGCTGGGCGCATCAAGTCCCGCATGGAGTTGAAGGCGTTTTCGAGGACGGGCCGGAATACTTCTAGCTTTTTACGGTTATCGGCCATGAAGCGGGGCAGCGCCGCGGCGTCGGCAGTCGAGAATTTCGCAATTTCGGCCGCCATCCGGGTCATATCCCCGGTTGCTTGGATGTCCCCGCCGCCTTCGAATACGAGATGATATTGCGGATCGAGCCGGATCAACTCGACCTCGTCTTCGAGCTGCCGGCCGCAGGCCGCGAAGATGTCGGCCAGCACGCGGGGGTAGAGGAAGAAGGTTGGCCCCATATCGAAGCGGAAGGTGCCGACATCGGTGGGCGCGGTGATGGTGCTGGAGCGTCCGCCGACCATCTCCCGGCTCTCGAAAACGGTCACGTCCATGCCGGCCTTCGCCAGCAACATCGCTGCCGCGAGTCCGCCCGGACCGGCACCCATAATTGCAACACTACGTCTGTCGGTCTGGATCGTCCCCGCCATGTGGTTCATTGGTCAGCCAGGAGCAAAATGGTGCGGAATAGCATGCGGCGAAACCTAACCCCTCTCTCAATCGTCCGATAGGTGTGGATTTTTTAGGTGGGCCTATGAACGATCTTGTCATCCCGTTAACCTTTAGCCCAGTTGATCCTGCAACGAAGAATGAACCCGGAGTCACAGGAGATATGGCAATCCCTTCTCCGCGTCTCCGTGCCTCAGTGTTGAAAAGCGACAAGGACGGACCTCGACCATGAGCCGAGAACAAGCCATCGCCGACGCCCTGCAGCAGTTCGACAGCGGTGCCTTCAAGGCCAGGCTCACGCAATTGGTGCAGTTCCAAAGCACCAGCCAAGACCCCAGCCACGCCCCCCACCTCCACGCCTATCTCGACCACGGCATGAGACCCTGGCTCGAAAGGCTGGGCTTCACCGTCGAAATCATTCCCAATCCCATTCACGGCGCCGGCCCGATCCTCATCGCCGAGCGGCTGGAGCCGGCTGGCCCCACCGTCATCACCTATGGCCATGGCGACACCGTGCGCGGGCTCGAAGACCAATGGCGCGCCGGGCTCGATCCGTGGAGTGTGACGGAGGAGGACGGGCGCTGGTACGGGCGGGGCACCGCGGATAATAAGGGCCAGCACGCCATCAACCTCATGGCGCTGGAAGCCGTGATCGCCGCGCGCCACGGAGTGCTCGGCTTCAGCCTCAAGATGGTGATCGAAACCGGGGAAGAAACCGGGTCGGCCGGCCTGCGCGAAATGATCGGCGCCCGCACGCATCGGCTGCGCGCCGACGTGCTGCTGGCCAGCGACGGGCCTCGCCTGCACGCCACCGTGCCGACGCTCAGCACAGGCACCCGCGGCACCTGGCATTTCGATTTGCGGCTCGACCTGCGCCCGGGTGGCGTGCACTCCGGCAATTGGGGCGGCATGACCACCGACCCGGCGATCGTGCTGGCCCATGCCATCGCGAGTCTGGTGGACCGCCACGGCCGCATCCTGGTCCGCGGGATCGTCCCCACGGCCATCAACCCGGCCGTCCGCGCCGCCCTCCAGGGCTGCGAGATGCGGGCCGAGGGGGAGGCCGCGACCATCGACCCGGAATGGGGCGAGCCCGGCCTGACGGCGGCGGAGAAAATCTATGGCTGGACCAGCCTCATCGTGCTGTCGATGCTGTCCGGCCGTCCGGAAAACCCAGTGAACGCCGTGGCTCCCAACGCCATCGCCCACTGCCAAATCCGCTACACGGTCGATGTGGACCCGGACACATTCGAGGCCGCCCTCCGCACCCATCTGGACCAGGCCGGCTTTCCGGAAGTGACGCTGGTCCCCTACGGTATCCGGATGCCCGCCCGCCGCTCCGATCCCACCAACCCCTGGGTGGGCTGGGCCGTGGCCAGCATGGAACGGACGCTCGGCATGCCGGTTCAGGTGATCCCGAACAGCGGCGGCGGCCTGCCGAACGATGCGTTCATGGACTATCTGGGCACCCAGCTGCTGTGGGTCCCGCACAGCTATAATGGCTGCAAGCAGCACGGCCCGGACGAGCATTTGCTGATCGCGACGGCGCGGGAGGGCATGGCGGCGTTCGCAGGGCTGTGGTGGGATATGGGGGACCCCGGCGTGACCGCGATGGTGGGCGCGACAGGGATTGAACCTGTGACCCTTCGCGTGTGAAGCGAATGCTCTACCGCTGAGCTACGCGCCCTTTCGGGAGCGCGGGGTGT
This sequence comes from Rhodospirillales bacterium, assembly GCA_043758105.1. Lineage (GTDB taxonomy): Bacteria > Pseudomonadota > Alphaproteobacteria > Acetobacterales > Acetobacteraceae > JANPPS01. Next base: position 1,159 of record JAYVOF010000092.1, on the reverse strand, counting down.
AGGGGGCGGGTCGCGCGATTGTCAAGCATAGGACGCGACCCCGCAAACTGGTCTCATGAGGTTAGGCAGTGCCGATCGTCAGCACGTGGGCAACTGGAAACCGAATCTTGAGGCGGAGGGACCAGGCTCGATGCCAACGCTTTCGAACCACAGGACAAGATTTGCTCAATCCAACCCGGACTTAAATCCTTCGCTGTTATGTCGATCTTAAGATCGTCGGTCCATCAAGATATACATAGCTCTCAGAATCATATGCCGCTGAGAAGATCGTCGAAATTCCTGAGATCAGCCGCGATACGTCAGGATTGGTATCTAATTCTTCCTGACCGCCGATCCGCGCATAGTTACTTAAAAAACCGATGCTTCTCCAACCACCCAATGTTGCCCAAGTTGCTTGAGATAATGCACTGAGCGCATGTTCAGCAGTCAAAACAAGCAAGACTGATTTCCCATAGTTGAATTTTCCAACCTTGAAATAGTCATCAGGATCAGAAGATTTTAGCATAGTATGTTCCAAAATGCAGCAAGCCCCTGGTCCAGACCGAAGTAGATAGTCTAAAATAAATGACATGTGGTAGAAAAAAAGTGTTTCCACTCTTACCACTGCTGAAATCCGGTTTTCACGATTGAGAGAATTCGCTTTTATCAGTTCAGGCGACTTAAAATCATATTTCTTAGAGCGTTCGATACATTCGGGCGACCACGTCCAGGCGCTACCAGATCGAAAATTTAAACGCTTGCTGACCTCGGCCGTGAAGAGATCATCTCCAGTAAATTGGCTCTGTAGATAATCGTGGCCTCTCCCGTCAAGAAATTCTCTTGGGAATTCCAAGTTCATGCTATCGGTCCTAAGACGGTCACTTTTTCAATTCGTCCATCTGGAAACCAACGAAATCTCTCGCCCGCTCCTCGAGTCATCCAATCCCAATGGGGTCCAATCGGGTCGGCATGGTCTAGGTCAGGTTTGAGTGTTTCCAAAGTATCGGGGTTGTACCACGCTCCTCTGGGACTTCCAGGACTATCCGGGGCTCGCCAGACGTAACCCTCACCAGGCGGGATCGGATCGTGTCCCCCGGCGTGGTGTAAGATTGGCTACATCGTCGCACGCTCCGGCTTGGTTGGCGGGCTTTGTCAGGCTGCCACGGCGGGGAGCTTGACG
>JAYVOF010000091.1:0-33351 GCA_043758105.1 Rhodospirillales bacterium | reverse complement strand
ACTTAAACGCAATGCGCGGTATATAAGACCGTCTAACAAGCCCATTCTACAAACCTCTTCTTGCCTTGGGGGAAAGATTCACAGCCTCGTAGGGTGGGCTTCAGCCCACCGGGTTGAGTCGTCGCGGTCGCGGTGGGCTGAAGCCCACCCTACGAAATTGTTCTTCCGAAGGCGTTGGGCTAGCCCCTACCGCGATAAGACGGCACGCCCTGGTCCGGCAGCCACAAATCCGCGGGTGGCGCGCCGGTCTGCCAGAACACGTCGATCGGGATGCCGCCGCGCGGATACCAATACGCGCCCAGCCGCAGCCAGCGGGGCATCAGCAAATCCACCAGACGCTCGCCAATATGCATCGAGCAGGCCTCATGGAAGGCGCCGTGGTTGCGGAAGCTGGACATGAATAATTTCAGGGATTTGCTCTCCACGATCCACTCATCCGGCACGTAGTCGATCACGATATGCGCGAAATCCGGCTGGCCGGTGAGGGGGCAGAGGGAGGTGAATTCCGGGCATACGAAGCGGACCAGATAATCCTGGCGCGGGTGCGGGTTTTTGACACGCTCCATCAGCGCCTCGTCCGGGGAGGCCGGGACCAGGGTGGGGGTGCCGAGCTGGCTGAGGCTGGCGTAGTCGGGCGTCATACGGGGTCTCCCTCGGCCCAGCTGGCGCGGGTTTCGGCGGCGTGGGTGGGTAGGCGTTGCTCGATGATGGCGTGGCGGAGGCCGCGCATTAGCGATTGGTAATAGGTGAGGTTGTGCTGCGTCAGCAACATCGGGCCCAGCATCTCCCCGGCACGGAACAAGTGATGCACGTAGGCGCGGCTGTGCCTTGTGCAAGCGAGGCACGTGCAGGCCGGATCAATGGGGCGGGAGTCGTCGATGTGGCGCGCGTTGCGGACGTTGAGGATGCCCTGGGACGTGAACGCCCGCCCGGTGCGCCCGGCGCGGGTGGGCATGACGCAGTCGAACATGTCGATCCCGCGGCTCACGGCAGCGATCAGGTCGTCCGGTGTGCCGACGCCCATGAGGTAGCGGGGGCGGTCTGCGGGCAGGAGCGGCACGGTCACGTCCAGCACCTGCAGCATCATCGCCTGGCCCTCGCCGACCGCGAGGCCGCCGACGGCGTAGCCTTCGAAGCCGATGCCGGTCAGCGCGGCGACCGATTGGGCGCGAAGCTCGGGGAAGACGCCCCCCTGGACGATGCCGAATTGCGCGTAGCCCGGCCTAGGCACGAACGCCTGCCGGCTCAGGGCGGCCCAGCGCATGGACAGCTCCATACTGTGCCGGGCTTGATCCTCGGTGGCGGGGAAGGGCGTGCATTCGTCCAGGACCATGCTGATGGTGCTGTCGAGCTTGTGCTGGATTTCAGTGGCGATGGCGGGTGTGAGGCGGTGACGGCTGCCGTCCAGGTGGGATTGGAAGGTGACGCCGTCAGGGTCCATTTTGCGGAGGCCCGCCAGCGACATGACCTGGAACCCGCCGCTATCGGTGAGGATGGGGCCGGGCCAGTCCATCATTTTGTGGAGGCCACCCAGGCGCTCGACGCGGTCCGCGCCGGGGCGGAGCATGAGGTGATAGGTGTTGCTCAGCACGATCCCGGCGCCCGTGGCGCGCACCTGGTCCATGGTCATGCCCTTCACGGTGCCGGCGGTGCCGACGGGCATGAAGGTGGGGGTGGGGACCTGGCCATGCGCCGTGTGCAGCGTGCCGGCGCGGGCGGGGCCGTCCAGGGACACGACGGAATAGGAAAATTCTTCCCCCTCTCCCGGAGGGAGAGGGGACTTATTTTGGTCTGTGTTTGTCATTCTGGCCGCTCTAGGAAACAAGCGTCGCCGTAGCTGTAGAAGCGGTATCCTTGTTCGATCGCATGCGCATACGCGGCGCGCATGCGGTCCGTGCCGGCGAAGGCGCAGGTGAGCATGAACAATGTCGAGCGGGGCAGGTGGAAGTTGGTGATCAGCGCGTCCACCGCCCGGAACCGGAAGCCCGGCGCGATGAACAGGCTGGTGTTGCCATGAAACGGCTGCACCTGGCCGGTTTCGTCCGCCGCACTTTCCAGCAGGCGCAGCGTGGTGGTGCCGACGGCCACGACGCGCCGGGCGGCGTTGATGGCGGTGGCGGCTTCGGCCGTGATGGTGCCGTGTTCGGGGTGCATTGCGTGATCGGTGACGTCATCGGTGCGGACTGGCAAGAACGTGCCGGCGCCCACGTGGAGGGTCACGGTGACGCGGGGGATGCCGAGGCCGGCCAGCAGCTCCGGCGTGAAATGCAGCCCGGCGGTCGGGGCGGCGACGGCGCCGGGGTGGTGGGCGAAGATTGTTTGGTAGTCGGACTGGTCTTGCGCCGTGGGGCCGGTCGGGCGGTCGATATAGGGGGGCAAGGCCAAGGCGCCGGCTTGTTGCAGGGCGGATTGGAAGGCGGCGCCCTCCTGATTGAAGCGGAGAGTGACGCCGCCGTCCGGGTCTTTGGCGATGATCGTGGCCGTGAGATCGGCGTCGAACGTGAGGATGTCGCCGGGGCGGAGGCGGCGGGCGTTGCGGGCCAAGGCGTGCCAGGTGCCGTTGGGTTGCGGCTGGTCCAGCGTCAGGCCGATGCGGGCTTCGCCTCGCTTGGCTTCAAGTTGGGCGGGGATGACCTTGGTGTCGTTGGCAACGAGGATGTCTCCAGGTTTCAGGAGAGTTTTGAGGTCTTTGATGTGCAGGTCGTGCCGTGTGTCGCTGACGTGAAGTAAACGAGCGCTGTCGCGAGGCCGAGCTGGTGTGTGAGCAATTCGATCGCTGGGCAGCGCAAAGTCAAAATCACTTAGTCTCACGCGAAAAAATCCCAACATTTTTAAGATCGAGAAGACGCGCCTCCAATAAACGTCAGGGCAGCAAGTGCAATGCCACCTAAAACCTTTACTAGGTCTCCTTTAGAGCTGTATTCGGGGGCAAAGGCTCCGCCAAAGATGTTTCCGAACACAGAGATAAGCATGACCAGGCCCGCCAGGTAAGTAGGTGCATTTTCCTTAGAGCCGAAAAGGCGACCGAAAGAACCTAGCTGCTGCTTCTGGTGCGACAAATCAGCTTCAGTTATTACGCCGTCAGCTTTCCTGACATCGCGTGGAACGACATCATTCATATGACACCTATCCCTAGCGGTCGAGGTAGGAGGCGATTTCGATGAGGTTGCCGTCCGGGTCGCGGCAATAGACGGATTGAATAGGACCCAGTGCGCCGGTTTTGCCCACGGGGCCATTGACGATTTTGATGCCGCAGTTTTCCAAATGCTCCATTACATCTTCGGAACCTACGGCGGACACGAAGCAGAGATCGGCCGCGCCCGGCGTGTCGATGACGCCCGTGGCCCAGGTGCCCTTATCAGCGTCATGCGGGCGTAAATTCAGTTTTTGGCCGCCGAATTTCAGCGCGGTGCGGTTATCGGCGCCGAATTCTTCCCGCTCCATGCCCAGCACGCGCTGATACCATGACGCGGCGATCTCCACGTCTTTCACGTTGAGCACGATGTGGTCCAGCCGATCGACGGTAAAGCGCATTATTCCAGCCCATCGTAGAAATCATGGCCCTTGTCATCGATGATGATGAAGGCCGGGAAGTCCTCCACCTCGATCCGCCAGACGGCTTCCATGCCGAGTTCGGCATACTCCAGCACCTCGACCTTGCGGATGCAGTCCTGGGCGAGCCGGGCCGCCGGGCCGCCGACGGAGCCAAGGTAGAAGCCGCCATAGGCCTGGCAGGCGTCGCGCACCGCCTTGGACCGGTTGCCCTTGGCCAGCATCACCAGCGACCCGCCGGCGCGCTGAAATTCCGCGACATAGCTGTCCATTCGCCCGGCCGTGGTGGGGCCGAAGCTGCCGGTGGCCATCCCCACGGGCGTCTTGGCGGGGCCGGCGTAATACACCGGGTGATCCTTGAGGTAGTCCGGCAGCGCCTCGCCCCGGTCCAGCCGCTCCTTGAGCTTGGCGTGGGCGATGTCGCGGGCCACGACCACGGTGCCGTTCAGCGAGAGCCGCGTCTTGACCGGGTATTGCGAGAGCTGCCGGCGAATTTCCACCATCGGGCGGTTCAGATCCACATGGACGACGTCGCCCCCCAGGATATCATCGGTGGTTTCCGGCAGATAATGCGACGGATCGGCCTCGAGCTGTTCCAGGAACACCCCCTCCGGCGTGATCTTCGCCAGGATTTGCCGGTCCGCGCTGCACGACACGCCGATGCCGACCGGCAGGCTGGCGCCATGGCGGGGCAGCCGCACCACCCGCACGTCATGGCAGAAATATTTGCCGCCGAACTGCGCGCCGATGCCGAGCGTGCGGGTCAGCTCCAGCACTTTCTGCTCCATCTCCAGGTCCCGGAACGCATGCCCTGACAGATCGCCGGTCGTGGGCAGGCCATCGAGCCATTTCGTGGACGCTAGCTTCACGGTCTTGAGGCACAGCTCCGCCGACGTGCCGCCGATCACGATCGCCAGATGATAGGGCGGGCAGGCCGACGTCCCCAGCGTGCGGATGCGCATGCCCAGATATTCGATCAGCTTGGCCGGGTTCAGGATCGCGCGGGTTTCTTGGAACAGAAAGCTTTTATTGGCCGAGCCACCGCCCTTGGCGACGAACATCAGCTTCATCTCGTCCGCATGATCCTCGCCTGGCGACGCCATGATGTCGAACTGCACCGGTAGATTGTTGCCGGTATTCTGTTCCTCATACATGCTGAGCGGGGCCATCTGCGAATAGCGCAGGTTAGTCTCAGTATAGGTGCGATGGACACCATAGCTAAGCGCCTCCTCCTCATCGCCCTCCACCCAGACGCGCTGACCCTTCTTGCCGAATACCAGCGCGGTGCCGGTGTCCTGGCACATCGGTAGCACGCCGCCGGCGGCGATATTGGCGTTCTTCAGCAAATCGAGCGCCACGAACCGATCGTTCGCCGACGCCTCCGGATCATCGAGGATCGCCCGCAACTGCCGCAAATGCGCCGGGCGCAGCAGGTGGGAGACGTCGTGGAAGGCGCGAAACGCGAGGTCACTCAGCGCGTCCGGCTTGATATGCAAAATGGTCTGCCCCTCACACACGGAGGTGCGGATGCCGGCGATGTCCAGCTTGATCCACGGCGTCTGGTCCGGGCCCAGCGGAAACATCGGGCTGTAGCGAAAATTGTCCGGCCGCGGCGGGGCGACCATCGGGGCGGTCATCGGCGCGTTCATGGCTACTCCTTGCCGCCATTCTGGTTGGGGCCGCCATTCTGAGACGGCGGCTTCTTACGGAAGGCGTCCAGGCTCACGACCTGCGGCGCCTCGGACGGGGTGGCCGGCGGCGTGGGCTCGTTCAGCTCCGGATCATCGTTCGCCGCCTCCTCACCCGGCGGGCGGAAGCGGAGGCCGAATTGCACGTGCGGATCGGCAAACGCCGTCACGGCGTTGAACGGCACCGTGAGCGTGGACGGGATCCCGCCGAAACTCAGGCCGATGGTGAACCAACCGCCGGGCTCGTCCACCTGCAAATCCCAGAACTGGTGTTGCAGCACGATGGTCATTTCGTGCGGATATTGCGCGAGCAGCCGGGCCGGGAGGCTTACGCCGGGCCGGTCCGTGCGAAACGACACATAGAAATGGTGTTCGCCAGGCATACCTTCGGCTCCGACATGCGCGAGGGCACGGACGACGACGTGGCGTAGCGCCTCCTCGGTCCAGGTGTCATAGGGCAGCAGGCTGTCGGGCCGGGGCGGTGGGCCGCCGCGGCCATCGTCGTTATCTTCCATTTGTAAGTGTTAGCGCGCTAAGGGGGCGATGGGAACGGGTGAGCGATTGGTGTAGTATGAGAAATCACTTCGGGGACCCGCGATGTGCGACACACGCCATGTTCACGCGACCTTCGACGTCGAGGCCGGCGTCTGGTGGGCCGAAAGTGACGACCTGCCTGGCCTGGTATCCGAGGCACCCACGCTTGAGGGGTTGATCGACCGGGTTACCGCCGTTGCGGCAGACTTGCTGGCCTCGGAGGGAGCGGTGACCGCTGTTAAGCTGGAATTCTCGACCACACGAATGGTCGAGATGGCTTAGCTTTCGTGGGCTCGACGTTCGATCGGGAACTCACTCGGCTGCTGCGTGACGCTGGATGCGTCTATGTCAGGCCGGCCAAGGGCAGCCATGATCTGTGGTATTCACCGGCGTTGCGCAAGCACTTCACGGTTCCGCAAGGCATTGTCAGCCGGCACACAGCGAATGCTGTATTGAGACAGGCCGGTCTGCCAAAGGCGTTTGAAAGAAAGTAGGGGGCTTCTGTTGCCCGGTGCCCCCCGAACCGCGCGTGTCACTGCTTACGCAGCGATCGCGAGCGCCTGATGATTGTCATTGGCACTTGTGATATGACCCGATAACGGCGGTATCATGCCGGGCAAAAGGCACCTCTTTACTACGCGTGTCGAGCCTGTGTCGCCCCCACACCCACCGGATGGTGGTGGAGGCGCCGGGCACTGCCCCCGGGTCCACAACGCTTATTCCAGATACCGTTTATCACCATAGCTGTTGTCAGCACCCCCTATATACGCCAGGTGACCGCCAAAATCCAGCGGTTCCGCTCTCACCCTCGTCCAGCGCGCAACGACCGTGCCATGGACCGGGCAACGAACCGGGCCATACGCCAAACCGGGGCCAGCGCTGTGCGGATGAACGACCGCAGCTGTGGGAACGGCTCCGTCAATAACCGTAGAGGCTTGGTGATGCGCCATGAGGCGCTGTACACGATCGCCGTGAGCCGTGCCTGTACCTCGGCGGCACGCTCCTCGGCGTTGACGGCCCGCACCTCTGCCTTTGTGGCACGCGCCTCGGCGTTGATGGCCCTCGCCTCTGCCTCGGCGATCAGCATTTCCATCACGACATCCGGTGTCCCGGCGGTAACCGGAACGTCCGCCGCGTGCGCCTGAACCCGCTGAGCCTCTCCCGAACGGCGGAACGCCTCAAAGCAGCGGGGATGCACGAAATCCAAGGCAGGAATGGCCTGTTTCTGCGCCGCCCGCACCCCCTCCGCCACCGTGTCCCGGCCCCGGCGCACGAAGACGAGGGTGTTTTGCGCGTACCACCACTCCACGCGGCGGTCATACCACACCTGCGGCCGCAGCACGTCGAACAGTTCGTATCCCTCGGCGTCGAACAGGGCGGCCCAATAGGAGGGCCACCGCTCGTTTATGTGCCAGGTGCCGCTTTGCCCAGGGATCGCGGCGCCAAACACCACGGCATCCGACAATTGGCACAGATTGGCGACGAAAGTTTGCGCGGCAGACGGAGGCAAGTGCTCCGCGACCTCGAGCGAGATGGCGAGGTCGAACCGATCCGGCAGACGCAAGGGTTTGGTGAAATCCGCGTGGCGGAACTCATGATGCTCCAGCAGCAGCATGTCGTTGTCGAGTGCCCCCCCGCCATCGAGCCCGAGCACATGCGGCACGCCCGCGCCCTTGAAGTGCTGTAGCCATACGCCGGTGCCGCATCCCACATCCACCACGGAGGCGGTTCGGGGAAACAGGGCCAGGATATGCGGCACCATCACCGTGGCCGACCGGGACGATCCCTCGACCTGTTCGGTAAAGAAGCCGCGATCGTAGATGTCTTGGAGCGCGCGCGGGGTTGTTTGAAGCATGACGTCGCTGAACCTTATTTAAAGCGCAAACGGATCAGCCAAATGGCTAATAGCGTCCGTGCATCGTAGGATGTAGGGCTGCTGGTTCCATTCCGGCAATGCGCGATCCGCGGTCGTCTTGCGGAAGACGAGAGATTTGCCGAGATCGAGGGCGAGTTCGAAGCCGGGCTGCTGCGCCAACAGCCGCGCCAGTTCCTTCACCGCATGAATTTGCACATCGTCCACCATAACGTAGCCGCCGCGGCGGAGCATGTGGTTCGCATAAAAGAAATCCACAAACGGCGTGGGCCATCCGTGGCCGCCATCGATGAGCGCGAAATCCACCCAGGGCGCCGAATCGACCGGCTGTGCGAGCACCGGCAACACCCACTCGGAAAACCCCACACGGCTGTCGAGCACGGAGGCCGCGATACCCTGGACCTCGCAATAGGACCGGATCCGGGCATAAAGCTCGGCCGAGGGGGCGATGGAGACGAGGCGTCCGGGGTCGAGAAAGAGGAACGCGATCGTGGAGCATCCGGCCCCCGTCTCCAGCAACGCCGGCCGCGGCGGGAGCCGGCCGCGCAAAAACGCCACCCGCGGCCGCAGGTGGTCCTCGTTGAAGCCCCCCGTATTCCACGTCTGCCCGTCATCCCATGAGTGCAGCAACGGAAGGTTCCGCAGAAACCCATCAAAGTCCGCAGGCGGCGATTCATCCGTTCGGTCAGGCGCGTGCAACGACGTCATGGAAGCCCTATTGTGCCTGTGGGTGTTGCACGAACATAAGCGCTCATCCCGCGATGGGAAAGACGTGAAGGGTTACGAATGCCAAACGATACCGCATCGGCGCAGGGTGCAGTGCAGATTACAGTGGTCATCTGCACCCACAACCGGTTCGACGATCTGCGCACCGTGCTCGACGCTCTGGTGATACAGACGCTCCCCGCCGAGACGTTCGAGGTGTTGATCGTCGATAACAGCACGGATCACGACGCCCGCAACGCGTTCCGCTCGGCGTATGCGCTGCCGGGTAACGCGCGCTGGCTCCAATCCACGCCGCCCGGCCTGTCGCGTGCCCGCAACTTGGGTTTGTCAGAGGCGCGATCGTCGATCGTCGCCTTCCTCGATGACGACGCAACACCTCTCCCGGGTTGGGCCGAGGAGCTCGTGCTGACCTTCCGCGCCTTTCCGGAGGCGGCCATCGTCGCGGGACCGATCGAGCCGCGATGGGACACCCCGCGCCCGGTGTGGATCCCCGATAAATACGAGAGCTGCCTGGGTATTCTCGATCTCGGCCCCGACGACCGTCCGCTCGGCGTCTCGGAATACGGCTTCGGCGCCAATCTGGCCCTCCGGCGTGATCCCGCCCGTGCCGTGGGCGGATTCGACGAGGCGCTCGGCCGCAAAGGCGCCGCCTCGCTGCTGTCCGGCGAAGAGATCGCGCTACAGGACTGCCTGCGCGCCGCCGGGCACGGCGCGCGCTATGCGGCCGGGGCGCGGGTTCACCACCGGATGCAGACGGAACGCCTCACGCGGAACTGGTTCCGGGCGCGGATGGCGTGGCAGTCCGTGTCCGTCAGCGTGCAGGACGGCGGCTGGCCCTGGTCCGACTGGTCCCGGGCGGAGCTGCGCCGGGCCGCCGCCGCTTTGGGCATGGACGAGGCATTGGCGGCCCTCTTGGCGCCGCGCAACGGTCAGGCGTTCGCCGACCAGCTCGACGTCATTCAGCATCTGATCGTGCTGTTGCTCGCCGCGGGGCGGGAGCCCGATGCGCGGCTGGAAGCGCTCTTTCCACCACTGGAGGACGCCGCTCCTGCCGCGGAGCCGCTCTCGGACGCCTATCGCCCTGCCGCCGCGCTGCCGGGCACGACGCAGTGGGTCTTTGCCGATTTCTCCAACAGCCACGGCTATTTGTTCGACCTCTACGGTGACCTGCCGGGGGCGGCGTTCGTGGAATTGCCGGGGCGCGGCTGGCTCGATGACCCGCACGAGGCCATCGCCTATTTGGAGGCGTCACTTCCGCCTCAGACTCAGGCGGTTGTCCTCCTCACGCTCGATCCGTTCTCGCTCGATCCCCGTGGGGCGACGGCGTTGGCCGAGGCGGTCGGGCGTTGGCGGATCCCGACCCTGGCGATCCAGCACCGGCTTCCGGAAACCGCCGGGCAGCGCCAGTCTTTGGCGGCGGTGGCGCGGTGCCTGCACCGGGTCGTCGCGCTGTCGGATGACATCGCCCTCCGCCTCCGGGGCCTCGTGCCGAACGTGGCGACGATTCCGCTTCACCCATCGAAATTCCGCTATGTCATGCCCGGCCAGGTGGAGCGGGTGCGGGGAGCGATCGGCGTCACACCCGGCCACACCGTGTTCGGCATGATCGGCGAGGCGCGGAAGGGCAAGGGGATCGATCTCCTGCTTGCAGCCCTCGATCACCTGCCAACCGCCATCCGCGACAGCGTTTTCGTTCTATTGACCGGTCGGGCGGGCGACATCGAGCCAGACGCCATCATCGACCGGTTTGCCGCACGGCGGGTGGCGGCGCGGATCGATCTCCGCCACAGCGCCGACCCGGCAGGATACGCGGTGTTGACGAGCGGCGAATACGCGGACGCGATCGCCGCCACCGATTTCGGATTGGTCCTCTATCAAGGTGCCCAGCGCGATGTGGCGAGCGGGGTGCTGTCGGACTTCGTCTGGCAACGCAAACCCGTGCTGGCGACCCATAACAGCTTCGCCGGCGCCGAGGTGACCCGGCATCGGCTCGGCCTCACGCTCGATGCGGAGACGCCGGAGGCGCTGGCGCAGCTCATGGCCGACGCCGTCCGGTCGAGACAGGCCGGTGCCCCGCCCGGGGCCGAATTCGAGGCCTACCGCCACGCGCATTCACCGGCCCTGGTCCTCGAATCGCTTAAGGCCCTGCTCCTGTCGATACCGGTTCCAGAGACGGGCGGATGACGGACGCCGTCGCCCGCATTACCGCGCCCGACACCGCGGTCTTCACCATCGAGACGCAGACCTCGGACCGCGATCGGATGGCGCTGTTGCGGATCCACTGCCTGGTTAGAAACTTGCGTGGCCGATACGGGTATCTCGAGATCGGCTCTCATCTCGGCGGGACGCTACTGCCGCATCTCCTCGATCCAAGGTGTGAGGCGGTCCATTCGGTGGATCCCCGGCCACCGTCGCAGCCCGACGAGCGGGGCCAGGTGTTCCACTATGACGACAATTCCACGGCCCGGATGCGGGAGCATCTCGCCGCCGCCGTGCCGCCCCGTGCGCTCCTGCGCCTCACGACCTGGGAACGCGATGCGTCCGACATTCCTGCCCAGGCCTATGGCCGGACATTCGATCTGGCGCTGATCGATGGCGAGCACACCAATGTGGCGGCATTCTCGGATTTCGTCGCCATCCTGCCGGCGCTCGAACGCGATGCATGCATCGTGTTTCATGACGCGAACCTGGTATTGGATGCGATCACCAACATCGAGCGATTGCTGCGCTACCAGGGAACGCCGTTCGTGACGATGATTCTGGCTGATTTGGTCGCGGTGATCTGCCTTCGCGCCGCGGCGGAGGCGGCCCGGGCCGAACTCGGACCGCACGCGCTGGATCGCGACACCTTCACATCCTGGGCCCGCAACGCGCTCAGGGCTGAGGTCGCGGCAAACTTTCGGGCCTAGTTTAGGGGCGCTCACCCGCTTCCCAGGCGCCCACCGCGATCGGCACCACGGGGCGGATCAGGTCGAGCATGGCGTCGGCATAGACCCTGATCTCGTATTGCGCGTGGGGGTCGGAGCGCAACGTCAAGAAGCGCAGCAGGTTGAGCAGGTTCACGGTGGCGAACATGTGCGAATAGGTCGCGACCGGTAGCGCGCTCCGTGCGATCTCGCGCGGCCAGCCGGCCTCCAGCAGCTCCTTATACATTTTGAAGGCCGCCGCGTGGGACAGACGCAGCGATGCGACCTGCACCTCCCGCTCGGCCAGTATCCCCGGCGGTCCGCCGAAATCCCGGGCCTGTTTGCTGCTTGCGGACTGCGTGCCGATCAAGCTGGGGTCCGGCACATAGGCCTGTTCCGGCAGCTCCCGGTAGCGCGCCGAAAGTTCGTTGTACGACCAGGTCCGGTGCCGGTGCCATTGCCGCAGGACGAAGATCGGGGCCTTCACCTCGAACGTGAACGTCACCGCCTCGAACGGTGTCGAATGCTGATGCTTCCACAGATACCGGATCAGCTTCGCATCGCTGCCGGCATCCTCACCCGCCCGCCATGCGGCGTCGTAGGAGACGCGGGCGGCGCGCACGATCGACAAATCCGAGCCCATGTGATCGACCAGCCGAACGAAGCCGTGATCCAGCACAGATATCGAGTCCGTCATCAAACACCCCATTTAGCCACCGCGACGCTCCGTAGTCTGAAAGCGTGGGGTTTGCCAGATACCGGACCGCTAAACGACAGCCTGCCGCATTACAGCCCAAACTGCCGCAGCCGCGCGTCCACGTGCGACATGATGTGCTGCTGCTGGTGCGTAAGATAGGCCTGCGCCATGGTCCGCCAGAGATTGACCACGCGAATGCCGATGCTCGAGAACCCGGTCGAAAAATGCCGCTCGGTCGCCCAAAAGGTGTTCATCGCCGGATGCTCCGCGGCCGGGATTGGCCATGAGCGGACCATGGCCGGTTCCGGATCGCGCCGCTGTGACGGGCGTCACTCGATCAGCAATTCTTCCGCCAGCGTCGCCCACCAGGACGCGCCAACCGGCAGGATGGCGTCATTGAAATCATAGCGCGGGTGATGCACGCCCACCGTGCCCGGCCCGCGCCCGGCGCCCAGCATGAGATAGGCACCCTGGGTCCGGTTCAGCATGAAGCTGAAATCCTCCGCCCCCATGCTCGGATATTGCATTTCCGCCACCCGGGCCTCGCCCTGGACGGTGATGGCGGCGTGCCGCGCGAGGCGGGTGGCGTCCGGGTCGTTGACGGTGGCGGGATAGGTCCGTTCGAATTTGACCGTCGCCCGCGCGCCATAGGCTTCGGCGGTGTTGAGGGCGAGGCGCGTCACCCCGGCCTCCAGCTGGTCACCGACCGCCGGGCTGAACCAGCGGGCGGTGCCGAGCATCTGCACGCTGTCCGGAATGACGTTGAACGTGAAGCCACCCTGGATGCTGCCGATGGTGACCACGCCCTGTTCCATCGGATCCACGTTACGCGCCACGATGCTCTGCAGCGCCTGGACAATGGCGGCGCTCACGACCACCGGGTCGATCCCTTGATGCGGCTGCGCCCCGTGCGCGCCCCGCCCGGCGACATCGATGGTGATATTGGCCACCGCCGCCATGATGGGGCCGTTGCGCCAATGAAACTCGCCTTCCGGAAAGGTCGGCCAGTTATGCAGGCCATAGACTTGCCGCATCGGAAAGCGCTCGAACAGGCCTTCATCGACCATGATCTTACCGCCGCCCAAATTCTCCTCGGCCGGCTGGAAGATCACATAGACGATGCCGGCGAACCTACGGGTTTCGGCCAGGTAGCGCGCGGCACCGAGCAGCATGGCGGTGTGCCCGTCATGGCCGCAGGCGTGCATGATTCCCGGCGTCTGGCTGGCATAGGACGCGCCCGTCGCCTCGAGGATCGGCAATGCATCGATGTCGGCGCGGAGGCCGATGGCGCCGGTGCCGGGCCGCCCACGGATGACGCCGACGACGCCGGTGCCGGCCATGACATGCACCTCGTCCACGCCGAATTCATGCAGGCGCTTTTGGATTTCGGCCGAGGTCCGGTGTTCACGCAGGGCCAGTTCTGGATGCCGATGCAGATCATGCCGCCAGGCGGTCATGTCGGCCTGGAACTCGGCGATGCGGTTGATGATGGGCATTCAGGCTTCTCCGGAAATTCGAACGCCGCCGGTCATTCTGCGATCCTTGCATGTGGCTGATATGGACATGCTATAACCTCGATGACCAGGGCAGGTGAGCATGGCATACTTAAGATCAAAGTCGGTATTCGATATCCCGCCGGATGAATTGGCCGAAGCACGCCTGGACGCCGAGGCCGAAGCCGATTTCGCCGCGGGACGCGTTGTGCCGCACGAGCGCGTTCGCGAATGGCTAACCCGGCTCGCTAATGGCGAGCGAGTTCCGCCGCCGCAATCCTAACGCGTGCGCGTCGTGTGGACGGACGCCGTACTTCGTGGGGTTCAGAGTGCCTTTGAGTATATCGCGGCTTTAACCCGAAAGCCGCGGCTATTATGGCGGAAGCCTTACGAGACGCTGGGAATAGTCTGGCCAACTCTCCGCGGCGTGGTTGCCCAGTAGAAGCCACCGTCCTTCGCGAGCTGGTCTCAGTGACCCCCTACATCATACGGTATCGGATCGATGGTGACAGTATCACGATCTTACGAGTGCGTCATGCCGCTCGAAAGCCGACCACCCCTTAAGCCAGGGCGGAAAAGGAAGTTTTCTTCAAAGCGGCGCCAATGAACATATTCGCGCCGACCACGACCCTTATTCAAGTCGTGGCTCGACCTCGTGCTGTGCCTGTTTGATCAACCGGTCAATGTCGTCATCAGTGAAGCCAGCTGCGACGACGCGGGCGCGTGACTCGCGCCGTCCGGGGATTAATTCGTCCCCGAGTTCAATCGTGAGCGTAATCGGGTCGTCGGACGAAATGCCCCTGCGGGCCAACTCAGCCGCCAGTTGGCCCGCGGTCGTTTCAAGTGTCAGCAGCGCAGTTGTCATGTCCGTTACCTGTCAGAATGGACCAAATCCATGGAGCAATGTAAAACTTAGCAGGGGTCTTTCGCACCCCTCGTGCCCTAAATTTGTCGGACGGAGCCGGTTGCTTCGAATGTCAGCCTCAGGCCTTGTTCATGCGAGATTGCGCGAACACCCAGCAAGGCTTGCATCGGCTCCACAGGGAACGCCTTATCCTCCAGCAACCGCCGCAGCTCATCCGCGCGGACCCGCGGCAGTCCCGGCAGCCGGGTGAACGGCAGCGCGAGCCGCAGCAGCCAGGCGGGCGCGTTCATCAGCCGGGGCGCCGCCAGCCCGGCCGCGCGGGCCACGGCTTTGACGAAATCGGCGTAGGGCAGGGCGTCCGGCCCGGCGATCACGACCGTCTGCGGCCCGTCCCATTTCCGGGCCAGCGCGGCCGTGAGGCACCGGGTCACGTCCCCCTGGTAGATCGGCTGCACCAGCGCCCGCCCGCCATCCGGCAGCGGTACGAGGGGCAGCCGGCGGAGCAGGGCGGCTAGGCGCTGCACGTTGTCCTCACCAGCGGCGCCGTAGATCATGGTGGGGTGCAACAGCACGCCGGGGCGGCCGGATGCAAGGAACGCCGCCTCGCCCGCCAGCACGCCGTTGCCGTGCGCGTCTGGCCAGGCGGTGAATTTTCGGGTGCTGCCGAGAAAGACGTGGCTCTCGGCCGGGCTCGCGGCGAGAATGGCCGGGATATGCCGGGCGTGCGCGCAGGACGCGATCCTCACGGCACCTTCAAGCGCTGGACGCATATCGCCCGTGAGGTCCGCCACGCGCGCCACGCCGGGCAGGCCGGTCATGGCCCAGCGGCCTGCATCGCGCACCACGGGGGTATAAGACGCCCCCGACGCCAGCAGCGCCCGGCACAATGCCTGACCCGACCGCCCGCTGGCGCCGATGACGTGGACATGTGGTATCATGATACCACACGCCAAAACCCTTGACCGCCGGGCATTCCCGGGGCATACCGTGCGCTCTGTTTCAGTTGGAACCCACCATGTTGAAGACCACTACCGCCTCCCTCAAGCCGTCGGAGGTCGTGAAGAATTGGACGCTGATCGACGCGGACGGCCTGGTGCTCGGACGCCTCGCCTCCATCATCGCCACGCGTCTCCGCGGCAAGCATAAGCCGCAATTCACGCCGCATGTCGATTGCGGGGACAATATCGTGGTGGTGAATGCCGAGAAGGTGCACCTCACGGGCAACAAGGGTGTGCAGGACATCTTCTACAAGCACACCGGCTACCCCGGTGGCATCAAGGGGCGCAGCAAGGGCTCGATCCTGGCCGGCGCGCACCCGGAGCGGGTGATCCAGAAGGCGGTGGAGCGCATGATCACGCGGGGGCCCCTGCAGCGTGCGCAGATGCGGCATCTGTATGTGTATGCCGGCGCCGAGCATCCGCATGACGGGCAGCAGCCCAAGCCGCTCGACGTGGCCGCCCTCAACCCCAAGAACAAGCGGGTTTCCTAAATGTCCGACACCGATTTCACACCGGAGGCTTCGGCCCCGGCCACCCGCACCCTGGCTGACCTCCGGGACCTCGCCGTCGCGTCCGCCATGGTGGCACCCGATGCGCCGAAGCGCGAGTCGAAGAAGGACGCACAGGGCCGCAGCTACGCCACCGGCCGCCGCAAGAACGCCATCGCCCGCGTCTGGATCAAGCCGGGTAAGGGTGAGATCACGATTAATGGCAAGAAGGTCACGCAGTATTTCGCGCGCCCGGTGCTGCGCATGCTCCTCGGTCAGCCGTTCCTGGTCGCGGACCGGCATAACGTGTTCGACGTCGTCGCCACCTGCAACGGCGGTGGCCTGTCCGGTCAGGCCGGCGCGGTCCGGCACGGAATCAGCCGGGCGCTCACGTATTATGAGCCGGAGCTGCGCGGCGTGCTGAAATTGGCCGGGTTCCTGACGCGCGACAGCCGGGTGGTCGAGCGGAAGAAGTATGGTAAGGCCAAGGCCCGCCGTAGCTTCCAGTTCAGTAAGCGGTAACGCCCCCAACCATAATTATGCTTACCTTGGGGGCGGTCCGGAGCGGGCCGCCCCTTTGCGTTTGGAGAACGGCCATGGACAAGACCGTGTTCATCGATGGCGAAGCCGGCACCACCGGCCTCGGTATCCGCGACCGTCTGGCGCAGATGCCCGGCGTGACGCTGCGCAGCATCGATCCGGCGCACCGCAAGGACCCCGCCGCACGCCGGGACATGCTGGCCGCGGTGGACCTGGTCGTGCTCTGCCTCCCGGACGCCGCCGCCCGTGAGACCACGGCGCTGGCCGCGAGCCTCGGCGCCGACGCGCCAAAATTGCTGGACGCCAGCACCGCCCATCGCTGCGACCCGGCCTGGACCTATGGCTTTCCGGAGCTGGAATCAGCGCAACCCGCCCGCATCGCCGCCGCCGCCCATGTGAGCAACCCGGGCTGCTACCCGACCGGTGCTATCGCCCTGCTTCGACCGTTGGTGGAGGCCGGGCTGCTGCCGCGCGATTACCCGGTGACGGTCAACGCCGTCAGCGGTTATTCCGGCGGGGGCCGCGCCATGATCGAGGCGCATGAGGCCGACGGCGGCCCAGCGTTCGAGCTGTATGGCCTCACGCTTGAACACAAGCACATTCCCGAGTTGCAAAAATACGTCGGCCTGACCCGCCGCCCGATCTTCGTCCCCTCCGTAGCCCATACCCGCCAGGGCATGCTGGTCTCCGTCCCGCTGCATTTGGACCTGCTGACCGGCACGCCGAGCCTGCAAAATCTACATGAGGTGCTCGCCGCCTATTACGCGGACGCCGACCTCATCGACATCCTGCCACCGACCCTCGGCGGTGTGCAGCCGGAGGCGTTGAACAACACGGACCGCATGGCGCTCCGCGTCTTCGGCGGCCGTGGTCAGGCGGTGCTGGTCGCGCAATTGGACAATCTCGGTAAGGGTGCGTCCGGTGCCGCGGTGCAGAATTTGAGCCTGATGCTCGGCCTCACGGTAAAGCAGCCCGCGCTTGTTTGAGCCCGTCCTTGTTTGAGTTCGAGGGCGTCGCCCCCCGCATCGACCCGGGTGCCTGGATCGCCCCCGGCGCAATTGTGATCGGCGACGTCTGGGTCGGACCCGGCAGCTCCATCTGGTTCGGCTGCGTCGTCCGCGGTGACACCAACCACATCCGTATCGGCGCCCGCAGCAACATCCAGGACGGCAGCATCCTGCATGTGGCTCGCGGCACCTATCCCTGCCTGATCGGTGATGACGTGACCGTCGGCCACGCCGCCATCGTCCATGCCTGCACCCTGCTGGACCGCGCGTTCGTCGGCATGGGGGCCACCGTACTGGACGGCGCGGTGATCGAGCCGGACGGCATGCTCGCGGCCGGCGGACTGCTGACGCCGGGCAAGCGGCTGTTGGCGGGTGAGCTGTGGGCCGGCACGCCCGCCCGCAAAATCCGCGACCGCACGCCAGACGAAATCGCCGAATTCGCGCGGACGAGCCCCCATTACGCCGAATTATCGGCCCGATATCGTGCCGGCCTCCGTAAGATCGCGCCGGTATAGCCGATGCGCACCCTCCTGCTGATCACCGTGCTTTGGCTCAGTGCGTGCGGCCTGCCGGTCACGGTTCCCGATACCGCCCGGCTAGCACCGGGTCAGCTCGGCACCGGGTTCGACCCGGATGTGACGGCGATGAACCTCGCGCAATATTCTTTCGCAGATAGTAGCCGCCTTTATGGCCGTCCCGCCGACGCCGCCCGCGCGGCAGCATCGATGGAGTATGTGGCCGGGGAATTTTACACGAGCCCCCGATGGGCCAATATTTCGGCCCTCACCAAGGAACAACTATTGCAGGGGCGTATCGAGGTCCGGACCGCCTTGGGGGTCGCCCCTGGCACCCCGTCCCAGGCCGTGGTGGACCGGCTGACCGCGGCCGGCACCGCCCTCGCGTCGGATGACCGGGCGGCGGCGCTCGCGCAGCTGGGTGCGCCGGTGTTTACGCCGCCCGCGGACGAAGTGCTGGCGCGGCTCGGCAACATGCCGTACTTGCGCATGGCCAACGTCAGCACGATGCGCGCTGCCGAACAGATGTTCGACCCCTCCGGACGCGATTGGGAGTGACGATGCTCACCATCCACCACCTCGGCCGCAGTCAATCCGAGCGCATCATCTGGCTCGCCGAAGAGCTCGGCCTGCCATACGAGATCAAGCACTATGTTCGTCACCCCACGACGATCCTCGCACCGCCGGAGCTCGATGCGCTCCACCCCATGGGGGCGGCCCCGGTCATCACCGAGGGTCCTCTGATGCTGGCCGAGAGTGCGGCGATCGTGGAGTATCTGCTGGCCAAGCACGGCAACGGGCGCCTGGCCGCCGGCCTCGACGATCCGGGATTCGCCGAATATCTCTACTGGTTCCACTTTAGCAACGGCAACCTTCAGCCTGTCCTTGGCCGTTGCATGATCCTGAGCCGGCTCTCGCTCCCGCCCGGAAACCCGGTGCAACGCGCTGTCCAGGGGCGGCTCGATCGGGTGTTAAAGGTAATCGAGACCCGCCTTGCGACGCACGAGTATCTGGCGGGGCCGTTCACCGCGGCCGACATCATGAGCGTCTTTTCGCTCACGACCATGCGGCTGTTTTTCCCCGTGGATCTTTCGCCCTATCCGAACATTCTGGCCTACCTCGCCCGCATTGGTGCCCGCCCGGCGTATCGACGCGCGATGGCGGCAGGGGACCCCGGGTTCGTACCGATGCTGACGTGAGATCATAGGCCGCCGAAACCCCGGATCCCGTCCGTCGCTCCATCGATTAATCTTGGAATATTGGCGTAAGCGACTACACTCGCATCCATGATATGCTGCCATGTGCATCGGATCGATCGTTGAAATGTGGTGACACGCCATGCTGAGTGATGTCTATCGGGTCCTCTACTACAGTAAAATCGCCGCGACCAAGTCACTTGCGGTCTTGAGCCGGGAGCTCGAAGATATTCTGTTGGTAAGCCGGGTCGAGAATTCAGCCTGCGGCATCACCGGCGTGTTGGTCACGGACCAAAAGATGTTCGCGCAAATAGTGGAGGGGCCGGCTGACCCTATTCGGCGTCTGATAGGCCGGATTGCCGGCGATACCCGTCACTATGACTTCAAGATCATCAGCAGCGGCTTCACGGCCGAACGGATTTTCCAAGAATGGTCAATGGCCATCATTTCGAGCAAGCCAAACCAAGCGATCAACGATCAATTCTTCCCGGACCTCGATCTGCAACTGGATACATATGCCGTATCCGTCTTTTGTACCTCACTCCGCCACCACTTGCTTTCCCCCTGATGCGATGGCGCTTATACTAAGGGGATTAATGTTGACCGGTCATCAGACGTCGTCATTGCAAGCCGCTTGGCGAAGCAATCTAGGGGCCGCCAGAGCGCTTGTTGCCCCTGGATTGCGGCACCCCAAGCGGGGCTCGCAATGACGAGTGAGGCTGATCTTATCCCAACTGGGGCTGAGTGTTGATATAGCTGGGTAATTCCTGCACCCGTGCCCACCACTCGGCAAAGCCCGGCACGTCGAATACCCTGTCCCGGTCAGGGGTCAACGCGACGTAGAACGCAATTGGCGCCAAGTAGAAATCGGCCAGGCTCAAATCTCCGGCAATAAACGGCGAGCTTCCGCGGGTCTGCATCGCATACGCCAAAACCTTCCGCCCCGTCTCGATCCCGGCCTCCCGCGCGGCCTCATTCTGGCCACCGATGAAGGCCGGGAATAGGTGGTAGCCCGCCACCCCGATCAGCGCGTTATAGCCATACGAGTCGATCAGCCCGATGACCATATCCATCCGGGCCCGGTCCTTTGGGGTCAACGGCACCAGCGACGGACCCGGCAGCACATCGTTCAGATACCGGGTGATGGCCGACGTCTCGAGGATTCGCATTCCGTCATGATCCAGCACCGGGACCTTACCGAACGGATGCCGCGCCAGGTGCTCCGGCTGCTTCGGCGCGCCTTCCAGCACGTTGAGCGGCACCTGCTGAAAGCCGCTGACCCCTTTTGCGGCCAGCAGCATCTTCACGGTACGAACATAGGTGGAGCCGTCGAAGCCCCACAGCGTCAGATCGGTCATCAGCTCGCCTTCAATTTCACATAGCTGCCGGGCGCGTCCTCGAGCGCCTTCAACGCATGGTCGCCCGGCACCCGCGCCGGCACCATCTCCGCGTCCAAGGCCAGGATCCAGCGCTGCCAATCCGGCCACCATGAGCCGGCCATCTCGGTCGCGCCCGCGAGCCATGCGTCGGGCGTGTCCGGCAGCGCGTCATTGATCCAATGGCCATATTTGCCGCCTTCGGGCGGGTTCACGACCCCTGCGATATGCCCGCTCGCCGCCAGCACGAACCGGTTTTGCCCGCCCAGCAAATGGGTCCCGGCATACGTGCTCTTCCACGGTGCGATGTGGTCTTCCCGGGTTGAGACGAAATACGCTGGCACCTTCACGCGGCTCAAATCGATCTTTTCGCCATTCAGCGTAAGGCCGTCCGGCACAGCAAGCAAGTTATCATGATACATGTTGCGCAAGTAATACGAATGCATACGCGCCGGCATCCGCGTGCTGTCACTGTTCCAATACAGCAGGTCGAACGGGAACGGATCATTACCCATCAGGTAGTTGTTCACTACGAACGACCAGATCAGGTCGTTGGCGCGCAACATATTGAACGTGCTCGCCATCTCGGCCCCATCCAGGAATCCGCGCTTCTCCATTTTTTCTTCGAGTTGCTTGAGCTGTTCCTCATCGATGAACACACCAAGCTCGCCGGCCTCTTTGAAGTCCATCATGGTGACGAAGAACGTGGCGGATTTGATCCGGTCATCCTTGGTCACGGCCGACCATGCGAGCGTGCTGGCCAACAAGGTGCCGCCCAGGCAATAGCCGATGGCGTTCACCTCCCGCTCACCCGTCGCCTGCTCGATCGCGTCCAACGCCGCCAGGAAGCCCTCGGTCATGTAGTTTTCGAAGCTCTTTTCCGCCAACCGCTCGTCGGGATTCACCCACGAGATCATGAATACCGTGTGGCCCTGGCTGACGGCCCAACGAACAAGGCTGTTCTTTGGCCGGAGGTCCAGGATGTAGAACTTATTGATCCACGGCGGCGCGATCAGCAACGGACGCTTCAGCACCGTCTCCGTGCTGGGCGAGTATTGCACCAACTGCATCAGCTCGTTTTGATAGACCACCTTACCCGGCGAAACCCCGATGTTCTCACCGAGCTTGAACGCATCCGGGTCCGTCATCTTGATGCTGAGCTTACCCTTGCCCCGCTCGAGGTCGGATAACAAATTGGTAAGGCCCCGCACCAGGTTCTCACCGCCGGTCTCGGCCGTCTTGCGCAGCACCTCGGGATTGGTCATCAGGAAGTTGCTGGGGCTCATCGCGTCCACGAATTGCCGCGAGTAGAAATCGACCTTCTGCGCGGTCTTAGGCGGCAATCCATCGACGTTGGACACAACGGTCTGCACATAGCGGGATGAAAGCAGGTAGGACTGCTTGATAAAGTCGAACACCTGGCTTTCTTTCCAGGCGTCGTCCTTAAACCGCTTGTCCTTCGGGTCCGCTTGGATCACCGGGTCACTGCCTAAGCCCATCATCCGCTTGGTGGTATTTTGCCACAGCGTCATGTAGTCTTGCCATAAGCCGATCTGCGCTTGCATCATGTGACTGGGGTCGCGCATCAATTGCTGGGTCATTTCCATGAACGCCTGGCCCAATTTGAGCGGGTCCATGTTCGGCGTCTCATGCGATTGCCGGGTCACCCAATCACCGACCAGGCGCTGCGACCGCTCGGCAATATCGGCCATCGAGCGTCCGAGGACGGCGGGATCAGCCATTTTGAACGGCGGCGGCGGCTCGTGGGCTACGCTCTTAATCGTGTCAGCCATGGACGTATCCTTCCCGAAGCCGTCATTGCCGCGCTACATGACGCCACGAAAGGGGTGTGGCGATGGCCTATGACGAGCACTGTAACGCTAGGCGTATGAGGGGTTGGAGACAAGCCGGGCTGGCTGCAACCCTGCTGGTCGCTGGCTGCGCCACGACAACCGCCGGAGTCGAGCGCCTGTATGACAGCCACCTCACGCCCGATACGCCGATCGATTGGTGGCATAATCTGGAGGGCGGGCTGGTCGCCGAGCAGCGTCCGCCACCACCCGGCGTGGGCGATCCCTACCCCAACCTCGCGAGCGTCCCCGCCCGTCCGGTGCCGACCGACCAGCCGACCCGGCGCACATTCGCTGCGCGCCTCGCCTCCGAACGGAACACGACGCTGCTGCAGAACGCGCAGGACCCCCTGGTCATGCCGAGCGCCGCGGCGCATGCGCCGCGCGCGCCGGGTATCGCGGCCAACCGTGCCGGGCCCGCGCCCGACCCGGACGTCTCGACCGCCACCTTCGACGCCGCCGCCGCGCCCGCCGTCCCATCCGCCGCCCCGCCTCGCGTTGAAGCACCGGACACGCGGCCCGCCGGCCAGGAAACGGCCGCGATCGCGTCAGGACCCATCCCGGCGATCCCCGGCGAGCCGCCGCCGGTGCCGGCGCTACCGGGTCTGCCGGCCGCGGTGTTCGCCCCCGCCACGCTCCGTCCGCGTCTCATGGTCGAGATCGGCTTTGCCCGCGGTGCCGACACCCTGCCACCCCAGACGGAGGCCGCGCTGCAGGCGTTGGCCGGCCGGCGGTTCGGCGGGCCGATCCAGGTGAGCGCGGGCGGCGACGCGACGGGCAACGCCCCCGAACCCGCCGCGCTCGATCTCGCGTTACGGCGCGTGCAGGCCATCCGCGCCCGCCTCACCGCCGCCGGCGTGCCCGCCAACCAAATCCACCAAGACGCGCACGCAGACGGTCGCGGTGGCCGCGCAACTTTGATAGACTGATGTTTCCCCTATGGACCCGAGCCCCATGACCCAAGAGTTCCACCGCATCCGCCGCATGCCACCCTATGTGTTCGCCGAAGTGAACCAGGCCAAGGCTGCCGCGCGAGCCCGTGGTGAAGACATCATCGACCTCGGCATGGGCAACCCCGATAGCGGCACGCCGCCGCATATCGTGGCGAAGCTGATCGAGGCGGTGCAGGACCCGCGCACCCACCGGTACAGCACGAGCAAAGGGATCCCTGGTTTGCGCCGGGCATTGGCCGGGTATTACGAGCGCCGGTTCAACGTGGCGCTGGACCCCGAAACCGAAATCGTCGCGACGCTCGGCTCCAAGGAGGGCCTGGCGAACCTCGCCGCGGCGATCACCAGCCCGGGCGATACGATCCTGGTGCCGAACCCGTCTTATCCCATCCACCAATTCGGCTTCATCATCGCCGGTGCCAGCGTCCGCAGCATTCCGGCCACGCCGGACGAGACGATGCTCCGCGCGCTGGACACCGCCGTCCGACACTCCGTCCCGCCGCCCACGGCGTTGATCGTGAACTTCCCGAGCAACCCGACCGCGTATTTGGCCAGCCTCGATTTCTACCGCGAAGTCGTGGCGTTCTGCCGCAAGCACGGCATCTACATCATGTCTGACCTGGCGTACGCCGAAATCTATTTCAACGACGAGCCGCCGCCGTCCTTGTTGCAGGTGCCCGGCGCCAAGGACATCGCCGTCGAGTTCACCAGCCTGTCCAAGACCTATTCCATGCCCGGCTGGCGCATGGGGTTCGCCGCCGGCAACAAGCGGTTGATCTCGGCGCTGGCCCGGATGAAGTCCTACCTCGATTACGGGGCGTTCACCCCCATCCAGGTCGCCGCCACCGCGGCCCTCACCGGCCCGCAGGAATGCGTGGCCGAGATGCGCACGTTATATAAGGAGCGCCGTGACGTGCTGGTCCGCGGCCTGAACCAAGCCGGCTGGGACGTGCCGAGCCCGGACGGCTCCATGTTCGCCTGGGCCCCGATCCCACCGCGCTACGCCCATTTGGGCAGCGTGGAGTTCAGCAAATTGCTGCTGGCCCGGGCGAAGGTGGCGGTGGCGCCCGGCATCGGCTTCGGCGAATTCGGCGACACCCATGTCCGCATCGCGCTGGTGGAAAACACCCAACGCCTGCGCCAGGCCGTGCGCAGCATCAAGACGTTCCTCGCCAGCGACAGCAACGTCGCCCCTGCCGCCGCGGCGGAATGACCCGCCCCCTTTCGATCGGCGTGGCC
Organism: Rhodospirillales bacterium; assembly: GCA_043758105.1. Classification (GTDB taxonomy): domain Bacteria; phylum Pseudomonadota; class Alphaproteobacteria; order Acetobacterales; family Acetobacteraceae; genus JANPPS01. Next base: position 8,858 of record JAYVOF010000091.1, on the reverse strand, counting down.
GGCCTCGGCACGGTGGGCGCGGGCGTGTTGAGGCTGTTGCGGGACAACGCCACCCTCATCCAGGCCCGCGCCGGACGCGCCATCGCCGTCACCGCCGTGTCCGCCCGGGACCGCACCCGGGACCGCGGCGTCGGCACCGATGGCCTCCGTTGGTTCGAGGACCCGGTCTCGCTCGCCAATGACCCCAGCCTCGATGTCATCGTGGAACTCATCGGCGGCAGCGAGGGGCCGGCCCGCGCCACCGTGGAGGCCGCGCTCCATGCGAAAAAGCCGGTCGTCACCGCCAACAAGGCGCTGATCGCCGTACACGGCATGGCGCTGGCCCAAGCCGCCGGGGACACGCCCTTGCTGTTCGAGGCCGCGGTCGCGGGCGGTATTCCCGTTATAAAAGCGCTGCGCGAGGGCCTCGCCGCCAACCAGATCACCCGGCTCGCTGGCATCCTGAACGGCACCTGCAACTACATCCTCACCACCATGCGCGAACAGGGGCGGGAGTTCGCGGATGTTCTGGCGGACGCGCAGCGCCTCGGCTACGCCGAAGCCGACCCGGCGTTCGACATCGATGGCGTGGACGCCGCGCATAAGCTCGCGATCCTGGCCGCGCTGGCGTTCAACCGCCCGGTCGATTTCGCCGCCGTGCATATCGAGGGCATCCGCGGCGTCAGCGCCACCGATATCGCCTTCGCGACCGAACTCGGCTACCGCATCAAATTGCTCGGCATCGCGCGCCGCACCGCCGAGGGGATCGAGACCCGGGTGCATCCCTGCATGGTCCCGGTCGCCAGCGCCATCGCCCGGGTGGATGGGGTGTTCAACGCCGTCGTGGCGGAGGGCGACGCGGTGGGCCGCATCATGCTGGAGGGCCGGGGCGCGGGCGCCGGGCCGACCGCGAGCGCGGTGGTGGCGGACCTTATCGACATCGCCCGGGGCCGCATCACCCCGGTCTGGGGCGCCAGCGCCGCCGACCTCACGCCCACGCCGACCGTGCCGATGCTGGCCCATGTCGGCGCATATTACCTGCGCCTCATGCTGCTCGACCGCGCCGGGGTGATCGCCGACGTGACCGCCGCGCTGCGGGATGCGGGTGTCAGCCTCGAGAGCATGATCCAGCGCGGCCGTGCGCCGGGTGAGGCGGTGCCGGTGGTGCTGGTCACGCATGAGACCGGTGAGGCCGCGATCCGCACCGCCATCGCCGCCATCGCCGCCATGGATTCGGTGCTGGAACCGCCCGCGTTGATCCGAATCGAACCGCTATAGGACTGTGCCGTATGCGCCCTGAAATCACCTATGACCGTAACCTTGCCCTCGAACTGGTTCGTGTCAGCGAGGCCGGGGCGCTCGCCGCGTCCCGCTGGATGGGCCGGGGCGAGAAGAATCAGGCGGACGGCGCCGCGGTCGAGGGCATGCGCCGGGCGTTCGACAGCGTGGCGATCGACGGCACCGTGGTGATCGGCGAGGGCGAGATGGACGAGGCGCCCATGCTGTATATCGGCGAAAAAGTCGGCTCCGGCGGCCCGGAAATGGACATCGCGGTCGATCCGCTGGAGGGCACGACCACCACGGCCAAGGGCGGGCCGAACGCGCTGGCGGTCGTGGCACTGGCCGAAAAGGGGAATTTCCTACACGCGCCGGATATTTATATGGACAAGATCGCCGTGGGGCCCGGGCTGCCGCCGGGCGTGGTGGATCTGGACGCGAGCGTCACCGAGAATCTGCGCAACCTGGCCCGCGCCAAGAAGCGGGAGATCGGCGACCTCGTGGTCTGTATGCTCGAGCGGGAGCGGCATGCTGAACACATGGCCTATTGCCGGGAGGCGGGGGCGCGCATCATGCTGCTGGGCGACGGCGACGTGGCGGGCGTGATGGCGGCGGCGATGCCGGAGGGCGGGGTCGATCTGTTCATGGGCTCGGGCGGCGCGCCGGAGGGCGTGCTGGCGGCGGCGGCGCTCCGCTGCATCGGCGGCCAGATGCAGGGACGGCTGCTGTTCGAAGACGACGCGCAGCGGGAGCGGGCGCGGGCCATGGGGGTGAACGACCCCCACCACAAATACGCGGTGGATGAAATGGCCCGCGGCGACGTGATGTTCGCCGCCACCGGCGTGACGTCGGGCGCGATGTTGCGGGGGGTGCGGCGGTTCGGATCCGGCGCGGTCACGCACTCGATCGTCATGCGGTCCAAGTCCGGGACGGTGCGGTATATCGAGGCGCACCATAACTTCCAAACCAAAACCTGGCAGCCGGACTGAATTTTTATATTGTAGTAGGTCAGTGGAACACAGAGACACAGAGACACAGAGACACAGAGAGGGTATGTACGTTCGGCTCGGCTTCTCATGCTTAACTTAATATCAACGGCCATAAAGGATGACGCGCAAAGTCATCGTCATTGCGAGCCGCTTGGCGAAGCAATCCAGGGGCCGCAAGAACACCTGGTGTCCCTGGATTGCCGCGCCCCAAGCGGGGCTCGCAATGACGGGTTGTTAGTTGATGCCGCTGGTGTATTGTGTCGGAAATTCCTCTCTGTGTCTCTGTGCCTCTGTGCCTCTGTGTTAATCTTACTTGCAGAGCACCAGCGTTAATGTCCATCGATCTATCGCTAACCGGACGCACGTGGCATTACAAAAATCCCGAACCACGCATCGCCCAAGGCATCGCCCAGAAGCACGACCTGCCGCAGATCGTCGCCAGCCTCATGGCCATAAGAGGCATCGGCATCGATACCGCCGCGGACTTTCTCACCCCCACCCTAAAATCCCTGCTGCCCGATCCGTCCATACTCCGGGACATGGACCGCGCCGCCGAACGCCTCGCCCACGCGGTCCAACACCACGAAACCGTGGCCGTGTTCGGTGATTACGACGTGGATGGGGCCTGCAGCGCCGCCATCATCGTCAGCACGCTGCGTACCCTCGGCTGCACGGTGCTACACCACGTGCCGGATCGCCTGAAAGAAGGCTACGGCCCGAATGGCCCGGCGCTGCAAAGCCTCCACGCCCAGGGGGCCACCCTCATCGTCTGCGTCGATTGCGGCACCGCCGCCGCCGCCGCGCTAGAAGCGGTGCACACCCGCGCGGACGTGCTCGTGCTGGACCACCACGTGGCCGAAGGTCCGCCACCGCCGATCTGGGCCACCGTCAACCCGAACCGGCTGGACTGCACTTCCGGCCTCGGCCACGTTTGCGCCGCCACCATCGCCTTCCTCACCGCCATCGCCGCCCTCCGCGCCCTTCGCCGCGCCGGCTGGTTCGCGGGCCGGGCCGAGCCGGATTTGCGGGAGCTGCTGGACCTCGTGGCGCTGGCCACCATCTGCGACGTCATGCCGCTCATCGGCCTCAACCGCGCCTTGGTCACCCAGGGCCTGCGCGTCATGGCCCGCCGTGCCCGGCCCGGCATCGCCGCCCTGTTGGACGCCGCGTCCGCCAAGGACCTCCCGACCGCGTTCACCTGCGGCTTCGCGCTCGGCCCCCGCATCAACGCCGCCGGGCGCATCGGCACCGCGGATGTGGGCTTGCGTTTGCTGCTTTGCGATGACCCGGTCGAAGCCCGCCGCCTCGCCCTCATCCTCGACAGCACCAACCGCGACCGGCAAGAGGTCGAGGCCGGGATGCTCGATGACGCTTACGCCCAAGCCGCCGCGCAGGCGGGCCAGGCGGCGCTGCTGGTGCATGGCGCGGGCTGGCACCCGGGCGTCGTCGGCATCGTCGCCGGGCGGATCAAGGAACGGCATAACCGCCCCACCTGCGTCGGCGCTCTTACCGATGGCATCGTCCGTGGCAGCGGACGCTCCGTGCCCGGCATCGATCTCGGCCGCGCCATCATGGCGGCGCGCAGCCACGGCATCCTGCTGACCGGCGGCGGTCACGCTATGGCCGCCGGCTTCTCGCTGGACGCCGCCCGCCTGACGGATTTTCATGCCTTCTTGAACGAACGCCTCGCCGATGCCGCGTTGTTGCCCCCGGCCGCCGGGCTCGAGATCGAAGGCACGCTGGCCGTCCCTGCCGCCACGGTCGAGTTGGCGCAGCACGTCCAGCGCCTGTCCCCGTTCGGCCACGGCAATACCGAGCCGGTGTTCGTCCTGCCGCGCACCCACATCACCCGGCCGGAGCGCATCGGCAAGGAGGGCACCACCATCCGCGCCTATGCCCAGGGCGAGGGCGGCGGCCCGCGCCTCAAAATCGTGCTGTTCCGCGCCCGCGACGGTGCCCTGGCCGACGCGCTGCTGCACCCCGGGCCGCCGCTGCATCTGGCCGGGCATTTGCGCGCCGAAGAATGGAATGGCACCACGACCGCCGGGTTTTTCCTAGCCGACGCCGCGCCTGCTTGACCCACCCCGCTTGACCCGGTGGGCTCTGCCGCGCTACGCACCGCGCCGCGGTCCCGTTCGTCTAGAGGCCTAGGACACGGCCCTTTCAAGGCTGTAACACGGGTTCGAATCCCGTACGGGGCACCACCTGACGCGCGTTGCCCAACCGCGAATCTCGTCATGATGGCCACCAGCCCGAAGCCCTCGGCCTCATGACACTCACCCCGCTCGGCACTCGTCATTTCGAGCCCCGCTGGGGCGGGCCTGTAAATTAATGTGCTTGCAGCATTCGAGCATCATCGTAAACCGCGCAAAGCCCGCCCGGTCGCTCGGAAACGCCCAGACGCAAAGACGCCAAGTTGTTGTTTTCCTTGGCGTCTTGGCGGCTTGGCGTTTAAAAACAACAAGGATGGTGTTCGGTCGAACGGTGACTCAAACGCGGATTTGGTGTTCAAGGTTGAATATCTTACAAGCCCGGCGCGGCAATCCAGCGGCAACCGGTGCTCTGGCGGCCCCTGGATTGCTTCGCCAAGCGGCTCGCAATGACGGTTAAGGATAGTGGGTCACCGACTACCGCCGTTGGTATTACAGTATTCCGTCGGCCCGGAAACTGAGCCACCGTCCATTACCGATGATGACATGGTCATGCAGAGCGATCGACAGCGCCGCCGCTGCCTCCCGTACTTGTTTGGTCATGGAGATATCGTCGGCGGACGGAGTCGGGTCGCCGCTGGGGTGATTATGCACCAGGATCAACGCCGTCGCATGCAGCTCGAGCGCCCGCTTCACCACTTCCCGCGGATAGACCGGCGTGTGGTTCACCGTCCCCCGGCTCTGCGCCTCGTCTGCGAGCAGGCGGTTCTTGTTGTCGAGGTATAGCACCCGGAACTGCTCCACCCGCTCCCGGCTTAGCACCGCGGTCAGATACTCCATCAGCCGGTCCCAATTATTTAGCACCGGCCGGTTCATCACCTCCGCCCGCACCAGCCGGATGCCGGCCGCCTGGATCGTCTTCAGCGCTGCCACCCCGGCCTCACCCAGGCCATCGATGGCCCGCAACGCCTGGGGCGCCGCCGATACCGCCCCGGCGAAGCTGCCGAACCGGTCCAGCAGCGACCGCGCGATCGGCTTCGTATCCCGCCGCGGCAATGCCAAAAACAGCACCATCTCCAGCAGCTCATGATCCGCCACGCTGTCCGGCCCGGCGGTGATCAGCCGCGCCCGCATCCGCGCCCGGTGACCCTCGGCACTCAGTGGTGACGGCGGGGCCGGGTCCAGCAGATCACTCATCCGGCACATGCCAGCGTTGCAACGTCTGACGCCACTCGTCTTTCAGCGTCGCAGCCCGCCCGGTGCCCCGGTCCAGAACCACCAGCACCGTGCTCGCCCGGGCGCAGATTTCCCCGCCCGACACCAGGCGCTGGCGCAGCGTGAAGGACCGCCCGCCCATCCGCGCCACCTCCGTCTCGATCCGCACCTCGCCGGGCCAGGCCATCTCGCGCACGAAATCCAGCTCGAGCCGGACGATCACCAACGCTTGGTCTTCCGCCTCGATCGGCAAACCCGACTCGACCGCGAGCTCGGAGCGGCCTTGTTCCAGCATGACCGCAAACACCGCGTTATTCACGTGCCCGAGACGGTCGGTATCGTTGAACCGCAGCCGGTGGGTCGTGACGTGGGTCACGAATACGGCGGCATGTGCAGGCCCGCCGGTGAGAAGGTGAACACCTCGCACCCGGTATCGGTCACACCGACCATGTGCTCGAACTGGGCGGACAGGCTGCGGTCCCGGGTCACCGCGGTCCAGCCATCGTCCAGCACCTTTACCTCCGGCCGCCCCGCGTTCACCATCGGCTCGATGGTGAAGAACATGCCGGGCCGTAATACTGGACCCTCACCGGCGCGTCCGAAATGCAGCACGTTGGGCGCCTCGTGGAAGCGCCGCCCGATGCCGTGGCCGCAGAAATCGCGGACGACGCTGAACCGGTGGTGTTCGACATAGCGCTGGATCGCCTGGCCGACATCGCCCAGCGTAGCACCCGGCTTCACCGCCGCCACGCCCCGCATCAGCGCGGCATGGGTGACGTCCATAAGCTTGGTGGCGCGGGTGGAGGGGGTGCCCGCCGCATACATCCGGCTGGTATCGCCATGCCAGCCATTCAGCACCACCGTCACGTCGATATTCAGCACGTCGCCGTCGATCAGCCGCCGGTCACCGGGGATGCCGTGGCAGACGACATGGTTGATCGATGTGCAGCTGGAGTGCTGATAGCCGCGATAGCCGAGCGTAGCCGGAATGGCGCCGTGGCCGAGGATGAAATCATGGCATAGCTGGTCGATCTCCCGCGTGGAGACGCCAGGGCGGATGTGCGGGGTGATCATGTCGAGGGTCGCGGCAGCCAGTTGCCCCGCGGCGCGCATGCCGTCGAAGTCCTCCGGGTGATGGATCGTGATCCGTCTGCTGTCGCTGCCGCCGTCCATGGGGGTCCTAGGTTGATGCTCCTGTTAAAATGCTGGGCAGGACGGTTCGGCGCAAGGGGAGGCCTTACGGTTCTATCCTCGGGTGTGGAACATCATACTTTCTGTTGCCGTGCGGGTGGGGTGGATGACACGCACGGGCGGTGGGATCGGCAAGGGGGCGTGAACGTTGTGTCCTGCGTGGGGTGGTATCGTGCGGGGCTCGGAAGTGCGCGACTCGGAATAGCGTTGGCTGGCGACGCGCCGGTCAGAATCGTGAATGTCGCTGCGGGGGACGGCATGGCGGGCAGGCAGGGGCGCCACCGAGACGAGAAGGCTTTGCGGGAGCCGGGTCCGCGCCGCCGGTCGTGGCGCGTACGGGGCCGCATAAAGCGGCACGGGAGGCGGCAGGCTCTGAGCTGCCTGGGCGGCGGCGATCAACGCGGACATCCGGTTCCAGGGGGCATCCCGTCGCGCGAGGACGGGGCCCCCCTGATGTTCGAAGCCCTGATCCAACAGCAGCGCCATATGCTGGTCGCGCTCCCCGCCACTGCTGGCGCCGAGCACGACGCCGATCAGGCGGGTGTCGCCATGCACCGCTGACGTGACGACGTTATATCCTGCGGCCTCGGTATAGCCGGTCTTTAGCCCGTCGGCACCCGGGTAGGTCTGCAACAGCCGCTGATGATTGAGTACCTGGCGGCCCTGAAACACGAAGGAGGGCACGCTGAAATAGCGGTAGAACGCTGGAAAATCTTGGATCAGGTGCCGGGCCAGGAGGGCCATGTCACGCGCCGTGGTGACCTGGCTCCAATCCGGGAGGCCGGAGGCGTTGCGGAACGTGGTGTTCGTCATACCCAGTGCGCGGGCGCGGAGCGTCATCATCTGCGCGAACCGTTCTTCGTCGCCGCCCATCATCTCACCGAGGGCGCAGGCGGCGTCGTTGGCGGATTTGGTGACCAGGCCCAGCAGCGCCTGTTCGACCGTGATATAGGTGCCCGGCAGCAGCCCGAGCTTGGTCGGCGACATCGATGCGGCGGTGGCTGATATGGGCACTGGCTCATTGAGAGCGATGCGCCGGTCCCGCACGGCTTCGAACAAGAGATAGAGCGTCATCATCTTGGTGAGGCTTGCGGGGAACCTGAATTCGTCCGCATTGGCCTGGGATAGGACCGCCCCGCTATTGGCGTCCATGACGATGGAGGCATATCGGTCCGATCCGACCTGTGCCATTGCCGCTCGTGCGGGCAGGATCGCGGTGAGAACGGCCAGGCAGAATGCTAGGCGGATACGGATTGACTCTGGCATGCCACGCCATTCCTCGTTGATATCGTCATCGTACCGGGGCCGGCTTGTTTTGTCCAGTCCTAGAGTGTTGTGAATCGTTTGCCGTCAGCGGGTTGATGAACGTTAATGCGAATTGAGATCAAGACTTCACGAAATCGTGTGTTCCCGATTTTTGTGCACTGCACAATTTCGGTTGACGTGCCCTTAAGAACGTTCCACAACACCGATGCTGCAGTGCAGCAGATATAACCGAGCGGGCGATGCCCGCCCTTTTGGAAAGTGCCACATATCATGAAGACCGCAGAAGAGTTCGTGTCCTTCGGCCAAGGCAACGTCGAAGCCATCGTGAAGTCCAGCCAGATCTTTGCGACCGGCATGCAGGACCTCACCAAGCAGATGGCCGCCACCGCGCAGGCGTCCGTGGAAGAGGCGCTGAACACCTTCCGCGCGCTGACCAGCGTCAAGTCCATTAAGGAGGCCCTCGAGCTGCAGACGACGCTCGCCCGTTCCACCGTCGAGAAGGCGCTGACGCAGACCAGCCACGTGGCCGATTCGAGCCTGAAGCTTGCCGAGCAGGCCATTGCGCCGATCGCCGGCCGGATGACCCTCGCGGTCGAGAGCTTCGGTAAGCAGGCCTAACCATCTGACGCACCCGGGCGGTTAGCCGCCCGGCATGGCCTCGAAAAAAAGCCCGGAGCTCACGCTCCGGGCTTTTTTGCCGTTCGAGAGGGCAATTCGCCCCGGACGAATATCCGGGAGGGTGGGACTTCACTCTTTTCCCGAGCCTCGGCGTTCCGATATATGTCAGGCT
>JAYVOF010000090.1:0-33360 GCA_043758105.1 Rhodospirillales bacterium | reverse complement strand
CATACAGCCGCCGCGTCTCGTCGCGGATCTTCTCGGCACCGGCGATCACATAGCGGATGGTGCGGAAATCATACGGGTGGGCATAGCGGGCCCAGCCGGTCAGGAACGTGTCGGTGCCGAACAGGAACGTGGCGTCCGTGCCATATGTCAGCTCCGGCACCATGCGGTAATGCAACGGAGACGGATACAGGAACACCCGCGCCCCGGCCAGCATCGGCAGCAGCGTGGCGGAGCTGAGGCCCAGCGCATGGAACAGCGGCAGCGCGTTCAGCACCCGGTCGGTCGCGTTGAAATCCAGCACGGACCCCACCTGGGCGATGTTGGCGAGGATGCTGCGTCCGCTCAGCACCACCCCCTTGGGCGTGCCCTCCGACCCGCTGGTGAACAGCACCGCCGCGGGATCCGTGCCAGCCATGCGGGCGCCGGGCAAATGTCGCGCACGGCGCGCATCCCACAGGCCGCGCAATTTCGCCATGCGTCCGAGGCCGGCGCGCACATCCTCCAAATACACCAGGCGCACGCCGTCCATGCGGGCCACGACCTCCTGCAGCTTGGCCTTCTCGATGAACACGCGGGACGTGAGCACGGTGCGGACCTGCGCCACCCGGCACGCGGCCAACATGGCGGCGGCCCCGGCGGAAAAATTCAGCATGGCCGGCACACGCCCGAACGCCTGCAGCGCGAACACCGTCACCACCGCACCATTGGCGTTCGGCAGCATCACGCCCACCCGCTCGGACGGCTCCGTCATCGCCGCGATCGCCCGGCCCAACACGGCGGAGCCCAGGATCAGCCGGCCGAAAGTGAGCGGCGTGAAGGTCACGTCCTCCAGCACCTCTTTCTTACGGCCATGCTCGGCGGCGGCGTCCAGCAAGGCGGTGAACAGGCTGCGGTCGATCGGGCGCGTCCGGAACTCGGCATCCGTCATCAGGTCCTCCATCGCCGCCCCCAGCGCCCGGCGGCGGCCGCGTCCCTCGAGCGCCGGGTCGATGGCGAGCTTGTGGGCCGGGAGGATCGTGACGGTCACGCGGGGAAACCACAGGCGGCGTGCGCCAGGCGGCAGGCGGCCGAGCCGGCTCCGCTCCAACCCATCGATGTGGACCGGCAGCACGACGGCGTCCGCGTGATCCGCCACCATACCGGCCCCGTCATAGACCTTCATGCGCGACCCGGTGCGGGTGATGCGGCCCTCGGGAAAGATCACGACTCGCTTACCGGACTCGACCGCGTGCACCATTTGGCGGGCGGCGTAGGGGTTGGTGGGATCGACGGTCAGCACGCTGACCTGCGCCAGGAACGGGCGGACCCACCATTTGCGGGCGACGGTGGTATCGACCGCGAAAATGCTGTGCCCCGGGAGTGCGGCCGCCAGCAACACGCCGTCCGCGAGCGAGACATGATTGGACGCCACCACCACGCGGGTGCCCGGCGGCGGCACGTTCTCAACACCGACCACGCGCAGGCCATGGAACAAACGGAAATAGAGGCGAAAGATGCCCTGCATCACGTCATCCGGCAGCAAGCGGCAGATTAGGAATGCGGCCACCAGGTTGAGCGCCGCGGCGACTACCAGCACGGTCACCGGCGGCAACCCCGCCTTGGCGAGCCCCGCCGCCGCCGCCGAGCCCAGCACGATGAAGCCCGCATTCACCACATTGTTGGCGGCGATCATGCTGGCCCGGCGATGCGGGTCGGACCGGTCCTGGATAATGGAATAAAGCGGCACGGAGAACACTCCGCCGCACGCCGACGCCGCCAAAAGGCAGGCGAGTGCCGCGAGGCCGGACGGGGACGACACGATCGTGGTCACGGTGAACCAGCCCGCGGCCTCCGGCAGACCGGCGAAATGGGCAAAGCCGAAGGTAAATACCGACAGCAGCAAGGCGGCGAACGGCACGTGCCGGGCCGAGATCTCGCCCCCATGCAACAGCCGTCCGGCCAGCACGGAACCAGCCGCGACACCGACCGCGAAGCACACCAGCAAAAGGTTCAGCACCCGGACATCACCGTGCAGGTCGTGGGCCACCATCTCCGGAAACTCGGTCAAGAAGGTGGCACCCACGGTCCAGAACCAGGACAGCCCCAGGGTGCTGAGCCAAACGGCGCGGTTCGCGTGCGCCATCCGCACGAGGGACGCCGTCTCCGCCACCACATTCCAGCCGATGCGGAGCCCCGGCGCGCTGGGCTCTGCCGGCGGCACGCCATACGCCGCCGCCGCGCCGCCGAGCGCCACCAGCATGCCGAGCCCGGCCACGATCGCCGTGCCATGCGGGAGCGTCACCAACGCGCCGCCCGCGATCGTGCCGCCGATGATGGCGACAAAGGTGCCGACCTCGATCAGCGCATTGCCCCGCACCAGCTCGTCATGCAGCAAATGGTCCGGCAGCAGCCCGAATTTCAACGGCGAGAAGAACGCGGCCTGTATCCCCAGGCCGAACAGCACCACGAGCAACCCGGGGATATTGACCGCGAGCAAGGCCCAGGCGGCGACGCCCATCAGCGCCACCTCCGCCAGCTTGGTCCATCGCAGCAGCCGCGATTTGTCCAGCCGGTCCGCCAGCTGACCGGCGGTGGCAGAGAGCAGGACATAGGGCAGGATGAACAACCCGCCGGCCAACGCCACCAGCGCCGTGCCGCCCTCGTGCAACTGAAAGATCACCAGCGCCACCAGGGCATTCTTGAACATGTTGTCGTTGAGCGCCCCCAGCGATTGCGACAGGAACAACGGCAGGAAGCGGCGGGTGCGGAGCAGGTTTACAGGTGCGGCCTCGGACATGCGCGCTCCATCGCACGCCAGCGGGGCCGAACGCCAGGGGGGTTAGTTTCGCCCGGTCAGACGCTGCTGCACCACGTCCCGCCATGGCGCGTCGGGCGGCGCCTCCGCCAGGGCGCGCCGGAATAGCGCGGCGCTGCTGTCGCTCACCCGGCCCTCCGCGCGCGTCGCCGCCTCCGCCGCCTCGGCCGCGATGGTGGGGTCGAATTTGCTGACCAGGGCCGTCCGCCACGCCGCCGCCGCCGCCGCGTCGTTGCCGCGGGCCTCTTCCACGTTGCCGAGTAGGGTGTAGCCCTGGCGCGCCTGGTCGCTGGCCGGATCGAGGGTCAGCAGTTTTTCGCGCAATTGGTCAATCAGCGTCGCCTCCTCCGCCCGGCGTTGCAGGGCGGCGAGTGCCTTTTTATCGCCGGCGACGGTCGGCAAATACGGCTGACCCCCGACCGCATACAGGGCGATGGCCGCCACCGGCACCCCGACCAACGCCAGCATCACCGGCCATTTCGGACCGTTGGTCGTCGGCTGATCTTCCCCCACCGCCAGCAGCCGGCGCTGCACCTCCAGCACCGCGATCTTATGCTCGTCCGGCAGGATACGGCCCTCGGCCAGGTCCCGGTCCAGCTCGATCAGCTGCGTCCGGTGCAACGCCAGCGCCGGATCACGGTCGCCGCGGGCGGTGGTGTGGCGGCGGAGCAGCAGGGCCAGCGGCGCGAGCGCCACGGCGATCAGCGCCAAAATCGTGAGCCAGATCATGTCTTGGTCAGATCAGCCAACCGGGACCGCTCGGCATCGCTCAACGGCGGCAGGACCACCGCGCGGCGGCGAAACCAGAATGCGGCGCCAAGCCCGGCCAGCACTGCCAACACTGGTGAGGTCCACAGCGCGGCCGTCACACCGTTGAACGGCGGACTTAACCGCACGAAATCGCCGTATCGCGCCACGACCCAGGCGGTGGCCGCGTCATCGGTGGCACCGGCGGCGATCTGGTTTCGCACCAGGCGGCGCAAATCCTTGGCCAAATCGGCGTTGCTGTCCTCGATACTCTCGTTTTGACACACCAGGCACCGGAGCTGCCGCCCGACCTGCTCGGCGCGCGTTTCCTGCGCCGGGTCCGGCAGCATCTCGGCCGGGTCACTGACGGCCCAGGCCGGGCTTGTGCACAGCATCGCCAAGATCAGCCAGCGGATCATGCGATCGCCTGCATCACGGGGCGCAGCTGGTGTTCTACCACCTCGGCCGTGAGCGCACCCGGGTAGCGCCAGCGGACCACGCCGGTGCGGTCCACCAGATAGCTTTCGGGCACGCCATAGACGCCGAAATCGATCGCGACCCGGCCCGGCACATCGCGCGCCACGCGGGCATAGGGATTTCCGTGCTTGGCGATGAACCCGGCGGTGGCGGCGGTGGTGTCCTTATACGCGATGCCCCAAATCGGCATGCCCTCCCCGGCCAACGCCATCAGCTGCGGATGCTCGATCACGCATGGCACGCACCAGCTCGCGAAGAAATTTAGCAGCGTCGGGCGGGGGGTTTGGGCCAAATCGGCGCTGCCGAAGCCGTCGCCCAACGTTTGACCGGGCAGGGAAAACTCCGGCACCTTGCGGTCGATCAGCTGGCTCGGCACCTCATGCGGGTCGAACCGCCCGGTCTTCATCCGCCCTAACACGGTGTAGAACCCCACCCCGGTCGCGGCCACCGCCACGAAGGGCGCCAGCAGCAAGGCGCGCCGCTGGAACGTCACGCCACTGCGGCGCCCGGGCGTACTTGCGCCCGCGCCGGTGCCCCAACCCGTGCCCGGCGGTCCAGCAACGACGCCAGCCCTCCGGTGGCCATGATCAGCCCGCCGAACCAGATCCACGGTGCCATCGGATTGTAATGCAGCCGCAGCACCGCGCCGCCGTCCCGCTCCTCACCCAGCACACCATAAATATCGGCGAAGCCATTGGTATGGATGGCCGCCTCCGTCGTCGTCACGCGCTGCACCGGGAAGGCCCGGCGTGACGGCTCCAGCACCGTAACCAGCTTGCCCTGTTCGGTGACGGTGATGGTCGCCACACGCTCCGAATAATTGGAGCCGTTTTCGTCGCGCAGGCCCGTGAGCGTCCAGGTATAGCCGGCGCTGTCGGCGCTCTCCCCGGGATGCAGCAACACCACACGCTGACTGGCGAAGCTCATTCCGGCTACGCCCGCCACCAGGACGCCCATGCCGGCATGGCCCAGCGTGGTGCCGAAGGTCGCCAGGCGCAGGCCGCGCAGGCGGGACCAGCTGTCGCCCAGCGGAATGCGGAACAGGCGGATGCGCTCGATGATCTCGGCGAACGAACCGACGATCAGCCACGCGGACGCGGCGAACGCCAACGCGGGCAATCCCTGCGCGGCGCCGAGCGAGGCGATCACGCCCACGATGACCGCCACGACCGCCACCCACCAAAGCCGGATCAGCGCCGGGCCGAGCTTGGCGCGCTTCCACGCCATGCCGGGGGCCACGACCATGGCGGCGAAGATCGGCACGCAAAGCGGTAAGACGGTCGCGTTAAAGAATGGCGCACCGACGGAGATTTTCGCACCGAACCCGAACTCCGCCACCAGCGGATAAAGCGTCCCGGTAATGACCACGGCGACGATCGAGCACAGCAGGATGTTGTTCAGCACGATCCCGCCCTCCCGCGAGACCGGCGCGAATAATCCGCCCGCCGCCAACACCGGTGCCCGGAACGCGAACAGCAGCAGCGAACCGCCGATCACGATGCCGAGCAGGCCGAGGATAAACACGCCCCGCGCCGGGTCTTGGGCGAAGGAATGGACCGAGTTGAGGATGCCGGAGCGCACCAGGAACGTGCCGGATAAAGACAGCGAGAACGCGCCGATCGCCAGCAGCACGGTCCAGATTTTGAGCGCCTCCCGCTTTTCCACCACGATGGCGGAGTGCAACAGCGCCGTGCCGGTAAGCCACGGCAGCAGGGATGCATTTTCGACCGGATCCCAGAACCAGAACCCGCCCCAGCCCAACTCGTAATACGCCCACCACGAGCCGAGTGCGATGCCACAGGTCAATAATGACCAGCTGGCGAGCGTCCACGGACGTACCCAGCGGCCCCAGGAGGCGTCGATCTTACCCTCCAGCAAGGCCGCGATCGCGAAGGCGAACGGCACCGCAAAGCCGACATACCCGGCGTAAAGGATGGGCGGATGGAAGGCGAGGCCGGGGTCCTGCAGCAGCGGGTTCATGTCCCGGCCATCGAACGGCGGCGGCCAAATGCGGGTAAAGGGGTTGGAGGTCAGCAACGCGAACAGCAAGAACCCGACGGAACTGCCGCCCAGCACGCCGATCACCCGGGCACGCAATGCGGATGGCAGGTTCCGGCCGAACACCGCCACCGATCCACCGCACAACGCCAGAATGAGACCCCATAACAGGATGGACCCCTCGTGATTGCCCCACGCCCCGGTTATTTTGTACAACAGCGGCTTCAGCGTGTGGCTGTTCTCCGCCACGTTCAGCACCGAGAAATCGTTATCCACGCTGGCCCACACCAGGGCACCGAATGACGCGCTGAGCGCCAGCATCTGCCCGATCGCCAGCGCCGGTGCGGCGGCCATCAGCCGGGCATCGGCGCGGTGCGCACCCCAGAGCGGAATGATCGTCTGCGCCAACGCCAGCGCGCATGCCAGCGCCAGCGCGAAATGGCCGAGTTCTGGAATCATCCGCCCGCTCCCATCAGCTACCGGCCTTATTGGTGACGTTCAGAGTATTCCACGTGGCGGCGGGCGGCGGTGGGCCGTCTTCGGGCCGCCACTGGCCGCTCTTTTTCAGGGCATCCGCCACGTCCTTGGGCATGTAGGACTCATCGTGCTTGGCCAGCACCTCGCTCGCCCGGAATGTGCCGTCCGGCAGGAGGACCCCTAGCGTGACCACGCCTTGGCCCTCGCGGAACAAATCCGGCAGGATGCCATTATAGGTGACGTTGATGGCGGCCCGGTTATCGGTGATGCGGAAATGCGCGATCGGCGTGCCGCGGTCCTGAATCCGCTCGACGCTGCCAGCCTCCACCAGACCGCCCAGCCGCAAGGTTCGGCCCGGCGACGCTTTACCCGGCCCGGCGATGTGATCGGCGATGTCGGAGGGGGCGACGAAGAACACCATGTTGTCACTGAACGCGTTCAACGACAGCGCCGCCGCCGAGCCCAGCCCAGCCATGCAGGCCAGCACCACCACCATCCGCCGGCGCTTAAGGGTCATGATCGCGTGTCCAACGCGGCGAGGCGATTCCGGGCCTTACTCAAACGGAGCCACGCGTTGACGGCAAAAAACACCGGCACCCCAACACCCAGCGCATAGCACGCGGCGATGAACGGCAAATGCGTCATGCCCGTTCTGCCTGGGCCATGAGCAAACCGCGGATGCGCCGTTCCATCACCGCGGCGCGCAACCGGGCGATCACGATGGCGGCAAACACCAGCGTGAAGCCGACGGCGCTGATCAGCAGCGGCCACAGCATCTCGGCATGCATGTTTGGCGCACCGGTCAGTGTGATGGTGCTGGGCTGATGCAGCGTGTTCCACCAATCGACGCTGAACTTGACGACCGGCAGGTTCACCGCGCCGACCAGCGCCAGGATCGCGCCAGCCCGGTAGCCGCGGGTGGGATCATCGAAGGCGCGGACCAGGGCGATGTGGCCGATATAGAGGAAGAACAGGATCAGCACGGAGGTGAGCCGCGCGTCCCAGACCCACCACGCGCCCCACATCGGCTTACCCCACAGACTGCCGGTGGCGAGACAGAGGGCGGTGAACCCGGCGCCGACCGGCCCGATCTCGACCGCCGCCAGGTCCGATAGCGGATGCCGCCAGATCAAGGAGGACAGGGAGGCGAGCACGAGGCTCACATATCCGGCCGACGCCAGCCATGCGGTCGGCACGTGAATGTAGATCATCCGGACCGCGTCACCCTGCTGCCAATCGGCCGGGGCGAAGAACAAGCCCCAGACCAGACCGATACCGGTCAGCAAAACGGCCGATCCGGTCAGCCATGGCTGGACCTTGCTCGCCAGACGCAGGAAGCGTCCGGGATTGGCGAAGCGATGCAGGCTGCGCGCGGGGCGTGCGGGGAAGGTTGCGTCCACAGTGTCAAGATAGCACCATTCGGCCGTCTTTGAAGGCACCTTGCGCTGCCATCATATGCGGGTGCTAAATCACTGCCATGTTGTTCGCCGTTATCTGCATCGACCGTCCCGAAAGCCTCGACCTCCGGCTCGCCTCGCGACCGGTGCATCTGGCATTTTTGACCATGTATGCGCATTGCATCCGGCAGAGCGGGCCGTTGCTGGATACCGATAGCCGGCCGTGCGGCACGCTATTGCTGATCGACGTCGCGGACCGGGCGGCGGCCGAGGGGTTTGCCGCGGCCGATCCGTATGCCAAGGCCGGGCTGTTCGAGAGTACCGTGATACGCGGTTTCCGGACGGTGATTCAAGACGGCGAGGTTGTTGCCGCGTGAACTACTGGCTGGTGAAGTCGGAGCCTGACGTGTTCGGCTGGCCGCAGCAGGTGGCACATGATGTCGAGCCGTGGACCGGGGTGCGCAATCACACGGCCAAGCAAAACCTGATGGCGATGAAAAAAAAGGACCGCGCGTTCTTCTACCATTCCAATATCGGCAAAGAGATCGTGGGCATCGTGGAGGTGGTCCGCGAGCATTACCCGGACCCGACGGCAGAAACCGGCCCCTGGGTTTGCGTGGATATGAAGGCCTGGAAGCTGCTGAAGCGTCCCGTGACTTTGGCGGAGATCAAAGCGGACCCGGTTTTGGCCGAGATGGCATTGGTCAAATACTCCCGGCTATCGGTCGGCCCGGTGACCGCCGCGGAGTGGCGCTACATCCTAAAGCTCGCCGGCTGATGCGCGAGTTGTGCCGCCTGGCGGATTTGCCGGATCCAGGTGCGCGCCGTTTCGGTGCGGTGCCGGGAGGGTTCACCGGGCTGTTCGCAGTGCGGCAGGGTGATGCGGCGTTCGTCTACGTGAACGCCTGCCCGCATGTCGGCGCCGTGCTGGACGTGGTACCGGGCCGGTTCGTGTCTGCGGATGGCACCCGGATCCTGTGCGGGAGGCATGGGGCGGAGTTTCAGGTGCATGACGGGCTATGTGTGCGTGGTCCCTGCATCGGCCAATCCCTTGAACAAATTCCCGTGCACATCGTGAACGGGGCCCTACTGGTGCCGGAGAACGCCGGGCTGTAGCATCGCACAAACCCAAGAAACGCGAGGAAACCCCGTGTCCGACCAGACCTATGCCGTGCCCGCCGCCATTGCCGCGCACGCCAATGTGACCGCCGCCCAGTTTCAAAGCATGACCGATCAGGCGACTCGAGACCCACAGGCCTTCTGGGCCGAACAGTCCAAGCGAATCGCCTGGATCAAGCCACCGACGCAGGCGATGGACGCGTCGTTCGAGGGTGACGTCCACATTCGCTGGTATGAGGACGGCACACTGAACGCTAGCGCCAGCTGCCTCGACCAGCATCTGACGGAGCGTCCGGACCAGGTGGCGATCATCTGGGAGGGCGATGATCCGGGCATGACCCGCAGCGTCACCTATCGCGAATTGCATGCCGAAGTGTGCCGGTTTTCCAACGCTCTGAAAGGCTTGGGCGTCAAGCGGGGCGACCGGATCACGATCTATTTGCCGATGGTCGTGGAGGCCGCGGTCGCGATGCTCGCCTGCGCCCGGCTCGGCGCGATTCACGCCATCGTGTTCGGCGGGTTTTCCCCAGACAGCCTGGCGAACCGGATCCAGGATTGCGACAGCACCGTCCTGATCACCGCCGATGAGGGTCGCCGCGGTGGCCGCAAGGTGGCGCTAAAGGCCAATGCGGACGCGGCGCTGACGCATTGCCCGAGTATTCAGGCCGTGGTGGTGGTGAAGGTCACCGGCGGAAACGTGCCGATGGTGGCCGGGCGGGACCATGATTACGCAAAGCTGATCGCCGCCGCATCGCCCGAGTGTCCGCCGGAGGAAATGCACGCGGAAGATCCGCTGTTCATTCTCTACACCAGCGGCAGCACGGGCAAACCGAAGGGCGTGGTGCACACCACTGGCGGCTATATGGTCTGGGCCGCTTACACGCATAAACTCGTGTTCGACTATCAGCCAGGCGAGGTTTACTGGTGCACGGCGGATGTGGGTTGGGTGACCGGGCACACCTATATTGTATATGGGCCGCTGGCGAATGGCGCGACCACGCTGATGTTCGAGGGCATTCCCAACTACCCGGACAATTCGCGGTTCTGGCAGGTGGTGGATAAGCACAAGGTTAATATTTTCTACACGGCACCAACGGCGATCCGGTCCTTGATGCGGGAGGGTGACGGCCCGGTGCGCGCCACCTCCCGCGCGTCGCTGCGCATTTTGGGGAGCGTGGGGGAGCCGATCAATCCGGAGGCGTGGCTTTGGTATTATAATGTGGTGGGCGACAAGCGGTGCCCGATCGTGGATACCTGGTGGCAGACGGAGACGGGCGGCATCCTGATCTCCCCCTTGCCCGGCGCCGTCGCGGTGAAGCCGGGGTCCGCCACGTTGCCGCTGCCGGGCATTCATCCGGTGCTGGTGGATAATGACGGTGTGCTGTTGCAGGGCGCGGTCGAGGGAAATCTGTGCATCGCCGGCAGCTGGCCCGGGCAGATGCGGACGCTGTACGGCGATCATGAGCGGTTCGTGCAGACCTATTTCACGACGTTCAAGAACCTGTATTTCACTGGCGACGGGGCCCGGCGGGACCAGGACGGCTATTGGTGGATCACCGGGCGCGTCGATGACGTGATCAACGTGAGCGGGCATCGGATGGGCACGGCCGAGGTCGAGAGCGCGCTAGTGTCCCATCCCAAGGTGGCGGAGGCCGCCGTGGTTGGATTTCCGCACGATATCAAGGGCCAAGGCATCTATGCTTATGTGACGCTGAACAGCGGCGAGGAGCCGACCGAGGCGCTTCGTAAGGAATTGATCGCCTGGGTGCGGAAAGAGATCGGGCCGATCGCGTCACCGGACGCCATCCAGTGGGCACCGGGTCTGCCGAAGACTCGGTCCGGCAAGATCATGCGCCGTATTTTGAGGAAGATCGCGGCGAACGAGACGGATGCGCTGGGGGATATCAGCACGCTGGCGGACCCGGGCGTGGTGACGGAATTGGTCAGCGGCCGGGCTGGTTAACCCGTCATCGCGAGCCGCTTGGCGAAGCAACCCAGGGACCACAAGCGCGCGTGTGGCCCTTGGATCGCTTCGCCAAGCGGCTCGCAATGACGGCGTTTGGCTCAGTCCGCCGCGTCAGCCACCCGCGCCAACGGCTTGTGCTTTAGCTCAGCCATCTTGTCCTGCACGTGCCGGCTGAAGACGTAATCGGCCGGGCGCTGGTTCGACAGGTCGATCTCCGGCGCCATAGGGCCGGTGAGCTTCGGGCCGCGGATGGCCGTCATCATCGTCTTGATCGGTGACTTCACCGCGTCCATCACCGCGGTGCTCTCATAGCCGGAGTGTACCATGCAATCGGCGCATTTCTCGTAATGTCCGGTCCCATATTTGTCCCAATCCGTGCTCTCCATCAGCTCGGTGAACGTTTTGGCATACCCCTCACCCAACAAATAGCACGGCCGCTGCCAACCGAATACATTGCGCGTCGGCTTGCCCCACGGGGTGCATTGGTAATTCTCGTTACCGGCCAAGAAGCTCATGAACAAGGGAGACTGAGTAAACCGCCACTTTTTACCTTGGCCATAGGTCAAAATGTCACGAAATAGCTGCTTGGTCTTTTGGCGAGACAGGAAATGCTTCTGATCTGGTGCGCGTTCATACGCATAGCCGGGGCTCGTCATGATCCCATCCACGCCCATGGCCATCACATCATCGAAGAACTTGCCCACCCGCTCCGGCTCCGCGCCATCGAACAGGGTGCAATTGATGCTGAGGCGGAAGCCGCGGGCCTTGGCCTTCTTGATCGCGGCCACGGCCTTCTCATACACGCCGTCCTGCTCCACAGCCCTATCGTGCATGCCCTTATCGCCGTCCAAATGCACGTCCCACGAGAAATACGGATTGGGCTCGTAGTCATCCATCTTCTTTTCGAGCAGCAGCGCGTTAGTGCACAGATAAACGAACTTCTTCCGCGCCAGGATGCCCTTGACGATCTGCGGCATTTCCTTGTGCAGTAACGGCTCCCCGCCGGCGATCGCCACTACGGGCGCACCACACTCATCGACCGCGGCAAGCGAGTCGGCCACAGACAGGCGCTGGTTCAGAATCTCAGCCGGATAATCGATCTTACCGCAACCAGAGCACGCCAGGTTACAGCGGAACAACGGCTCCAGCATCAGCACCAGCGGATACCGCTTGCGCCCGAGCATATGCTGCTTGACGACGTAGGCACCTACTTGAACCACTTGCCGCATCGGAACGGACATACTGTTTTCCCTCAGCTCAGTTCGGCTGGAAACTTGAACTTCACGTCTTCGGCCACACCCGGAAGCGTCGCCACGTCCACATCGGCAAACCGCCGCAGCCCATCGATCACACCCTGCACCAACATTTCGGGGGCACTCGCCCCCGCCGTGAGCCCAACGGTGTGAACACCGGTAAACCACTCCGGCCGCAAGGCACTCGCATCGTCGATCAAATAACTGGGTTTGCCGAGCTCAATGCCAATCTCTGCCAACCGGTTGGAGTTGGAGCTGTTTTTGGATCCGACCACCAAGATAAGGTCCACTTGCTTCGCCAGATCATGCACTGCCTGCTGCCGGTTCTGTGTCGCATAACAGATATCTCTGACATCCGGTCCGACAATACCCGGGAAGCGCTTTTGCAATGCCTGGATAATGCCTCGCGTGTCATCGACCGAAAGCGTCGTCTGCGTGATATAGGCGAGTTGATGGGGGGTCCCGACTTCGAGCGTCGCCACATCAGCCACCGTTTGCACCAGATGCACCCGGCCCGGAATTTGGCCGATCGTGCCCTCCACTTCCGCATGGCCGGCATGTCCGACGAGCACGATCTCCCGTCCCTGCGCCGCATACCGCCGGCCTTCCGCGTGCACTTTGGACACGAGCGGGCACGTCGCATCGATCACCGGCAGCCGCCGCTCGCGCGCCACTTCCTCGACCCGCTTGGCCACACCATGCGCACTAAAGATGGTCATCGCGCCCGGCGGAATCTCATCGATCTCATCGACGAACACCGCGCCCCGTTTACGCAAATCCTCGACGACATGCCGGTTATGCACGATTTCGTGCCGGACGTAGATCGGTGGCCCGAACTTCGCGATAGCCCGTTCGACGATCTCGATCGCCCGCTCGACCCCCGCGCAAAACCCTCTCGGTTGAGCCAACACAACCCGCATCCACACTCTCCAGCTTAGCCGCTATCTGCATCATACCCCCGCCGCGGCGGGGAGACGAGTTCTGTGACCGCTATGGCTCACATATGTTGCAAAAGGGCCACAGCTGCTCGTGATGAGTACGGCGGTATGGCACGCATCCCGGCGGATGGGTAGTGTAGGACGCGACGCCGATCCATCTTGGGGTCGGCGCCGTATTGCGTCAGGGAGTTGGACGTGGTTTTTGCGGCCCGGACTTTCCCTAAGTTTCACCCTTACCGCCTGGTCGATCCATGCGGGGGAGCAAGCAGAACCACATGACCGCGAGCAAGCCGCTCTCAGCACGCCCTCTGACGCCGACCCTGGATCGTGTGCGATTTCCGTCAGATATGCGCAATTTCTCCAACGACCAGTTAAAGACACTGGCCGACGAATTGCGGGCCGAGACGGTGGACGTTGTCAGCACCACGGGCGGACATCTGGGTGCCTCGCTGGGCGTGGTCGAGCTGACGGTGGCATTGCACGCCGTGTTCGATACGCCGCATGATCGCGTACTGTGGGACGTGGGTCATCAGGCCTATCCACACAAGATTTTGACCGGGCGGCGGGACCGGATTCGCACGCTGCGGCAGCCCGGCGGCCTCAGTGGTTTCACCCGGCGAAGCGAGAGTGAATACGATCCCTTCGGCGCCGCGCATAGCAGCACCAGCATTTCCGCTGGCCTCGGCATGGCCGTCGCGCATGATTTGGCCGGACAAAGAGACCGCCATGTGGTGGCCGTGATCGGCGATGGCGCGATGAGTGCGGGTATGGCGTATGAGGCCATGAACAACGCCGGTGCCCGACGCTCGCGTTTGTTGGTTATCCTTAACGATAACGACATGTCGATCGCGCCGCCGGTCGGTGCCATGAGCGCGTATTTGTCCCGGTTGATGAGCAGCCGCTCGTTCTTGAGCCTGCGGGACCTGGCCGCCCGGATGGCGACGCGGTTCCCCAAAGGCATCCAGCGCACCGCCCGGCGGGCCGAGGAATATGCCCGCGGCATCCTGACCGGCGGCACCCTGTTCGAGGAGCTGGGCTTCTATTACGTCGGCCCGATCGACGGCCATAACCTCGATCATCTACTCCCAGTATTGCGCAATGTGCGGGAGGCGGAAGAGAGCGGGCCGATCCTGCTCCACGTCATCACTAAAAAAGGCCACGGCTATCCGCCGGCGGAAGCGAGTCCTGATAAGTATCATGGCGTCAGTAAATTCAACGTCGTCACTGGGGAGCAGGTCAAGGCACCGCCAGGCCCGCCGCAATACACGCGCGTCTTCGCCGATTCTCTGATTGCGGAGGCGCAGCAGGACCAGCGTATTGTTGCCATTACTGCCGCCATGCCCTCCGGTACAGGGCTCGACCGGTTTGCCAAGCTGTTCCCGGACCGCACCTTCGACGTCGGCATCGCCGAGCAGCACGCGGTCACCTTCGCCGCCGGCATGGCGACCGAGGGCCTCCGCCCGTTTTGCGCCATCTACAGCACGTTCCTGCAGCGCGCGTATGATCAGGTCGTGCATGACGTGGCCATACAATCGCTGCCCGTCCGGTTCGCGATCGATCGCGCCGGGCTAGTGGGTGCCGATGGGGCGACCCACGCGGGCAGTTTCGACCTGGCCTATCTTGGCTGCCTGCCGGGCTTCGTGCTGATGGCGCCCTCCGACGAGCTCGAGTTGATGCACATGGTCGCGACCTCGGCCGTGATCGATGACCGCCCGAGCGGCGTGCGGTATCCGCGCGGCGAGGGCACCGGCATCGCCCTGCCGGAACGCGGCACCGTCCTGCAAATCGGGCGCGGCCGGATCATGCGGGAGGGCACTAAGGTCGCGATCCTCTCGCTGGGAACTCGCCTCGCCGACAGCCTTCGCGCCGCCGATGAATTGGCGGCGCGCGGCCTGTCCACCACCGTCGCGGACGCGCGGTTCGCCAAGCCGTTCGACGTTGAAATGGTTGAACAATTAGCCCGGAATCACGCGGTGCTCGTAATTGTCGAAGAGGGCTCGATCGGCGGTTTCGGCGCCGCAGTGTTGCAGCATTTGGCCGGCCGCGGCTTGCTTGATGGCAGCGTGCGGGTCCGGTCCATGACGCTGCCCGACCGCTTCATCGACCACAACACCCCGGCCGCGCAAATGATCGAGGCCGGGCTCGGTGCCAAGGATATCGTCGCCACCGCCATGAACGCGCTGGGTCACGACGCTGCGTCCCTGCCGGCGTCGTCCCTTACCTTGGTAAAGCCCGCCGGATGATTGCGCGCCGTGCCATTCTATTGTTGATGCTGGCGGCGATCCCGGCGCGCGCGGCGGATGCCGAGGCGTCCGCGCCGATCGCCGCCCTGATGCAGGCACTGATCGCGTCGATGAAGGGGGGGACCAAGGCACCTTTCCCGCAACGGTACGCCACGCTAGCCCCGGTGGTGGAGCGTGCCTTCGACATCCCCGCCACGCTGCAGGCCGCCATCGGCCCCCGCTGGGCCAGCCTCGACCCGGCGCAGCAAGCCAAGCTGCTGGACGTGTTCCGGAAATTCACCATCGGTCGCTACGTCGATAATTTTAGCGAATACAATGGCGAGAAGTTGGTGGTGTTGCCCGAGACGCGGATGGTGGGAACCGATCAGGTGGTCGCCACTCAGATTACGCCAGGCCACGGGGATCCGGTCCGGATCGACTACGTCATGCGCCGCGATCCAACCGGATGGCACGCGATCGACGTCTTGCTGAACGGCTCCATCAGCCAGGTCGCGGTCCAGCGCTCCGATTTCCGGGCGCTGATCGGTGCCGGCGACGCGACACGGCTGATCGAGAGCCTTCAAAAGAAGGTAGCCGACCTGTCCGGCGGAACTTTATCCTGACAAAAGAGCGGGACTGATGGATTTATTGGCAAGTGCTGCGCTCGGCGTCACCGCACTCGGTTTGGGACAATCCTTTGCCGGATGGACCGCGCTGGAGCGTTTCAAGCGCCGGCGCGTCACACCGCCGATGACTCGCCCGGCCGTGACGGTGTTAAAGCCGCTACACGGGGACGAGCCGCTGTTGGAACAGGCGCTAGCCACGTTCTGCGCCCAGGCCTACCCCGGCTTACAAATCGTATTCGGCCTGCAAGACTCGGCCGATCCGGCACTTCATGTGCTGCGCCGGCTTCGGCAGCGGTTTCCGGACCTCGATATGGATGTCGTGGTGGATGGGACCACGCACGGTGCTAACCGAAAGATAGCCAACCTTATCAACATGTTCCCGTTCGCAAAGCATGACACGCTCGTCATTGCCGACAGCGACATCCACGCCGCGCCGGATTATTTAGACCAGCTTGTGGCGGCGTTGCAGGTCCCGGGTGTGGGCCTCGTAACCACGCTCTATTCCGGTCGCCCTTCCGGAACGACGCTCGCGGGGATGCTGGGAGCGGCCCAAATCAATCAGAGCTTTCTGCCCGGCGCGTTGCTGGCCCGCGCCATGGGGCGGCAGGACTGCCTCGGTGCCACGATGGCGCTCACGCGCCCCACGCTCACGCAGATCGGCGGGCTCGAGGCATTGTCGCCGCATTTGGCGGATGACGCGGTGCTCGGCCGCCTCGTCGTTTCACACGGGATGACCGTGGCACTGGCGCGGACCATCCCGTCCACGACGGTGCCGGAGGCGCAGGTTCCGGCGCTGTTCGAGCATGAATTGCGCTGGGCGCGGACGATCCAGTCCCTGGTGCCGGTCGAATTTGCCCTCTCCATCGTGCAATATCCGCTGTTCTGGGCTGCGCTGGCGTTGGGGCTGTCGGGGGGTGATCCCTGGGCCTGGGTGGCTTTTTCCGCGGCCTGGGCGCTCCGCGGCATCATCGCCCACGGAATCGACCGTGCCTTGGGGATTGCCTCCGGACTTGCGATCTGGTGGATGCCCTTGCGTGACCTGTTGTCGGTAACGGTCCTCGTCGCCAGTTACCGCACAGACCGGGTCGCATGGCGTGGTCAGGTGCTCCGCGCCACACCGCCCCGCTTGACGACACCCCGCCTGACCGCTCCGGCGCTGCTATCACAGGGTCTCGCACCTGAAGGACTCACGTCACCATGATGAAAACCTTGTTCTTGCAGCCTCCCTCGTTCGGCGGGTTCGACGGCGGCGCGGGCTCCCGGTATCAGGCCAAGCGCGAGATCAAGTCGTTTTGGTATCCGACCTGGCTTGCCCAGCCCGCGGCCCTCGTGCCCGGCAGCAAGCTGATTGACGCCCCACCCGCCGGCATCGGCATGGACGTCGTACTGGCCGAATCCCGCCTGCATGAACTGTGCATCATCCACACCAGCACGCCGTCCTTCGCGTCCGACGTGAAGGTCGCGGCAGCGATGAAGGAAGTTAATCCCTCGCTGATCATCGGTTTCGTCGGCGCCAAGGTCGCAGTGCAGCCGGAAGAGAGCCTGCAGCAGGGCGTGCCGATCGACTTCGTAGCGCGTAATGAGTTCGACTTCACCTGCCTCGAAGTCGCTGAGGGCCGGGATTTCTCGACCATCGATGGGATTAGCTATCGTAACAAGGACGGCCTGCTGGTTCACAATAAGGACCGCGCCATTCTGCAAGACATGGATCAGCTTCCGTTTGTGAGCGACGTGTATAAGCGGGATTTGCACATCGAAGACTATTTCATCGGCTATCTGATGCACCCCTATCTGTCGATCTATACCGGTCGGGGCTGCAAGAGCCGCTGCACGTTCTGTCTGTGGCCGCAGACCGTCGGTGGACATACCTATCGCGTGCGCAGTCCGGAGCATGTGGCGGCCGAAATCCGCCAAGCGCAACGGGATTTTCCGCAGGTGAAGGAATTCTTCTTCGACGACGACACCTTCACCGACAATCTGCCGCGCGCCGAGCTGATTGCGGTCGAACTTGGCAAATTGGGCGTGACCTGGTCGTGTAACGCGAAGGCCAACGTGCCCCGCTCGACCCTCAAAATCATGAAAGACAACGGGCTCCGCCTCTTGCTGGTTGGATATGAGAGCGGCAACCAACAGATCCTGCACAATATCAAGAAGGGTCTCCGGATCGAGGTCGCGAAGCAATTCACCAAGGATTGCCACGAGCTCGGTATCAAGATCCACGGCACCTTCATCCTCGGCCTGCCGGGTGAGACGAAGGAGACGATCGAGGAGACCATCCGCTACGCCGTCGAGATCAACCCGCACACGATGCAGGTTTCGTTGGCCGCGCCCTATCCGGGCACGTTCCTATACGATCAAGCCGTGGCGAATGGCTGGCTCGATATTGCGAATGCCGAGTTGATCGACGACCGCGGGGTGCAGATTGCGCCACTACATTTCCCGGGGGTGCTGACCCACACGGAAATTTTCGACAGCGTCGAGGCGTTCTACAAGCGATTCTACTTCCGTGCTCCCAAGATTGCCTCCATTGTCGGCGAAATGGTGCGGAGTCCGCAGATGATGAAACGCCGCCTGCGCGAGGGCGTCGAGTTCTTCGCGTTCCTGCGAGAGCGCAACAAGGCTGCCTGACGCGCTCCGCCGGGTCATCATCTCGGCCGATGATTTCGGCCTGTCGGAGGGCGTGAACGAGGGGATCGAGCGCGCTCATCGCGATGGAATGCTCAGCACCGCAAGCCTCATGGTTGCCGGCCCCGCGTGCGGCGATGCGGTGCGGCGTGCCCGGCGATTACCGGGCTTACGCGTGGGATTACATCTGGTGGTGGTGGAAGGTGACGCGGTGTTGCCCACTGCGGCCCCCCATATCGTCGATGCGGCCGGACGGTTTCCGTCCAATCAGGTGATGCTGGGCATCAATTATTTCTTCTTACCCCATGTGCGCCGGCAGCTCGGGCTGGAGATCGCGGCGCAGTTCCGTGCTTTCCGCGCGACGGGCCTCCCGCTCGACCACGCCAACGCGCACAAGCACATGCAGCTGCATCCGACCGTGGGACGCCTGCTGATCGAGACAGGGGCGGAGTTCGGATTACGCGCCATACGAATTCCGAATGAGCCCGCCGCGGCCCTCCGCCGGGCGGGCGGGCGGCCCGGTTTGGGCGGCGCGATCCTGCCGTGGTGGACCCAGATCCTTCGCCGGCAAGCGCGCCGGGCTGGGCTCGTGACCAATGATCAAGTGTTCGGCATTGCCTGGAGCGGCCATATGACCGCGGACCGGCTGTTACGCCTGGCGCCCCAAATTCCGCCGGGCCTGACTGAAATCTATTTTCATCCGGCGGCGACCAAGGACATTCGTTTGAATGGCTTGATGCCGGAGTACGAGCACGAGGCCGAGCTTGCGACCTTGCTTGATCCCGCTGTGCAACGCGCATTGCTGGATGCGGGAGCGGTGCCGGCGACGTACGGGAGTGCATGAGTAAGCCAACGTTATGAAGGCAGAACCGGTTCTCTGACCTGGTCATTGCGAGCCACTTGGCGAAGCAATCCAGGGGCCGCAAGCGCTCTCGTGGCCCCTGGATTGCTTTCACCGCCAAGCGGCGTCTGGCAATGACGAGACATGTATTACGTCGGTTGGCCTTGATGGAATGCCAAGCGCATTCCACCAGGGCCATGCGCTAGTTCTGTGCCGCCGGGTTCGGCAAGACCTGCGCCGAGGGTTGTGATCGCAATGCGGTCCAGCCCAACAATAGCACGACGATAAGTGCGAAAGTCCGAACGAACGCCATAACACCCGTCTCCGTATCACCCAGCCATATCACCCAGTCATTCTGCCCGAGTGAGATTAAGAAATCGTATCCGATCCCGGTGACGACATTGTGGCGAGCAACGCAGGCACGAAAATAAGGCTCGCCACCAGGGTGCAGCCGAGGCTCAGCAGCAGCAGCGCGCCCATGCTCGCCGTTCCCGGATGCCGGGACAGCGCCAGCGAGCCGAACGCCGTGCCGGTGGTTAGGGCCGAAAAGGCAACCGCCCGGGCGGTGGGGGACGCCAACTGATCCCGGGTTCCGCGGCGCCAGTTCATCACGAAATAGATGTTGAACGACACACCCACACCCAATAGCAGTGGTAGGGCGATAATATTAGCGAAGTTGAGCGGCAATGGTGCCAGCACGGCCACCAAAACCGTCAACAACGACGCTAGCGTGAGGGGCGCTAATACCAGCAGCACGTCCCGCACGCGACGCAATGCCAGCGCCAGTATTACTGTAATCGCCACCACCGCGCCGAGCGCCGCCCGGGTGAATGCCTGAATGATCGTATCGGCTGTGGATACGATGGTGACCGCGGAGCCGCCGGCGTCCGGGGCGATGGACTGCACCTGCTGCACGAACTCCCGCAGGCCCGCCGCGGCGGCCGCGCCGGGCTTGGCCGAGATTTGCACGCGGACGCGCCCATCCGGCAGCCGCCAATCCCGCGCCAACTCCGGCGGGATGCTCGCCAGCGTCACCGGCCCGGCGGACAGGCTGGTGCGAAGGCGCGCCAATTGCAGCGGCAGAAACCGGGTCAGCGCCGCGTTGGCCGCCACCAGAATGGCATCGGGTGCTGCCGCCAGCGCCCGCAAATCGCCGGCGATCGCGTTCAATGGATGATCGGGTGCGAGCTTACCCGCGGCCGGCGTCAACTGTGCCAGTGCCGTCTGCACTCCCAGCCGGATGTCGGCCGCGGTCACCGGGGCGGCCGGCGCGCGGGGGGCCAAAGTGGGACCGAGCAGCGACGCCGCATCCTGGATCAACGCAAGCTTCGCCGGCTGATCCTCGGGCACGAAGCTCGTCAGGGTGATGGCCTGTGCCACCAACGGCAGCTTCGACGCCCGTTCCGCCAACGCGGCGGCGCGGACCGGGTCGGGGCTCAGCACATCGATGGAATAGGGATTGGTGAGCGGAGTGGCCGCGAGGTCGGTGAGCGTCCGCATCGCCTCCGTCGTCGGGTCCTTGGTGTGCAGCGGGTCGCTGTCGAACACCAAAT
The DNA here is from genome assembly GCA_043758105.1 of Rhodospirillales bacterium. Lineage (GTDB taxonomy): Bacteria > Pseudomonadota > Alphaproteobacteria > Acetobacterales > Acetobacteraceae > JANPPS01. The sequence goes on along the minus strand of JAYVOF010000090.1, from coordinate 12,327 downwards.
GCGGCACGCCCCAGGCACCCGCAACGGCCAGAACGGTGAACACACCCAGCACCGGGCGCCGGTGGCGATGTAGCGCGGTATCGAGCGGCACGGCCCAGGCGAAGCCCACTTCCCCCGCCGCCACGCTCGGCTGGAACAGCGCGAGGCACGCCGGCAGGAACAGCATCGTGGTGGCGAACGCGATCAGCATACCGACGCCCGCGATCCAGCCGAGCTCCGCCACGCCCACGAAATCCGTCGGCACGAACGCCAGGAAACCGGCCGCGGTTGCCCCGGACGCCACCAAGATTTGCACCCCCGCCCGCGCCGCGGTGACCCGGAGTGCGGCCAGGATTCCGGCCTCGTCCCGCTGCGCCTCGCGAAAGCGCACGCTGAACTGAATCGCGAAATCGACCGCGATGCCTACGAACAAGATGGCGAAGGCCACGGAAATAAGGTTGAGCGGTGAGCTGGTCAGCGTCGCGAACCCGGTCGTGAGCAGCAGCCCCAAGATCAACGTGAGCAAAATCGGCACGACCACCCGCCAGGTCCGCACCGCCAGCACCAACCAGACCATGACCAGCACCAGGCTGCCGATCAGCCCCGCGACCGCCCCCTGCGCCACGGTCGCGAACTCCTCATCCGCCAGCGCGACCGACCCGGTGACCCGGACCCGCGCGCGCCCGGCGGCGACGAATTCCTGCCGGGCCGCGATGGCGCGGAGGGCGTCGGTGGCGGCGGCGCCGGGCTGAAGCGCCCCATAATCCTGCACGGGCTGGGTCAACACGAATCGGTACGGCCCGCCCAACTCCGCCACGGGCCCGGCAAGTAATTTTTGCCAGGATAGCGGCGTCGGGTGCCCGGCCGCCGCGTCCGTCAGGGCGGTGTGGAACCCGCGCAATGGCCCGGCGAACGCGGTCAGATCTTCGCCCCGCTCCACCCCCATGCCCAGCAACGACAGGGCGGCGCATAAGCCCCGAAGGCTAGGGTCCGCCGCGAGCTGACCCAGAAAAGGCTGCGCGTCGATTGTTTGGTCCAGCAGCGATTGCAGCGTGCTGCGATCCAGCAGCAGCAAACCGTTCTGGTCGAAATAGGGCGAGGCGTCCGGACGGCGCACGGCCGCGAAATGCGCGGGCTCGGCCTGCATGGCTTGCAGAAGCCCGGCGGCAGTCGCATCCGCTTCCTCGGGCGTAGCCGCGTCGATCACCGCCACCAGCAGATCGCCTTCTTGCGGGAACAGCCGCTTCAGCTCCGCCTCCCGCTGCTTCCACGGCAGGCTGGCAGCGAATAGCGTGTCGGTGTCGGTCGTGACGCCGAGCCGCGCCACCGCGAGCCAGACGCACAGCGCGCCCAGGACGATGCCGGTCAGCACGGTCGGCAACGGGCGGCGGGCGAACGCCAGGACGATGCGGGATAGCATCAGTATGGTGCCCCCACGCCCGTCAACGCGACCGACGCTTCAGGCATGGCGATCCAGGGGCCGCGAGGGTACCGGTTGCCCCTGGGTTGCTTCGCGGATCGCAATGACGGGGGCATCAGAATAACGGCAACCCCACGTAGTTTTCCGCCAGCGTCGTCATGGCGGCCTGCGACGTCGTGACGTAATCCAGCTCCGCCACCTGCACCCGCTGATCGAAATCGTTATGGGTATCGAACCGGTGTAGCATACTCGTCATCCACCAGCTGAACCGCTGCACCCGCCAAATCCGGCGGAGGCAGGTAGCCCCGTAATTCTGCAGATGCGAGTCATCATCTTGGTGGAAATGCGCATGCAGCGCCCGGGCCAGCACCGCCACGTCCCCCACCGCGAGGTTCATGCCCTTGGCGCCGGTGGGCGGCACGATATGCGCCGCGTCCCCGGTCAGGAACAGGCGCCCGGTCTGCATCGGTTCCGCCACAAAACTGCGCATGGCGGTCACACTCTGCTGCAGGATCGGCCCCTCCGGCAGGTCTTGGCCGAGCCGGGTGCGGAGCGCGGACCAAATCCGGTCGGCGGACCAGGCGCTAGAATCTTCGTCCGGCGCGCATTGCAGATACATCCGGCTAATGGTCGGGCTGCGCATACTCAGCAGCGCGAAGCCGTCCGGGTGGTTGGCGTAGATCAGCTCCTCCGACGCCGGCGGTATTTCCGCGAGAATCCCCAGCCAGCCGAACGGGTAGATGCGGTCGTAAACCTGCAAGCCCTCGATCGCACCGCGGGTCACGCCATGAAACCCGTCGCACCCGGCGATGATATCGCATTCGAGCGTATGGTCCTCGCCGTCCTGGGTGAAGGCGATGGTGGTGCCATGCAGCGCGCTCACCGTCGTCTCGAACAAAATCCGCCCCTGTGCGGCCAGACGGGTGGCGATCAGGTCGCGCACCACCTCATGCTGGCCATAGACCGTCACGCATTTGCCCGTCAGCGCATGGAAATCGATCCGCCGCGTCTCGCCGCCGAAGCGCAGCAGGCAGCCCTCATGCTGCAACCCTTCGCGCTGCATCCGCTCGCCCACGCCGGATTGGATCAGCAAATCCCGCGTGCCTTGCTCCAGCACGCCGGCGCGGATGCGCGTTTCGATATGCTCGCGGGTGCGGCTTTCCAGCACGACGCTGTCGATGCCGTCCAGATGCAGTAGGTGGGAGAGTAACAGTCCGGCGGGACCGGCACCGATGATGCCGACTTTGGTTCGAGTATGCATGACACGCATGTAGCGGAGTGCCGCCGGGGCACAAGCTGGTATATGTTATGATCATGTATCAGCGTGTGCTGTTCGATAGGGCTGACGGGCTCTGCCGCTATGGCGGGTCTGACCCGGCACCGATTTACCCTCGTGAATCAGCTGGAGGTGGCGCTACAGTCTTGGTAACGGGTTTCTGCACCCTTAACGCCTATGGGGGAGAAACCCATCAAGGCCGCTAGGGAAGCGAGCACCCGGTGAGCGTCGTGGTCGCGATCCCGCCGCCCAAAGTCTCGTGCGCTTCGATCGTGAGGCGGCGCAGCGTGCCGGACTCCACCACGGCCGCGGCGGCCGATTCCTGGCCCAGCGCCGGGTGCCGCAGCTTCATATGCCAGGTGTCGTTGTCATGGCTGAGCGCCTCCGTCACCAGCGCGTCATGCTTGAAGCCGGGCAGGAACACCGGCACGCTTGCCGTGCCCGGCGGCAGGAAGCGGACCCAGTAGAACGCCAGCGCCAGGGGGGTCCGGAGCGCCGGACTCGGGTGCGGCAGGTCTAGGTCCACGCGCCGCTCCGGCGGGGCGGCGGCAAATTGCGGCAGCCAGTCGCGCCCGAAGGTGGATGGAGGCCAGTGCATGGCAAAGCTGGGATAGCGAACGCGGAAATCGCGAAGCCGCTTGGCCTGTGCCCGGCTGGCCTCAAGCCCAGTGACGCCCGGCCGGAACACGTCCCATTGCTGCCGGCTGATCTCGCCGTTCACCAAATACCGCCCATTGGTGGCGATACTCAGCAGCACGCCGTCCCGCCAGGTGGTGATTTCGTCGCCCAAATACTCCACGTCCCATAGCCGCCACGGCGACGCGGTAAGCCGGCCCGTGACACGGAGCGTGAGCACGCCGGCCGTCGTGGTAGCCTCGGTCCGCACCGTGGCGTGGCCGCGATAGTCGGTCTCTCCCTCATAGGTGCAAATTTCCGCCCGCGCCGGCGCCGCCAGCAGGGCCAGCAGCAGCCAGCGCTTCACCCTTGCGCCACCCGCGCCGCGGCCACGACGCAGAGGATTTCGAACAGGATGGACGCACCATGGAACGCCGTGAGACCGCCGACATCGAACGGGGGCGAGACCTCCACCAAATCGGCGCCCACGACGTCCAGCCCCATCAGCCCACGGACGATCCGCTGCGCCTCGATGGTGCTCAACCCGCCCATCTCCGGCGTGCCGGTGCCCGGCGCATAGACCGGGTCGAGGCTGTCGATATCGAAAGACAGGTAGCATGGCCCGGTGCCCACCACGCGACGTGCCTCTTCGACGGCCCAGCGCCAGCCCCGGTCATGCAGCTCCTCCATCGGCATGACCCGCATGCCGCTTTCTTCACTGAATTGCCACAGGCTACCGGGCACGGTGCTGGTGCCGCGGAGGCCGATCTGGATGACGCGGGTGGGGTCCAGCAACCCATCCTCCACCGCCCGGCGGAACGGCGTGCCGTGCTGGAACTTGCTGCCCATGTAGTCGTCGCCGGTATCGCCATGCGCATCGATATGCACCATGCCGATCGGGCCGCTATGCGCGACCGCCCGCAGGATCGGCCAGGCGATGCAGTGATCACCGCCCACCGTCACGGGCGTCACCCCCGCGCGCACGATCTGATGATAATACGTCTCGATCTCCTGGAGCGCGCCGCGCAGCTCATACGGACGCTCGATCCAGCAATCGCCGAGGTCCCGGACGCGGCAGATGCGGAACGGCTCAGCCCCGGTGCTGGCGTTGATGGGGCGGAGCAGGCTGGACTGATTGCGCACCTCCCGCGGGCCGTGGCGCGCGCCGGGCCGGTTGGTGACCCCGCCATCGAACGGCACGCCGATCAGGCCGATATCGACCTCCGTCAGGTCCTGCGTGTAGGGGGCGCGGAAGAAGGTCGGGATGCCAGTATAGCGCGGCTGCGCTTGCGGGTCCGACATCGCGAGGTAGTGCTGGGCGGGCTTTAGAATTGTCATGAGCTTCGTCTAGCAGACTGAACTGGGCCGGGCATACCCGCCGCCCGGTTACTCTTTTTTGTTATAGACCCGAGGCATAGAGATCGAGGCGGCGATTTTGGTCAAGAATTTCCAAGCGCGACGAGCCGGTATGGGCACTCTAGTCACGGTAAGCCGGAGAAAAACGGGTCCAGCGCCTCGCGTTCGCGCGCGACCACGTGAAGCGGGAAGGAGCGGAGCTGTTCGGGCGTGAAGCGGAGCTGCGGCAGGGTGTCCCGCACGAGCTGGGCCACGACTTCCGCCTGCAACACGTCCCGCTGCCGCTTAACCGGGTCACGGGTCCGGTCGTGCTTGCCCATGTTGAGCTTGTATAGGGCGAACGCTCGCGGGTCGGCGCAGGCCATCGGCACCGGAGCGCCGTCCGTGCCGATTGCGACGGCTTCGAATTTTGGGGCGCTCTCCATCCAGCGCAGATTATCGATCATCACGGCCGTGAGGTCACCGGTGCCAATCTCCTCCCGCTCTGGCCGCCAGGGGGGGCGTGGTGTCGGCTTGATGAGGTCGACGAAAAAGCCGCTATCGTTCACCGCCTGATGCGGCTGCTTTTGGCGGCGAAAGCTGCGGTCCACCGCCGTCAGGATATCCATGATCCGCTGCGGCGGCTCGCGGGCGAAGGACAGCTTCAGCTTGGCGCGGGCGTCGAACAGGATATCCAGGTCGCCCGTGGCCAGCAGGTCCGAACCGATATGCACCCCGGCGGCAGCCTCATACGCATAGAGCGCGTTGGTCCCAGCCACGACCAGCGTGCCGCCGAGCAGGTTTTCGGCATGCAACCGGCGGAGGATGCGTGATGTAGGGTCCGGCACCCGGCCGAGGTCTAGTGCGCGGTTCAAGCGCGCTTGTTGTTCCAGCCGGTCCGATAGCGAGCGGACTGATTGCATCGCCTGCTCCCGGCCGCGATGGAAATCGTCGAAAAGCCGCTCCGTCTCCGCCGATCTCGGACCGAGCGATCTCTCTTTGCGGCTCCCAGGCGTTCCGTTCCGTGTCAGCCGGTAGAGATATTCCCCACCGCGGGGCGGATTGCGCCAGACCATGCTGCCCAAATAACCAGCCCGGCGCCGGGATGCGGCGTCCCACGCGGCCCAGAGCTGCCGCGTATTAACCGTCTCACGGCGCTGCTCAGCCGATAATGGCGTTATCTGTTGCATTTCCGCACTGTTACCACAGATGCCCTGCAAAAACTACTCATCTGTGGTAACGTGAACCATTACAATAAGTTAGATGCCGGTCTGACGGTAAGCCTCAGCCGATGCAGTCCGGCGCCGATCGGGGCGGAGTTATAAACGATCGGCCATAAAGCGCTTAGGACGCTCTTACGGTTAAGCGGAATTCTTAGCTCCTCACATCCGCCAGCGCCGGGTCGGCCTTGAACGCGTCCAGCAGGAAATCGATCACCGTCCGGGTGCGGGGCGCCATGTTCCGCTGGCCGAGGTGATAGGCATACAGCGGCACGCGTGGGGAATGCCAGCCGGGGAGGATGGCGCGGGCCGAGCCGTCGGATAGCTCCTGGCGCATCAGCCAGCGGGAGACCAGCGCCAGGCCCAGGCCGGAATTCAGCGCCGCGCGGCCGGCCTCTAGACTGTCCGTCCGGAAGCGTCCGGTGACTGGGATGTCCCGGGTTTCGGCGCCGTTTTCCAAATGCCATACGCCGGGATGCGGAGAGCGGTTCAGCAGAATGCAGTCGTGCTGGGCCAGCTCTTCGGGCTGTAGCGGCTCGGGATGCTGGGCCAGGTAGCTGGCCGAGCCGATCACGGCGGGTGTAATCCAGCCGATGCGGCGGCCGACCAAGGTGGCACCCCCCAGCTCCCCCACCCGGATCGCGAGGTCGATCGCGTCCTGCGCCAAATCCTGCGGGGTGTCATCCAGGCGGAGGTCGACCTGCAGGCCCGGATACCGTTCCAGCAGCGGCCGCATGAGCGGGGCGAGGACGACGCGGCCGAACGTGACCGCGGCGCTGATCCGCACCAGGCCGTGCACACCGGCGCCGTGTTTGCCCACCGCGCTCTCGGCCCGCTCGGCCGCCTCCAGCGTCGTGCGCGCGTGCCCCAGGAACACCCGGCCGTCATCCGTGAGCGTCAGGCTGCGCGTGGTCCGGTGCAGCAGCGACACACCTAAATGGGCCTCCAGCGCGCTGACCTGGCGCGAGACGGAGGGCTGCGTGAGGCCGAGTTCGCGCGCTGCGATCGAGAATGACCCGGCGTCAGACACGCGGACGAAGACGCGGAAGGCGGAGAGCAGGTCCATGATAAGGCCGCATTTAGTGCATAACCCGCATAATTCAAATTCAAAGCGAGCCGGTTATGCCGCCGGGCGGATTTACCCATTTGGGGCCTCAGACGACGTGCTTCCTTGATAAAACACGCCGCCTCAACCCACCGGCCAATGTCGGCCGGTGTTTTGGAGCACTGACGATGAACAGATTTATTGCCGCCGCCGCCTTGCTGAGCTTGGGCCTGATGAGCGCGGCGCCCGCGTATGCCGGTGAGGCGAATAACGAGCCGTTCAACAATAACCGGGCGACGCTGTCCACCACTTATGCCGCGCCTGCGTATAATGCCTCCGTGCCGGCCGATGTCGGGTCTGCGCAGTTTCCGGACACCGCCGGGCGTCCTGGCACCGTGCTGACACGCCTCGATAACACGGTGCTGCCGGTGAATGGCAGCGAGGGTGCGGTGGAGACCGCCAACTCCCTGCCGCGCGGGTTCGAGACCGGAACCGTCGCTTACGCGCAGGCGCAGTCCGTGCAGAATTGGATGATCGCCCATAGCGGTGTTGGCACGATTCGGACGGCTGGGCGTTAATGGGACAAGTGATGGGTTGAATACCATCCCACGTCTTGCGCCGTGGGATAGGTTACGATCCCGCCAATAACGCAAGCGCGGCGCGGGGTTCGATCCGGCCGTCGTAGAGGGCGCGTCCGATGATGACGCCCTCTACGGTGCCGGCCAGGCCCTGCACCCGCTCCTTCAGCGCCGCCAAATCCTCGAGCTTGCCCACGCCGCCGCTCGCGATGATGGGCACCTGGACGGCACCGGCCAGCGCCAACGTCTGATCCAGGTTGAGGCCGGTCATCATGCCGTCCCGGCCGATATCGGTATAGATGATCGCGACCACGCCCGCGTCTTCGAACTGCAACGCCAGTTCGAGCGCGGTCATATCGACCTCCTCCGCCCAGCCCTGCGTCGCCACCATGCCGTTCTTCGCGTCGATCCCCACCACGATCTTACCCGGGAACGCCCGGCATGCGTCGCGAACCAGGCCGGGGTTTTCCACCGCGGCACTGCCCAAAATCACCCGCGTGACACCCGCCTGCACCCAATGCTCGATCGCGGCCATCGTGCGGATGCCGCCGCCCAGTTGCACCGGGACCGTCGCGGCGGCGAGGATGGCATCGACCGCCGGGCCGTTCATGGAGCGTCCGGCGAACGCGCCGTTCAAATCCACCACATGCAGCCATTGGCACCCGGCGTCCTGCCACGCCTGCGCCTGGGCGCCCGGGTTGCTCGAATACACCGTCGCATCCGCCATTTCCCCCCGGCGGAGGCGGACGCACTGTCCGTCCTTCAAATCGATCGCCGGGTAGAGGGTGAGGCTCATGCTTTCGGATCCCGCTGCAGCAGCTTGGTGAAATACAGCCCGCGCACCGTGCGGCCGCCGATCCGCGCATAGGCCGGATGCTCGCCCCAGCGCTGATAGCCGAGCGTTTCATACAAATGTATCGCCGCTTCCTGCGTCTCCCGCACGTCCAGATTGAGCACTTGATAGCCGAGTGCCCGGGCACCCTCCTCCACCCGTTCGGTCATCAGGCGGGCGAGGCCGTGGCCGCGGGCATAGGGGGCGATGAAGGAGTGCATCATGGTGGCGGCAAACGCCTGGGCCTCGTTATTGCGGGGCGGCCGGACCAGCTGCGCGCTGCCGACGATGGTGCCGTTCAGCCGTCCGATGAACAGCTCGCGCTCCGGCACCAGCAGAACACCGTGGAAATAGCTTTCGAGCGCGAGGCGGCCCGGCGATTTCACCCAGCCGAAGCCGCCGCCCTCGAGGATGGCCGCGTCCGCGGCCTCGCACAGCGCCTCCAGATCGTCCTCGTCCAGCTCGCTCGCGCGTTCGACCAGCAGGGTGTGGGTCATGGCATCCATTACGGCGTCCAGCGGAGGAAATTCTCGAGCAGGCGGAGACCGACCTCTTGGCTTTTTTCCACGTGGAACTGGGTGCCGGCGCGATTGCCGCGGGCGACGATGGCCGGAACGGCACCACCATAATCGGTCGTCGCCAGCACGTCCGTCTTGTTGCCGCGCAGTGCGTAGCTGTGCACAAAATAGGTGTGTTCGCCGGGCACGATCCCCTCCAGCAAGGGATGAACGCCCGGGGTGAAGGTGAGTTCGTTCCAGCCCATTTGCGGCAGGCGGAGGCCGGGCGGGTCCATGGGTGCGATCTCACCCTTGATCCAGCCGAAGCCCTCCGTGGCCACGTGTTCCAACCCGCGCTCAGCCATCAATTGCATGCCGACGCAGATGCCGAGGAACGGGCGCCCGTGATCGACGCTGGCCTCGATCGCGTCGCGCATGCCGGGGAGGGCGGCCAGACCCTGGGCGCAATCACGAAATGCACCCTGACCCGGCAAGACCACCCGGTCCGCGGCGCGCACCGCGTCCGGGTCGGCGGTGATGGTGACCGTGGCGTCGATCCCGGCGCGCCCGGCCGCGACCTGTAGCGCGCGGGCGGCGGAGGCGAGGTTGCCGCTGCCATAGTCAACGACCGCTATTTTCATCCAAGCCGCCCGGCGAACCGCTCGGCGATCTCGGGCCGGGCCGTCAGCAGGCGGATCAGCGCGCCGTCCGCGTCCCGCGCCGCGAGCACGGCGGCTAGGACGTAGCCGCGCCGGGCCAAGGTCCAACGCAACGCATCTTGACCTAACAAACCGGCAAGGACGGCAAACCCCAGCGCGAATACACCCGTCAGCGCCGGTGCCACCCGCCCCGCCACGACGGTCACCGCCAGCAGCAGCAAGCCGGGGATCCAGGCGCGCTTGGCCAGCAGCCAGAACGGGCCGAAGATGGCGGCCGTCCAGCTCCACCCCTCCGGCACCAAGATCGGCAGGCTGTCATGCCGCACATGCGCCGTGTAAATCTTCATAGCGCCCCCTTGGTGCTCGGAATGGCCCCGGCCGCGCGCGGATCGGCCTCGACCGCCTGACGCAAGGCCCGGGCCACGGCCTTGAAACAGGCCTCCGCCACATGATGCGCGTTGTGCCCGGCGATCTGGCGGACATGCAGGGTCAACAGGCCGTTCATGGCGAAGGCGCGGAAGAATTCCTGAAACAGCTCGGTGTCCATGTCACCAACTTTGTCCCGCAGGAACACCGGGTCCCAGGCGAGGAAGCTGCGGCCGGACAGATCCAGGGCCGCGTCCACCAGCGCCTCATCCATCGGCACCACCGCATGGCCATAGCGCACGATGCCGCGCTTATCGCCCACGGCCTGCACCAGCGCCTGGCCGAGCACGATGCCGATATCCTCGGTGGTGTGGTGGAAATCGATATGCAGGTCGCCGGTGGCCTCGACGGTCAAGTCGAACAGGCTATGCCGGGCAAAGGCGGTCAGCATGTGGTCAAGAAAGCCAATACCGGTTGCAATCTTGGCCTGACCTGTCCCGTCGAGGTTGAGTGTCAGGCCAATGTGAGTCTCTGTGGTCGTGCGGGTGAGCGTTGCCGTGCGGGTCATAGCGGACACCTACCCCATCATCTGGCCGGGGGGAACTGGCGGCCCTTGCCTATATCTTGTGCAGGCGAGCGCCGTGTCCCAAATAAGGATCATCATGCAGACACAGACCCCCTACGACCCCGTCGGCTGGCACGGGACGACGATCTTGTGCGTGCGCAGGAACGGGCGGGTGGCGATGGCCGGGGACGGCCAGGTCACACTTGGCCAGACCGTGATCAAGGGCAACGCGCGCAAGGTCCGGCGCATCGGTGCGGGTAACTCCGTTCTAGCCGGCTTTGCCGGGGCGACCGCCGATGCGTTCACGTTACTTGAACGGCTGGAGGCGAAGCTCGAGCGGTTTCCCAATCAGCTGGAGCGCGCGTGCGTAGAACTGGCGAAAGATTGGCGTACCGACCGGTATCTACGCCGGTTGGAGGCGATGATGGCGGTCGCGGACGAGGCGCACAGCTATACCCTCACCGGCAATGGGGACGTGCTGGAGCCGGAGGACGGCGTGATCGCGATCGGCTCGGGTGGGAATTACGCGCTATCCGCGGCACGGGCGCTGTTGACGGTCGATGGGATCGAGGCGGAGGAGGTGGCGCGCCGGGCCATGAAGATCGCCGCCGATATCTGCGTGTACACCAACTACTGCGTGATTGTGGAAACTCTCTGATGGACGTTCCGACCTATTCGCCGCGTGAAATCGTGGGTGAGCTCGACCGGTTTATCGTGGGGCAGGCCGACGCCAAGCGCGCGGTGGCCATCGCGTTGCGCAACCGCTGGCGCCGGCAGCATTTGCCGGAGGCGATGCGGGATGAGGTGGTGCCGAAGAACATCCTGATGATCGGCCCGACCGGCTGCGGCAAGACCGAGATCGCCCGCCGGTTGGCGAAGCTGGCGCAGGCACCGTTCATCAAGGTGGAAGCCACCAAATTCACCGAGGTCGGCTACGTCGGCCGCGACGTGGACAGCATCATGCGCGATCTGGTGGAGGCTAGCATCGGCATGCTGCGGGATGCGAGCCGCAAGGACGTGCAGGCGAAGGCGGAGCTGGCGGCCGAAGACCGGCTGGTTACAGCGCTCGTGGGTGAGGGCGCCAGCGCCGACACGCGCGGTAAGTTCCGCCGCATGCTGCGCGATGGCGAGCTGGAGGACCGTGAGATCGAAATCGAGGTCGCCGAGCAGGCTCCCGCCGCCATGGAAATCCCCGGCATGCCGCAGGGGGGCATGCAGAACATCAACGAGATGATGCGCGGCATGTTCGGCGCCCGTCAGACCCGGCGTAAGATGGCCATACCCGCCGCCCGTGTCGCCCTGCTGCGGGACGAAGGCGATAAGCTCGTGGACCAAGACCGCCTGACAAAAGACGCTGTCACACACGCCGAGCAGAACGGCATCGTTTTCCTGGACGAGATCGATAAGGTCTGCGCCCGCAGCGAGAACGGCTTTCGCGGTGGCGACGTCAGCCGGGAGGGGGTGCAGCGCGATCTGCTGCCGCTGATCGAGGGTACGACCGTCAGCACCAAATATGGCCCGGTCAAAACTGATCACGTGCTGTTCATCGCGTCCGGCGCATTCCACCTCGCCAAGCCATCCGATCTGCTGCCGGAGCTGCAAGGTCGCCTGCCGATCCGTGTCGAGCTGGCACCGCTTTCGCGTGACGACCTCCGCCGCATCCTGACCGAGCCCGAGCATAGCCTGATCAAACAATACGAAGCATTACTCGGCACGGAGCAGGTGCGGCTCAGTTTCACCACCGACGCCATCGACGCGTTGGCTGATTTAGCAGCCGATATCAACGAACGGGTGGAGAATATCGGCGCCCGCCGCCTGTCGACGGTGTTGGAGAAACTGCTGGAGGAGATCAGCTTCACCGCCGCCGACCGACCCGGCGACGGCGTGGTAATCGACGCTGCCTACGTGCACGAACGGGTGGCACCGCTGGCCGCTCGCGG
>JAYVOF010000089.1:0-14388 GCA_043758105.1 Rhodospirillales bacterium | reverse complement strand
GGCCGGCGCGGGTCACACGGTTCTGGAGTCGGGTGAGGTAATCGGGCATCACGTCCTGCGCCAGCACCCGGCCGGTGGGGCCCACCTGGGCCGCGAGGCGTATTGTGTAATAGCCGGAGCCGGCACCCAGATCGGCGACCGTCATGCCGGGCTTGATGCCGAGCCAGGCAATTACCCGGGCGGCCTCACCCACGCGCTCCCGTTCATCTTCGGCGCGCCAGCGGTCGGAGACCACAGGGGCCACCGGGCGGGTTGGGGTTGGGAAGCGGCTGGCGTCCTGGCCTGGCGGACCCAACGGGCCGATTTCGGCGGCGTGGGCACCGGTCCAAATCAGCATTAGCAGTCCGGCCACGAACCTCACGTGCTCTCCCCCAGTGCCCGGCGTCGCAGTTCGCGTAGGCGGTCGCGGGCACCCTCGGTGTGGGGGTCGGCGTCCAGCACTTTTTGCCAGGCCGCCAGAGCGCTCTTCCAATCGCCACGCGCTTCGGCGATGCGGGAGAGGTCCTCGAGGGCGGCGAAATGGCGGGGCTCGCGGCGGAGCACCTCCAAAATGTCATGGGTCGCGCCCGCGCTGTCGCCCAACCGGAGGCGGGCCTGAGCCCGGCCCCGCCAGCCTTCCAGCAGCTCGGGATCTAGGTCCAGCACGGCGTCGAAACTGTCGAACGCGGCGGAGACGTTACCCTCCGTCAGCTCCCGCGTGCCGCGCACCAGCAGCAGGCGGAGTGCCGGGCTGGCGGCGTCGGTCCAGGCGGCGCGCAGCTGGGCCTCGATCTCGCCCGCGTCTTCCTCGGTCGACGCGGTGCGGAGTTGGCTCAGCAGGGTGTCAGTATGCTCGCGCGGCGTTTCGGCCCAGGCGGTGCCGGTGAGCAGAAGCAGGGCCAGCAGCGTCCGCATCTAGCCCAGCGCCGCCGGGCGGGGGCCGCCATGCATCCAGTCCAGCAGCTCCACCGTGTGCACCACCGGGGTGCCGCCCGCGAGTTGGGTCAGGCAGCCGATATTACCGGCGGCAATCAAATCGGGCTTGGTGCGGGCGATGTTTTCCAGCTTTCTGGTGCGCAGGCGTCCGGCGATTTCGGGTTGCATCAGATTGTAGGTGCCGGCGCTGCCGCAGCACAGATGGCCCTCGGCGGGTTCCAGCACCGTGAACCCGGCGCGGCGCAGCAATGCCTTGGGCGGCGTCTGCACCTGCTGGCCATGCTGCAGGCTGCAGGCGGCGTGGTAGGCGACGCGCAAATTGGGGTCGGGCCGGGCGGGCGCGTAGTCCAGGGTGGCCAGGTATTCGGTGATGTCGCGGGCCAACGCGGAGACTGCCTCGGCGCGGGCTTTCCACGCGGGGTCGGAGCGGAACATGAAGCCGTAATCCTTGACCGTCGTGCCGCAGCCGCTGGTGTTGATGAGGATCGCGTCCAGGCCGTCCCCCTCCAGCTCCCGCGTCCAACCGGTGATGGCGGCCTGGGCGCTGGCGGTCGCCGGGTCGTGCTGACCCATATGATGCGTGAGGGCACCGCAACAGCCGACTTCGGGGGCGATCACGACCTCGATCCCCATGCGCGTCAGCAGGCGGATGGTGGCCTCGTTGATACTGGGGGACAGCACCTTCTGCGCGCAGCCGGTCAGCAGGGCAACCCGGCCGCGGCGTTCACCCATGGCCGGATGCACTTGCGGGTTCTGCATGGTGCCGGCGGGCGGCAGGGACCCCGGGGCTAAGTCCAGCATGGCACGGACCCGCGCCATCGGCAGGCCGCGGCCGGGGACCCAATTCCGGAATGGCCGGGCGAACCGCGCACCGGTGACCGCGAGGCGGAACAGGCCGGGCCTTGGCAGCACCAAGGCCAGCACGCGGCGCATCAGCTTTTCGTGCCAGGGGCGGTCGTACGTTTCCTCGATATACTGCCGGGCATGATCGACCAGGTGCATGTAGTTCACGCCAGACGGGCAGGTGCTCATACAGCTAAGGCACGATAGGCAGCGGTCCACGTGGCGGACCACCTCCTCCGTCGCGGGGCGGCCGCTTTCGAGCATGTCTTTAATCAAATAGATGCGCCCACGCGGGCTATCAAGTTCATCGCCCAGCAGCACGAAGGTCGGGCACGTCGCAGTACACATGCCGCAATGGACGCAGGTGCGTAGGACTTGGTTGGAACTGGCGGTCGCCGGATCCAATAGTTGAGTGTCGCTGAAATGGGTCTGCATTATAGCCCTGCGTAAAGGCGTCCGGGGTTGAGTATACCGCGCGGGTCCATCGCGGCCTTGACCCGGCGGGTGATGGCCGCCAGCGCCGGTTGCTCGGGCGGGATCACGTTGGAGGCGGCGCGCATCGGCTCGGGTGCCCGCAACACCGTCCAGGTGCCACGCCCGGCGGCCGCGCAAATGGCGTCGTGCAGATCCGGCGTCCCCGCGACCCACACCAATCCCCCGCCCCAATCGAGGAAACAGCGGGCACCCGCCGCCTCCACCGCGGCCACTGCGGCAGGTCCGGCGGACGGGCGGACGGACAGCCGCCACACGGCATCGCCGGGTTCGGCCCGCAGCGGCACGGCGTCCCGGATGGCGCGCCACGCGGCCCAGCTGGTCGTATCGTCCAAGATTTGCCCGGTGCCGAACGCCGCGAGATCGGTCTGCAAGCGCCCCAGGCGGTATTCCACACTCGGCGCAAAATCCTCGATCCGGATCAACGCCACGGCCCCCTGCCCCGGCAGCACCCGCTCCGCCGCATCCGCCGGCAACCACGCCGCGCCGCTCACGCCATAGGGCGAGCCCAATGCCGCGGACAATGCCGCCACGCCCCGCACGGCATCGAGGCCAGCGAAAACCAGCGAGCCCGTCAACTCGGCGGCCGGAAGCACCTTGAGCGTCACCTCTGTGATCACCCCCAGCGTCCCATGGCTGCCGGACAGCAACTTGCACATATCGAGCCCAGTGACGTTCTTCAGCACCCGCCCCCCGGCGCGGATCAGCTCGCCGGCGCCGTTCACAAAACGCAAGCCCATGACGTGGTCCCGTGTCGCCCCCCACGCCACCCGGCGCGGACCGGACAAATTCGTCGCGACAATCCCGCCGATGGTCGCAACGCCCTCCCCCAACAGGCTCGATAAATCCGGCGGTTCGGAGAGCAGCCACTGGCCCTTGGTCGCGAGCGTCGCTTCCAGGTCCGGAACCGTCGTGCCGGCGCGGGCGGAAATGATCAGCTCCTGCGGCGCATAGAGCGTGATGCCGGTAAGGTTCCGCACCGACAGCGTCCGCGCCGCCTGCACGGGGCGGAGCATGCCGCGCTTGGTGCCGCGCCCCTCGATCAGCAACGGCGCGCCCTCCACCGCCGCGTCTCGTACGGCGTCGATCACGCCGGCTTCGTCATGTGGCTCAAGCAGCAAGCGGGAACACTTTGCCGGGGTTGAGCAGCCAGGCCGGGTCGAAGGCGGATTTGATGGCCCGCTGCTGGTCCAGTTCGATCGGCGTGAACTGCACCGGCATCAAATCCCGCTTTTCCACTCCCACGCCATGCTCGCCGGTCAAGCAGCCGCCGACCTCCACACACAGGCGTAGAATATCGGCACCGAACTTCTCCGCCCGCTCGAAATCGCCGGGCAGATTGGCGTCGAACATGATCAGCGGATGCAGATTGCCGTCACCGGCATGGAAAATATTGGCCACGCCCAGACCGAACTGCACGCTCATTTCATTAATCCGGCGCAGCACGAACGGCAGTTGGCCGGTCGGGATCGTGCCGTCCATGCAGAGATAATCCGGGCTGATCCGCCCCACCGCGCCGAACGCGCCCTTACGGCCCTTCCAAATGGCGATGCTCTCCTCCGCACTCTGGCTGACGCGGAGGCTGATGGGCTTGAACCGCTCGCACAGCCCGGCAATGCTCGCCAGCAGCCGGTCCTGTTCGGCAACGCTGCCCTCCACCTCGATGATCAGCAGCGCCTCCGCATCCAGCGGATACCCGGCATGCGCGAACGCCTCGCAGGCGTGAATGGCCGGGCGATCCATGTATTCGAGTGCCACGGGAATGATGCCGGAGCCGATGATGGCGTCCACCGCGGCACCTGCCGTCTCGTTCGCGTCGAACGCCACCAGCATGGCCCGCGCCCCCTCCGGCGCCCGCAGGATGCGGACCGTCACCTCCGTCACCATCGCGAGCATCCCCTCGCTGCCGGTAATGATGCCCAGCCAATCATACCCGGCGGCGTCCAGATGCGCGCCGCCCAAGTCGATGATTTCACCCTCGATGGTCACGATCCGCAGGCCCATGAGGTTATTGGCGGTCACGCCGTATTTCAGGCAGTGCGCCCCGCCCGAATTCATGCCGATATTACCACCGATCATGCATGCCAACTGGCTGCTTGGGTCCGGCGCATAGAAGAAGCCGTCGGCCGACACGGCGTTGGTGATGCCGATATTGGTGACGCCCGCCTGCACCGTCGCGCAACGGTCACCATAATCGATGTCCAGAATGCGGTTCATCCGCATCAGGCCCACGACCACGCTATCCTCCATTGGCAGCGCGCCGCCGGATAGGCTGGTGCCGGCCCCCCTGGGAATGACGCGAATGCCGTTCTTGGAGCAGAACCGCATCACCGCCGCGACCTCCTCGGTCGTTTCCGGCAGCACCACGGCCAACGGCGTCTGCCGGTATGCTGGCAGTCCATCCGTCTCATACGGCTTCAGCCGCAGCGCCTCGGAAATCAGGCCGCTCGGTGCGACGAGTTTCGATAGCCCCGCCACGATCTCATCACGGCGGGCCATTACGTCTGGCTTAGGCGCTGGCTGAGCGATCATCGAAGCCTCCCGTTATTCCGTTCCACCCAAGATGGAACCGCATTCGGGAGACGGCAAGGTTTTCCGTCGTCTGCGGGGGTTTTCAGCCCTGGCGAGCCTTCATCCGCGGGTTCTTCTTGTTAATGACGTAAACGCGCCCGCGGCGGCGCACCACACGACAATTCTTGTCGCGGATCTTGGCCGATTTGAGGCTGTTGCGGATCTTCATGTCACGACCTTCGGGGCGACCTGCGCCCTAGTTTAGCTGATAAAAAAGCGGGAGCGCGGAGTTACCCACGAGGTGCGAGAGTGTCAAGGCACCCTGGCCCCGCTGACAGCCCAAAAGACGCATGTAGGTAGCGACTTTCGACCACAGATCCATCATACACGAATCCTGGAGAACACGCATGCGCCAAAACCTATCCTGGGTCGCCTTTCTGTTGATGTGCTTTGCCGTAGTCGGCCTCACCGGCCTGTTCGCGAGCTATGGGCCGCTGATCCCGTTGGAGCGCGGCGTGGCGCGGAACGCCGTGCTGGACCAGGCGCTGGCGGAGGGACGTGGACCAGACGGGGCCGCCCGGCTCGAAGCGCTGCGGGACCCGTTGGGCAGTTTGGCCGGCATTGTGCTGGTACCGGGCGATATTGTGGACCGGGTGCTGGCCGCCAGGGCGGTCGTGCGGTCGGAGGAAACCCGGGAGGCGGCGAGCGTCGCCTACCGGGTGAGGCTTATGCTGGGGATCGTCACCCTGCTCGGCGGTCTATTCGGGGCCGGGGTGATGCTGTTCGCGCTCAAACAATCACGGGTTTGAACCACTGATGGTGGGTTGCCAAAGCGCACCCTCCCATACGACCCATCACCCCAACGGCCGCGTCTAGCCCAAACCAAGCTCCACGCGATACCGCCGGAAACACGCCGCGCCGCATTCGAGCCGCATCAGCGCACCCTCCGCAATCGCCGGTGCGACCTCCGGACGATCCTCCACCAGCGGCCAAATCGCCTCCGCATTCCAGGCCAGCGAATGCTTCACGTCCAAAACAGAGTGCAGGTCGAAATAGTGCCGGTCCTCGTTGGCGACACCCAGCCGCTTCAAGCCCTGCGCCACCAGACCGGCCCGGCCCGGTGCCGTCTGTTCGATCACGCCCAGCGCCCCGACCGAATGATAGGCATAGCGCCGGTTTGCCGCCAACCCCGCCATAGTGTTGGCCAGCGCCAGGCTCTCCCACACGGTGGTCCGCATGTCCGGCGTAAGGCCCAGCCGATGCGACAATAGCTCTAACATCGGACCATGCATGCCCTTCGGATTGCCGCGGCCCATTTCGTCCCAATAATTGCGCGCCAGTTCCAGCTTGGCCCGCTGCGGCAGGCGGACCTGGGTGATCGCGCACAAATCCTCGAATCCGGCCTCCCCTGCAACTTCCTGCGTGAGGAACCAGCGCATCTGCTCCATGCTGGCGTGTTCGGCGAGCCACGGGAACAGGGGGTCACCCTGGCCGGGTCCGGTGCGGTCGAGCTCTTCGAACCACGCGACGAACCCGGCCGCATCCCGCGGTGCCGCCGCCGCACGTTCGCCCACGCGCGCCCGGCACGTTTCTAGCCAGCGCCCCTCCAGGATCGGCAGCGCGCACTCCGACAGCGCGGCCTCCCAGTCCGGGGTCGGCAGCGCCGGGGCGAATCGCACCGCGTTGAACGCACCGAGCCGTTGGTGTAGGGCCGTATCATCTTGATAATGCAGAATACCATCAGGCATCGTTCTCTCCCTTGGTCACGGTAAGTACGACCGCGGCAATCCGGTCGGTTTCGGCATACGCGCCGTCGGCCAACTCCTCCCCGAACACGTCCGGGTCGATTTCGCGGTAGCTCCAGGTCAGCATGGTCTCCGCAAGTCGCGCTTCGGCGGCCATCCGGAAGGGATCGGCCCCGTTCACGATGGCGGCACCGGTATAGAGGAGCAGCGTGCCCCCGGGTGCGAGCCGGTTGCAGGTGGTATCGAGAATTTTCAGCGACAGCCCGGCCCCCAACGGTCCGCCGCCGTGCCGGTACGCGCGTGACGCCGGGTCCACGAGGTAGGGCGGGTTGGAGACGATCAGGTCGAACGCGCCCGGCAATTTGACCAGGAGGTCACTGTTCACGGCCTGCACCCGGACCCCCGCGGCGGCGGCATTCACGCGGGTGAAGGATAGCGCGGCGTCATTGATATCGACGGCGAACACTTCCTCCGCGCCAGAAAGTAGGACGGCACCCGGCCCGGCGCCGCAGCCGATATCCACCGCCCGCCGGACCAACCGCGGCGGCAGCGCTTGGATCGCCTGGGCGAACCGATAAGTATCGGGCCCGAAGAACACCGAGTCTCCAGCACTGGTGGGAAAGGCGGAATGCACGAACAGCCGATTTTGAAGGGTCGAGAGACGGATCGTGCTGCGCCAGCCCTCTCCGTCCGGCTCGATCACGCCCGCATCGTGCATGAGTGCCGTGAGCGGAGGCGGCAGCACGTTATCCCGGAACGGACGGCTCCACCCGAACACGTCGGTGACCGATCGGGCCCATTCATGACCAGGCCGCGCATTGACGATGGCGTGCGTCGCGGGCGTGGGCGTCACGAACCGATAGCCGTCCTGCGACAAGGCGGTGCTCAGCCGCATCATCGCCGTCTCCGCCGGAGTGAGGATGTCGTTCATAGGATCAGGGCAACGCTGCCTAAGGGCCTAGGTTCCTGGTGGGAGAAACACGGGCCGCAGCACGTCCACAAAGCCGGTGACCAGCATCTGCACCCCAATGCAAAATAGCAGAAACGCGGAAAGCCGGCTGACGGTGCTGGTTCCGGTCCGGCCGAGCCAGGCCGATAATCGGTCGGCGTAGGTATAAAGCAGCCCGATCGTCACCGCCATCGCCGCCGCCGCCAGGCTGCATCCGGCGAAGAACCCGCCGAGCCCCTGCCCCCACCCTGGGTGCCCGGCGCCGAGTGCGACCGCGACCGCGATGGTGCCGGGCCCGGTCGTGAAGGGCAGCGTGAGCGGGAAGAACGCCGGGTCGTCGCCCCCGGACTCGGACGCTTGTTCCTTCTTGCGGTCCTGCCGCCGCTCCGGCGCGCCCAGCAGCTCCCACGCAAACAGCGACAACACGATGCCACCGGCGATGCGCAGCGCAGCCAGGCTGATACCGAAGAACGCCAGCACGTACGAGCCGGCCCAGAGGGCCACCAGCATCACCAATAGCGAATAGACCGCCACGCGCCGGGCCAGGGTGGCGCTTTGCGCGCGAGTCCGCCCGGACGTCGCCTCCCGGAAGATGAACGCGCCGGTGACGGGGTTCACGATGCTGAACAGCGCCGGGTAAGCGAGCAGGAACGCGGCCAACATCACTTCTTCCGTCTGAGCGGCAGGTTGGTGCGATACACGACGCGCTTTAACGCAAACGCGCTTTCGACCCCGCGCACGCCGGGGATGCGCGTGAGGCGGGTGCGCAAGAATTCTTCATACGCGCCGAGGTCGGGGGCGACGACGCGCAGGAGATAGTCGCTAGCGCCGGACATCACGTAGCACTCCATCACCTCGGGCAAATCCGCCACGGCCTGTTCGAACGCCGCCAAATGATCGTCCGTCTGCGCTTCCAGCCGGACGGAGACGAAAACGCTGACCGGCAGGCCGACGCGGTCCTGATCCAGCAGCGCCACGTAGCGCCGGATGATGCCGCCCTCCTCCAGCAATTTCTGCCGCCGGTGCGCCGGGCTGGCCGACAGGCCGACCGCGTCGCCGAGTTCCGCACTGGTGGCCCGTCCGTCTCGCTGGAGGTGATCGAGGATGCTGAGATCGATGCGATCGAGGCGCATTTGGGCTAATCTTCCATGATGCAGTGCAGCATTAGCAGATCTTACCATAAATGAACGATCGGTGGGCCACCTTCGGCAGCACATGCTAGTCCGATCGGCGCTAGTGTTCATCATCAGGAGGTTGCCCATGGACATCGGCGTCGCATCGTCCACCACCCTCGAAAGCCGCTACACGGAGTTCGACCGGCCCGTGTTGCTGAGCGGCGTGCAGGCGCTGGTGCGGGTGTTGCTGGAACAGGCGCGGCTGGACCGGGAGGCCGGGCTCCGCACCGCCGGGCTGGTGTCCGGCTATCGCGGCTCACCCTTGGGCGGGGTGGATCTGGAGCTGTGGCGGCGGGAGGCGATGCTGACCGCGGCCGATATCAAGTTCCAGCCGGGGCTGAACGAGGACCTGGCGGCCACGATGTTGTGGGGCACGCAGCAGGTCGACACCTTCCCTGGTAAGCGGGTCGATGGCGTGTTCGGCATGTGGTATGGCAAGGGACCGGGCGTGGACCGCAGCGGCGATGCGTTCCGGTGCGCCAATATGATCGGCACCTCCCGCTATGGCGGCGTGCTGGCGGTGTCGGGCGATGACCATGCGGCGCATTCCAGCGTGTTTCCGCACGCGACGGACGGGATTTTTCAGTCCGTGCATATCCCGGTGCTGGTGCCGGCGGACGCGCAAGACATCTTGGACCTCGGCCTCGCGGGACTGGCGCTGTCGCGATACGCCGGGCTGTGGGTGGCGTTGAAAACCATTGCCGAAACCGCGGAACAACATGGGATCGTGACCGTGCCCCGGCACCGCGCGTTCGTGACGCCGGATTTGGTGCTCCCGCCGCACGGCCTTAACCTCGACCCTGACCTGCCCTGGCCGGCCGAGCGGGTTCAGCTGGAGCGGCGTATGCTGGAGGAGCGGCTGCCGGCTGCACTCGCCTGGGTTCGCGCCAACCGGCTCGACCGGCTGATGCACGGGGGTGCGGCTGCACCGATCGGGATTGTGACGGTCGGTAAGGCGCATCACGACACCATGCACGCGCTCCGGGCCATGGGGCTGGCGGACCATCCCGACATCGCGGTATTCAAGGTGGCGCTGGCTTGGCCGCTCGAGCCGATGGGCCTGCGGGAATTCGCCGCCGGTAAGCGGGCCATCCTGGTGGTGGAGGAAAAGCGCTCCCTGGTCGAAATGCAGCTGCGCGACCTGCTGTATGCCGAGCCCCTGCGCCCGACGATCACCGGGAAGTCGCTGTTGCCCGCGACGCTCGAGCTGTCCCCCGAACTGGTGGGCCCGGCGCTGACCGGTTTTCTGCGCACCGCCGGGCTGGATGCGCCGGAGTGGCGGCACACGGCCCCGATGGTTCCCACGCCCGGGCTGATCGGCCGCGGCCCGATGTTCTGCGCCGGCTGCCCGCATAACAGCAGCACGGTCCTGCCGGACGGCAGTCACGCGATGGCGGGGATCGGCTGTCACACCATGGCGCTGGCGACCAGCGAGGGCACGAAGACATTCAGTCAGATGGGCGGTGAGGGCGCACCTTGGGTAGGCCTCGCGCCGTTCACGACCCTGCCGCATATGTTCGCCAATATGGGGGACGGCACCTACACCCATTCCGGCCTGCTGGCGATCCGGCAGGCGGTCGCGGCACGGGCGCGGATGACCTATAAAATCCTTTATAATGATGCGGTTGCCATGACCGGCGGGCAGCCGGCCGAGGGGGGCCTTACCGTCCTCGGCATCGCGGCGCAGTTGGCGGCCGAGGGGGTGGGCCTGATTGCGGTCGTCGCCGATGACCCGGCGCGCCTGCCGTCGCCAGAGCGGCTGCCGCCGGGGACGCTGCGGGCGCCGCGAACCGAGCTCGACGCGATTCAGCGCCAGATGCGGGAGTTCACCGGCGTTTCGGCCATCATCTATGACCAGGTCTGTGCCACCGAAAAGCGGCGGCGGCGGAAGCGGGGCACCATGGCGGTGGCCGAGATGCGTGTCAGCATCAACCCGCGCATTTGCGAGAATTGCGGCGATTGCACCGCGCAAAGCAACTGCATCGCCATCGAGCCGATCGACACCGCGTATGGCCGCAAGCGCCGTATTTCGCCCACCAGCTGCAACACCGATCTGTCGTGCCTCAAAGGATTCTGCCCAAGCTTTGTCACCACGAGCACGGACGCGCCTGTGACCGAGGACCCGGCCGCACCGTGGCTGGCGCGTGAGGCGGAGTTTTCCGCAGGCCTGGCCGCACCCATTATGCCGGCGCTGCCGTGGCGGGGCCTGTTCGCCGGCATCGGTGGCGGCGGGATCGTAACCTGTGGCGCGGTCGTGGCGATGGCCGCGCAGCTGGAAGGGCATCAGGTCAGCACGCTCGATTTCACCGGGCTTGCGCAAAAGAACGGCGCCGTCGTGTCGCATGTGCAGGTGTCGGACACGCCGCTCGATGTCGTGCGGATCCCGCTGGGCCAAGCCAATTTGCTGCTCGGCGCCGATCTGGCGGTCTCGGCCGGTCATGACGTTCTGGGCCGATGCGCGCCGGACGCGGCGGTGATCGGCAACCTCGACCTGCAGGCGGGGGCCGGGTTCCTGAAGGACCGCGACCTGCGGATCGACGCCGGGCTGCATCGCCGGGTGATCGAGCGGCGGACCGATGCGGCACGGTCCCGTTACCTCCGCGGCGCAGCATTGGCGGAGCGGCTTTTCGGCACCGCGCAGGCGATGAACACGCTACTGCTGGGCATGGCCTGGCAACAGGGTGAGGTGCCGGTGAGCGAGGCGGCCCTGCTGCGCGCGATCGAGCTGAACGGGACGGCCGTGGCGATGAACCGCCGGGCGTTTCAGTGGGGCCGGGTTTTGGCGGACCGGCCGGCGCTGGCCGCCGAGATTATGGGGGATGCCGCGCCGGGACCGGTCGCGCTGGACGCGCTGATCGAGGACCGGGCCGCGGAGCTGGTGCGGTATCAAGGCTGGGGCCTGGCCCAACGATATCGAGCCCTGGTGACCGATGTGGCCGCGCACGGCGCGGATGGCCTGACCCGGGCAGTGGCGGAGGGCTGGTTCCGCGCGCTGGCGATCAAGGATGAATACGAGGTCGCCCGTCTGCATACCGACGCCGCGTATGGCGCAAACCCGGTGTTCCACCTGTCGCCGCCGGTCATAGCCCGGCGGGACAAGGCGACCGGACGGCCGCGCAAGATCGCCGTTCCGGGCTGGATCGCCTTGCCGCTGTTTCGGGCGTTGCGGCACGGCAAGGTGCTACGCGGCACGAGGCTGGATGTATTCGGCCATCAGGCGGAGCGGCGGGAGCAGCGGGAACAGGCGGCCCAATACGAGCGTGACATCCGCCATGCGCTGCTGGTGGTGCGTCCCGATACGCTGGACGCGGCGGTGTCCTTGGCGGAAATGCCGTGGACGCTGCGCGGCTATGGTCCGGTCCGGGCCGGCAGCGGGGCCGCCGCGGAAATGCAGCGACGTGCGGCGTTGGACCGGCTGGACAGCGTCGCCGCGGTGCCGATGGCGGCGGAATAGCCTATCCATCGAGGCGAAAGCCGGCATTCTCATTCGGCGGCGGCGGGCAGGTCCCTCCGCAGCGCCAATTGCCAGGCCAGAGATGCCCGGACGTTTGATCCCCACACAGCCGCATGCCGGGCTCCGCCGCCAGGGCGGTGTCCTTCCAGCAGCAGACGGGGGGCGGACGCTGCCAGTGCTGCACGGGGGCCAAAACCATGCCCCGGTCGGATCGCCGGCCGGCAAATACCAGCGACCCGGCGGCCAGCGCACAGGTAAGCGTGGCCCAGGGCGGGGTTCTTTCATCCACCACCGGCAAGTCGATCAAGGCCCGGGCGCGCTCGAACTCGAGCATGAGTTGGTCCGGGCCTAGCTTCGCCGTCACGTGGGCGTTTGCGGGCGTGGACCTGAACATCACCCGGTTCATCAGGCGCACCTCCACATCGGTGGCGCGTCCCGGGCCAATCCGGTCGACCGCCGCCCTCGACAGATGCGGGGGAGCGGTTTGAGTCACGGCCAAAAGCCACGTATCCGGCTCGCACGACCCATGAGGCAAGGGCGGGCAAGGCGCCGCAAGCCTGTCCACGAGGTTCATTGTGACCGTGGCAGCGTCGATTTGTGCGGGTATGACAATGGGCTCTATGGTCCAAAGCTGTCCCTCTGAGCGGGATAAGGCGGGAGCCGGGTAAGTTTTACGGAGGGGGGATCCGGCTGCGGGCAGGGCAACGCTGAGCAAACACAGAGTCACCTTCCAGGCACGACAACCTGTAACTATCATGGTCATTTTGACCTCAATCCTGGGTTGTATTACCGATCACTTTTTCCCGCTTACGTATCCGTCACAAGCCTTAATTTGTTTGAATCAGCACTATCGTGGTTAACTCACGGTGATTTGATCATGGCATTCTCTAACACTCCGGTTGTCGCATCGATCGTATAAATGGGCCTGTCCGGAGCGGCCCGATCGTCTTATGTTAAAGGTGGAGGAATGAACCCATGCTCGAGAGTACCGACCCTAATGCCCTGATTGTCGAAACCGCCCGGCGCTTCGCGCAGGAGCGTTTGGCACCGACGGCCGCGGCCCGAGAACAGGCGGGCCGGATCGAGCCCGAGATCATCGCCGAGCTGGGCGAAATGGGCTTTCTCGGCGCGACGAACTCTTCCGAATGGGGCGGAAGCGAGATCGATTACGAGACCTATGCCCGGGTCATCGAGGAGATTGCGGCCGGCGATGGGTCCGTCTCCACCCTCGTCAGCGTCCATAATGCGCCGACCTGTGAGATTCTTGAGCGGTTCGGGACGCCCGCGCAGAAAGAACACTGGCTCCGCCCGATGGCGAGTGGGCAGGTCGTCGGGAGTTTCGCGTTGACGGAAAGCGGTGCCGGGTCGGACGCGTCCAGTATCCGAACCCGTGCGGTGCGCAGCAACAGCGGTTACGTGGTGAATGGCAGCAAGCAATTCATCTCCAACGCGGCTGTTGGCAAGACGACCATCCTCTTCGCCGTCACGGATCCGGCGGCTGGTAAAAAAGGCATCTCCGCGTTCGCCGTGGCCAACGACACACCCGGATTTTCGATCGCCCGCGTCGAACATAAGCTCGGTCAGAAGGCGTCCGATAGTTGCGCGCTCAGTTTCGATGACATGCATGTCACGGATGACCAGCGGATCGGTGCTGAGGGGGAAGGCCTTAAAATCGCGCTCAGCACGCTGGAAAGCGGGCGTATCGGCATCGCGGCACAGAGCGTCGGCATGGCGCGCGCCGCGCTGGAGTATGCGATCGGCTATGCGAAAGAGCGTAAGCAGTTCGGCCGCCCGATCATCGAGCATCAGGCGGTTGGGTTCCGCCTGGTAGAGGCCAAGACCAAGCTCGCCGCGGCCCGCGAACTGACGTTGCGCGCCGCCCGGTTAAAAGACGCCGGAGAGCCCGCGCTCGAGGCCGCGGCGATGGCCAAGCTGTTTGCGTCTGAGGCCGCGGAGAGCATTTGCTCGGCAGCCATCCAGACCCTTGGCGGCTACGGCTATCTGGCCGATTACCCGGTCGAACGGATCTATCGGGACGTGCGCGTCTGCCAGATCTACGAAGGCACCAGCGACGTGCAGAAGATTATCCTGCAGCGCATGCTGTGATCCTGCCTCTTCACCCCACGGGTGAAGAGGTTCGTCATTGCCGTCTTATACCAGCGGCCTTAAGTATTGACCGGTCTTCGTCGTTGTTGGTGGAATGCTCTTCCACTACTGCGTCACAATCGTGCTGAAATTCGCGTTTGGTGGCAGCACGGACATCGTGGGAGGGTTTTCACGAGTTCGATGGTCAGCAGGGTTCGC
>JAYVOF010000088.1:0-14440 GCA_043758105.1 Rhodospirillales bacterium | reverse complement strand
GCCCCTGGATTGCTTCGGCCAAGCGGCCTCGCAATGACGGGAACTCCATTTTATCCAACCAACGCGTCCTGCCACCGGGCCGCTTGCACCCGGACGTTCGCCGGTGCCGTCCCGCCATAGCTTACCCGAGACGCCACGGACGCATCCACCGTCAGCACATCGAAGATGGCCGACGTGATCCCCGGCTCCTCCGCCTGCATTTCCGTGAGCGTCAGCGCCGCCAAATCAACCCCCCGCGCCTCCGCCCGCGCCACCAGGCGTCCGGTCACATGGTGCGCGGTGCGGAACGGCACCCGCAATACGCGGACCAGCCAGTCGGCGAGGTCGGTCGCGGTCGAAAATCCGGACCCGGCCACCGCCCGCATCCGGGCCAAATCGGGGGTCATGTCCCGCACCATCCCGGCCACCGCCGCCAGCGACAGCGCCAGCGCGTCGGCCGCGTCGAACACCGGTTCCTTATCCTCCTGCATGTCCTTGGCGTAGGCGAGCGGCAGGCCCTTCATCACCGTCAGCAGCGCCATCAACGCGCCGAAGATGCGCCCCGTCTTGGCCCGCGCGAGTTCGGCCGCGTCCGGATTGCGCTTTTGCGGCATGATGGAGCTGCCGGTGGTGAACGCGTCCGATAACCGCACGAAGCCGAACGGCGCGCTGCACCACACGATCAGCTCCTCGCTCAGCCGCGACAAATGCATGGCGGCAATGGCGCACGCACCCAGGAACTCGATGGCGAAATCCCGGTCGCTGACGGCGTCGAGCGAATTGGCGGTCGGGCGGTCGAAGCCGAGTGCCGCCGCGGTCATGTCCCGGTCGATCGGAAAGGTGGTCCCCGCCAGCGCCGCGGAGCCGAGCGGGCATTCGTTCAGCCGCCGCCGCGCATCCGCCATCCGCCCCCGGTCCCGCGCCAGCATCTCGACATACGCCAGCAAATGATGCCCGAACGTCACCGGCTGCGCGGTCTGCAAATGGGTGAAGCCCGGCATCGGCGCGTCCGCGAACTCCGCCGCACGGTCCGCCAGCGCCCGCATGGCGTCGGCGATCTGCGCGTCCAGCCCATCGATCGCATCCCGGACCCAAAGGCGGAAATCGGTCGCGACCTGATCATTCCGGCTGCGCCCGGTATGCAGCCGCTTGCCGGCCTCACCGATGCGCTCGGTGAGCCGCGCCTCGATATTCATGTGGATGTCTTCCAGCGCGTCCACGAACGGAAACCGCCCGGCCGCGATTTCGGCCGCGATCGCATCGAGCCCGGTGCGGATCGCCACCTCGTCCTCCGCGCCGATCACCCCGGCCCGGGCCAGCATGGCGGCATGCGCCAGACTGCCGCGGATGTCCTGCCGCCACATGCGCTGATCGAAGCCGATGCTGGCGTTGATCTCCTGCATGATGATGCCGGGCCCGCGTTCGAAACGCCCGCCCCATGCGGCATTCGCATCCGCGTTCCGGCGATCTATGTTGGGGGAGGAGTTCAAGGACGCACCATGGGCCAATTTCATCGCCGCACGCTGCTGGCGGCAACGACCGTCATACTGTCCGCCGCCGTGGCGCGCAAACCACAGGCCGCCGGCAGCACGAGCCTCGACGGGTTTCAACCCAGTGAGGGCGTGCCGCCGCCGCCCCTGCATTTCGTGACCGCGGACGGGACGGAGCGGACGCTGGCGGAGTTTGCCGGGCAGGGGGTGGTGCTGAATTTCTGGGCCACCTGGTGCGTCCCGTGCGTCGCCGAAATGCCGGCGCTGGACGCGATGGCGCGGGCGGTGGCGGAAGAACGCATCGCCGTGCTGCCGCTGAGCTCGGACCGGGGCGGCGCCAAGGCCGTGGAGCGGTTCTACGCCGAGCGCGGCATCACGACCCTGCCGGTCCTGCTGGATCCACGCGGCGAGGCGGCGCGGGCGGTGGGGGCCAAGGGCATCCCGACGACGGTCTTGATCGACCGCAGCGGGCTGGAGCGGGGGCGGCTGGAGGGGGCTGTGGAGTGGGCGAGTGCGGGGTCGTTGAAGGCGCTGCGGGAGCTGATGGGGTGATAGGGCGAGGAGGAAGCAAGCTGTGAATTGACCGTCGTTCTGAGACCTGCACACACAGCGCGCATGCGTCCTTCCGTGATTTTGACCGAGCCCTATGCCGGTCTTCAAGCCCAAGCCCTGGGGCTGGCCGAGGCGGCGGGATTGTCGCCCGATCTCGTGTCGCTTGAACCGCGCGCGCCGTGGCGTTTCGTCTCTGCGCGGATTTGGCCCACGCCGCTGCGGGCGGTGAACCTGCCGGCGATCGGGGACGCCATTATTTTCAGCGCGGGCGGCACCGCGGCGGTGGTGGGGGCCGCATTGCGTCGGGCGGGGCGGGCGTTGGTGCAAATTCAGCATCCGCGCATCGATCCGCGGCGGTTCGATGTGATCGTAGTCAACCGGCATGATGGGTTGACCGGGCCGAACGTCATCGTGACGCGGACGGCGCTGCACCGGGCGACGTCGCGGCGGTTGGCGGAGGCGCGGGTGGCGTGGGCCGGGCGGCTTGCGCATCTGCCGCGGCCGTTGGTGTCCGTACTGGTCGGCGGCAGCAATGGGCGGTTTCGGCTGGATGCGGCGGTGGCGGCGGCGTTGGGGGCGCAGCTTGCCGACATGGCCCGGCGGGATGGCGTCGGGATCGCGCTCACGCCCTCCCGCCGGACGGCGCCGGATGCGGTCGCGGCGTTGCGGGCGGCGCTCGATCCGGTGGGGGGGTGGGTGTGGGATGGCACCGGCGAAAACCCGTATTTCGGGCTGCTCGCCT
Source organism: Rhodospirillales bacterium (assembly GCA_043758105.1). GTDB lineage: Bacteria > Pseudomonadota > Alphaproteobacteria > Acetobacterales > Acetobacteraceae > JANPPS01. The sequence goes on along the minus strand of JAYVOF010000088.1, from coordinate 11,677 downwards.
GCGCAGATGGGATTGTGGTGACCGAGGATAGCGTGTCCATGGTGTCCGAGGCGTGTGCGACCGCCGCACCGGTGTTCCTGGCGGGGCTGCCGGGTCACTCGCGGCGAATCCGGCAACTCAGCCAATATTTGATCGAGGACGGGCGGGTGCGGCGGTTCACCGGGCGGTTTGAGCCCTGGCCGGTGAGCCCGCTAGACGATACCCAAGCGGCGGCAGACGAGATGAAGACGAGAATAGAGACATGCTGAACATTCAGACCTTCGACGCCCGGGCCGGCGGTAACGTGCTGTATAAAGCGCTGGCGCACCCAGTGGCGGGTGAGGCCATTCAGCGCCTCGCGGACCGGCTGCGGGCGGCGGGAACGCTTGCGGTCTATGATCCGGAGGGGGTGGCGGACGCGCTGTGGGCGTTGAACCCGGCGATGCCCGTGGCCTGCGAAAGCTATGTGCATGACGTGGCGCAGATCGGCCAGATGCGGGCCGGGGTGGCGGCGGGGGCGTTGACCGACCTGGCTCAATCCCGCGCGCAAGCCTTGCTGATTACGGCATTCGACGCCGGGCGGGTGCAGGCGCGGATTGCGCATCTCGTACCGCCGGGCATGCAGGTGTTTACCCTCGATGAGGCCCGGCTGCCCGCGTCCATGCTGACGGCGCGGAAATATCTGGAGCGGACCAATTTCGCGACCAACTATGCGTTTTTCCGGGACCAGGGCGGGCTGCATACACGGTTGGTGACCGCGAATTATTGGGCAGGGTATGGCGCGGGAGCGGTGCGTTTGTGGCTGCGCCTGTATGACGGCGCGGGTCACACGCTGGCCGAATGGGAGCAGCCGGTGGGCGGTGGCGGCATCATGATCGACAGTGCGGAGGTGCGGGCGCGGTTCGGGCTGCCGGAGTTCGCCGGGCAGTTGTTCATCCATGCCATCGGCGCGGCCGGGCATGACGTGGTGAAATACGCGCTGGACATTTATGGCGGCGACAGCCTGTCCGTCACGCATGACGCCAATGCCTGGCCCAGCGACCGCTATGCCGGCATGCCCGCACCCGGGCCCGGCGAGCGCGTCGTGCTGTGGTTGCAGAATTCGCACGCCGCCCCCATCCCCGCCGGGGCCGTCACGCTGGACCGCATGGGGGCGGAGGCGCCGGTCGCCTGGCCGCACGAGGTCGCGCCCTATGCGACGGCGGTGATCGACGTGGCCGAGATGCTGCCCGGCCTCGAATGGCCCGGCCAGGTCGAGGTCCGCGCCGGGCGGCACGTGGTGCGGCCGCGTTATGAGGTGACCAAGGCCGGGCGGACGCGGATTGCGCATTTGAACGTGGAGCGGTCCGATCTGCGTCCCGATCCGGGCATTCCGTCGCTGAGTAATCTGCTGGGCCGCGGCTATCTGCTGCCGTTCCCCATCCTGCCGCGCGACCGCTTCCGCAGCCTGGTGCTGCCCACGCCGATGACCGAGCACCAGGCCAATTTGCCCATCCGGCTGGACGTGTTCGATCCCGAGGGCACGCCCGTCGCGCAACGCTTCCTGGGCTGTCTGCCACGCCGCCATGAATTGGCCGTGGACCTTGCCGAGTTCGACGTCGCCGAGGGCCATGCCGAGCTGGTGTATGATTTCCGGGATGGCGGCGAGGCGGATGGCTGGCTGCACTGCCTCGTGCGCTACGAGGGCCGCGACACGCCCCACGCCGCGGAAAGCAGTTTCGGCGCGCATATCTACAACACGCTCATGACCTATCGCGACGAGCCGCAGAGCTATAACGGCCCGCCTCCCGGCCTCTCGACCCGGCTGTTCCTGCGTTTGGGGGATGCGGAGCGCCATAGCTACGCCGCGCTGATCTACCCGGCGTCCGCCGCCTGGCATACCCGATCCGATACGACGCTGCTGCTGCACGATGCTGACGGAACGGTGATCGCCGAACGCCCGCTCAGCATCGCCTGCTCCGGCTCGGCCATGGTCTGGCCGCACACCGTGTTCGGCCCGGCATTGATGGCGCAGGCCGGGGCAGGGGGGTATGTGCTGATCCGCGACCAGACATGCCGGCTGTTCGGCTACCATGGACTTATGACCGACGCGGGTGCCTTCTCGCTTGATCATATGTTTGGGTTCTAAGATGCCCGTCATTGCGAGCCGCTTGACGAAGCAATCCAGGGGCCACAAGCGCGCCGTTTGGCCCTGGATCGCCGCGCCCAAGCGGGGATCGCGATGACGGAGTTTTGTAACCATGTATGACATGCCGAAAGTCGCGGCCAACTACGAGCCGCTGTCGCCACTGAGCTTCATCAAGCGCACCGCCGCCGTGTTCCCGGACCGGGTGGCGGTCGTGCATGGCGAGCTGCGGCAGACCTGGGCCGAAACCTACGCCCGCTGCCGCCGCCTCGCCTCCGCCCTCACCCGGCGTGGCGTCGCACGCGGTGAGACGGTGGCGATCATGGCACCCAACACGCCCGCCATGGTGGAAGCGCATTTCGGCGTGCCGATGGCGGGCGCCGTGCTGTGCGCGCTGAACGTCCGGCTTGACGCGGAAAGCATCGGCTTCATGCTCGGTCATGGCGAGGCCAAGATCGTCCTGGTGGATCGGGAGTTCGCGGGCGTGGTCGGCGCCGCGGTCGCGATGATGCCGGGCGCGCGGCCCTTGGTGGTGGATATCGCGGACATCCTGGCGCCGCCCGGCCCGTCCGCCGGCACGCTCGACTACGAGGCGCTGCTGGCCGAAGGCGACCCGGCGTTCGAGTGGACCCCACCCGCGGACGAGTGGGACGCCATCACGCTAAACTACACCTCCGGCACGACCGGAGACCCGAAGGGTGTCGTGTATCATCATCGCGGCGCCTATCTGAACGCGGTCGGCAACGCGCTCACGTGGGGAATGTCACAGCATCCGGTGTATCTGTGGACGCTGCCGATGTTCCATTGCAACGGCTGGTGCTTCCCCTGGACCATCGCCGCCATGGCCGGGACGCATGTTTGTCTGCGCCGGGTGGAGGGGGGCGCGATCCTGGATTTGATGGACCGTCACGGCGTGACCCATCTGTGTGGTGCGCCGATCGTCATGGGCCTCATGCTGAACCATCCGGGCGTGCAGAAGCGGCCGCACTCGGTCCGCATGATGACCGCCGGCGCCGCCCCGCCCGCCGCCATATTGGAGGGCATGGAGCGGCTCGGCTTCGATATCAGTCACGTCTATGGCCTGACGGAGACTTACGGCCCCATCACCGTCTGCGCTTGGCATGAAGAATGGGACGCCGCCGGCCCGGCCGAGCGCGCGGTGTTGAAGGCGCGGCAGGGCGTCGCGTATCCGGTGGAGGAGGCGGTGATGGTGGCCGACGCTGAAACCCTGGCCCCAGTCCCGCATGACGGGGCCACAATGGGCGAAATCTTCGTGCGCGGGAACATCGTCATGAAGGGCTACCTCAAGAACCCGGCCACGACGGACGCCGCGTTCCAGGGCGGCTGGTTCCATACCGGGGACCTGGCCGTGACGCACCCCGACGGCTACATCGAAATCCGCGACCGGTCCAAGGACATCATCATCAGCGGCGGCGAGAATATCTCCACAATCGAGGTCGAGGGCGTGTTGTATCGCCACCCCGCCGTGCTGGAGGCCGCCGTCGTGGCCCGTCCGGACGCGACCTGGGGAGAGACGCCCTGCGCGTTCGTGACCTTGCGCCCGGGCATGGACGCGTCGGCAGCGGAGATCATCGCGTTCTGCCGTGAGCATTTGGCGCGCTTCAAGGTGCCGCGCACGGTGGTGTTCGGCGAGCTGCCGAAGACCAGCACGGGCAAGATGCAGAAATACGCGTTACGTGACCGGGCACGGGGGCTCGACCCTCGTTGATAACGGGTGTTGTCATTGCAAGAGGGACTGGCGCAGAGTTGAAAGGGAAGTCCGGAATTAAAAAAAAATGTCAATGTTGAATGCGCTTGCGATCTCGATCGGCGTGTTGGCCGGCGTGGCCATGTGGCTCGTGCTTGGCCCGATAGGGGGCGCGTTACAGATTTGGGTCGTCTTCATCGCCTGGGGTTGTTTCTACCATTGCGGCGGTAAGACCGCGGGCCTGCAAAGTACGATCACCGGCATGGCATTCGGGGCGTTGCTTGGTGCGATCGCGTTGATGCTGATCACCGGCGTGCCGATGGCGGCCAGCATCGGGCTCCCGCTTTGGGCCGGCATCGTAGTGGCGCCGATCGTGGCGGTTTGCGTGCTCGCGGCGCAAATCCCGTCCTTCGCCGTGATCCCGGCCACCGTCTATGGCTTCGCCAGCCTCGCCGGGTTAGCGTTATTGACGTCCAAGGCGTCGGTCGAGGCTCTGACCGCGCCGAGCCTCGCCAACCCGCTGGTGGTCATCTGGCTGTCGTTGATCCTGGGCGCGGCGTTCGGCTATGCGTTCGAGATGATCGGCATCGCACTGGCCAAGCCCGCTGACGCGCCTGCCGTAGCGTAACATGCGTCGCGGTGGATGGCGTGCGCGGGCGCCATCCACCGCTCCATCTTAGGATCATCGATGCCCCAGCCGAGCCACGTGACCGCGTTGTCCGACGCGGATGAGAGCACCCTGCCGGACGATCTGGTGCCGTATTTCCAGAAATGCCGCGACAAACTGGGCTTCGTGCCGAACGTGTTGAGGGCCTGGCTGCTTCGTCCGGAAAAACTGCGCAATTTCATCCGGTTGTATGACGAATTGATGCTGGCCCCCTCCGGCCTCACGCGGTTGGAGCGCGAGATGATCGCGGTCGCCGTGTCATCCTGGAACCGCTGCTATTACTGCCTGGTCGCCCACGGCGCCGCAGTGCGAAAGCTGTCGGGGGATGCGCAGATGGGCGAGATGCTGGCCTTCAACTACCGGGTGGCCGAGCTGGAACCGCGCCAGCGCGCCATGCTGGATTTCGCGGTGAAATTGACCGCGACGCCGCACGAGATCGGTCAGCCGGACCGGGACGCGCTGGGCCAACAGGAGTTCTCGGACGCCGACATCTTCGACATCGCGGAGGTCGCGGCGTTCTTCAACTACACCAACCGGGTGGCGCATGCGGTCGATATGATGCCGAATGGGGAATATCATGCGCTGGGGCGGTAGGCTTATACGCCCTGGCACCTGCCGGGCTTCAACACTACATATTTACAGATGGATGGAGAGCCGGCGATGCCTGGATTCCACGACGACCTGGCGAGCGTGAGTTTGGGCTCAACGAAAGCAATTGGGTTGCGGCTTGTCGCGGACGGCCGGTTCGAGGATTTGTCGGACGCCTGCCGCGCGGGCCTTCGACGCTTGGCCGAGGACGCCCGAGTCATCGACCGGCTCGTGTCCTTAGGTGAGGAGGGTATGGCGAGCGGCATCGATGACAATTTCGACATCGACGCCTTCGTCAAGGATGCCCGGCTGAACGGGTGAAGCTCGCCTCGTCCACCCTCGCGGGGGAGGAGTTGCGGGAATTAAAGCGGTTTTCGACCGGACGCTGGGGCCGGCATGGCTCAACAATATTTAGAGGACGTGCAGTTAGCGGCGAAGCAGCTGTGTGAGGAACCGCGTCGCGCGAAGCCGCTCAAAGGCCTTTATCGCATCCTTCGCGTCCGATCGCATTATTTGATCGTGCACGTCGACCCGGCCCTTAACCGCCTCACGATCGTCCGTGTGCTTCACGTCGCCATGGATATCGAGCGACATCTCCCATGATTACCGTCGCTCGATCGATCCTGGCCGCTCTATTGGGACAAAGGCGTAACCAAGGCATTCGGCCTGAACGGCATCGTGAGGTCCAGGTCGGTCGAATTTGATGTGATCAGCGCGGCGTCGTTTTCCCGCGCGGTGAGGAGAATCAGAGCGTTGTCCAGCAGCTTCCGGCGCAAATCCTTTTAAAAAGCATTTTCGTCGGAGCTGAGGTCATGCCTGGGTTTAGCCAGACCCAACTGCGTCCACGCCGATATCCCGGAGAGCATCCCTGCTTCGGCCCAAGCCGACCGGCTGGGTGTGCGTGTCTCGAACAGGTCGACGGTCTTCAGCGTATCGGCCAGGGGATCGCGATATCGGGGGTTGTCGATTGAGCTAGCGCAAAGCCACTCAAATTAGGCACACTCGTTTGTGAACGATCGGAAGTAGATAAGACTCCGACGATTCGTCCGACCACTACCGCCGAAAATAGACGGTAGTGGCTATATCGACTACATCGAGCTGTGTCCGCATCTGTCCGCATCGATTGGACCTCAGAGGCCGGCTGGCCAAGTTCAATGCTAGCCTCGTTGACACTGCTGGGGGATGACCGTGGTTAACTCTGGCGATGGACCAAGTGTATTGCTGACAAAATCCTAGTGTTAACCAGCGTGGCTTACGTGAAGGGCAGGTTGCAATCATCACTGGGCGGTGTTCCAGCCTGCGGAGAACACCGTTCAGCATTTCTTGGCCAGGTGGTTCATACCCGGCCAAGCGGCTTCACTGCACAGAGCCGTCTCCCTTGCCCGCCACTCCCAAATCCGGCACACCGCGCCATGAACAGCTCCTTGCCCGCCGACCGCGTGCTGATCCTCGATTTCGGCAGCCAGTTCACCCAGTTGATCGCGCGCCGGGTGCGGGAGTCCGGCGTCTACTGCGAGATCATGCCCGGCACCGTCTCCGCCGACCGGCTGCTTTCGTTTGGGGCCCGCGCCTACATCCTGTCCGGCGGGCCGGCCAGCGTCATGGACATCGAGGGACCCCGCGTGCCGGACGCGGTGTGGGCGGCCGGCGTGCCGGTGCTGGGGATTTGCTATGGGCAGCAGGCGATGGTGGCGCAGTTGGGGGGCGAGGTGAGCCTCAGCGATCACCAGGAATATGGCTCCGCCACCATCGATGTGACCGAGGATTGCGAGCTGTTCCATGGCGCATGGGCACCGGGATCGCGGGAATTGGTGTGGATGAACCATGGCGACCGGGTGACCGCGCTGCCACCAGGGTTCCGGACGGTGGCGGTGACGGAGAACGCGCCGTTCGCCGCCATCGCCGACGACACGAGACGGTTCTACGGCGTGCAATTCCATCCGGAGGTCGTGCACACGCCGCATGGTCGGCAGCTATTGCAGAACTTCACCCACCGGGTCGCGGGGCTCGAGGGCGGATGGAGCATGAAGGGGTTTCGCGCCGGGCAGATCGAGCGGGTGCGGGCGCAAGTCGGGCAGGGGCGGGTGATTTGCGGCCTGTCGGGCGGCGTCGATAGCTCGGTGGCGGCGGCGTTGATCCATGAGGCGGTGGGGGATCAGCTCACGTGCATCTTCGTGGATAGCGGTCTGATGCGGCTGGGCGAGAGCGAGGAGGTCGTCCGCACCTTCCGCGACCGGTTCAACATCAAGCTGGTGCACCGGGATGCGTCTGCGCTGTTCCTGCGCGAACTGCAGGGCGTCACCGACCCCGAGACCAAGCGCAAGACCATCGGACGGGTGTTCATCGAGGTGTTCGACGAAGAAGCGGCGAAACTGGGTGGCGCCGATTTTCTGGCGCAGGGCACGCTGTATCCGGACGTGATCGAGAGCATCAGCGTGCATGGCGGGCCATCGGCCACGATCAAATCCCATCACAACGTGGGCGGCTTGCCGGCGCATATGCGGATGGCGCTGGTGGAGCCCTTACGCGAACTGTTCAAGGACGAGGTCCGCGTGCTGGGCCGTGAACTGGGCGTGCCGGACCACATCGTGGGCCGCCACCCGTTCCCGGGCCCAGGCCTTGCGATCCGTATCCCCGGTGAGGTCACACCGGAGCGGCTGGACATCCTGCGCCGGGCGGACGCGGTGTTCATGGAGGAGATCAGGGCCGCCGGGCTGTATGACGCGATCTGGCAGGCGTTTGTGGTGCTGCTGCCGGTGCGCACCGTGGGCGTGATGGGCGACGGCCGCACCTACATGAACGCCTGCGCGCTGCGGGCCGTCACCAGCGTGGATGGCATGACGGCGGAGGTCTATCCGTTCGACATGGCGTTCCTGACCCGGTGCGCGACCCGGATCGTGAACGAGGTTCGGGGGATCAACCGAGTCACCTACGACATCACGAGTAAGCCGCCGGGCACGATCGAGTGGGAATGATTTAGGCCCATCCGGACGTATCCAGAACTACGCTAGGATACGACATAAGCCATTGAAAACAAAAATTAATTCCTTCTAAGACAGTCGGCAGCTATCGGTACGCAGAGTTTGGCTCTGGCGGCCTGCCTGACGGACCTCCGGTATATTGCTTGGGCGAGTTTTTCAAAGTACCGTCACGGTCAATGAGGCTCGTGACGGTACTTATTTTTCTTTAAGTCATTGAATATAAGGGAAAATATCCGCTACGAACCCTCGAAATTGTGCTGACGGTACTTTTCAGGAGGCAGTAAGGATGCTGACGGACGTCGCCCTCAAGGCATTGAAGCCAAAAGAGAAAATCTACAAGATTGCGGACCGTGACGGCATGTATGTGCGCGTCATGCCCAGTGGCGCGATCTCGTTTCGCCTAGACTATAGGCTCAACGGCCGTCGGGAGACCGTCTATCTGGGCAGGTACGGACGCGACGGAATCTCGCTCGCCCGGGCCCGAGAGAAGTGCATCGACGCGAGGCGCGCCATTGGCGAAGGACGGTCGCCGGCGATAGAGAAGCAGCGCGATAAGCGGCGCCTGAAAGAAGCGAAGAGTTTTGGCGAGTTCGGGGAGAAGTGGCTCACCGCCGCGCCGATGGCCGACAGCACGCGCGCCATGCGGCGTTCCATCTTCGAGCGGGAGCTTCTGCCGGTCTGGCGCAATCGCCTCCTCACGGAAATCACGCCCGACGATCTCAGAACCCACTGTGGCAAAATCGTTGAACGCGGTGCCCCAGCGACGGCTATCCATGTGCGAGATATCCTGAAGCAGATTTACGGATTTGCGATCCTGCACGGTGAGAAGGTCGCCAACCCGGCCAACGAAGTTGGGCCGGCATCGATCGCCACCTTCGTGCCGAAGGACCGCTCGCTCTCGCCTTCCGAAATTCGGGTGATGCTGAAGCAGCTCGAGCACATCGCCACGCTTCCCACGATCCGTCTGGGAATGCGGCTCTACCTGCTCACGATGGTGCGCAAGAGCGAGCTGCAGGACGCAGTGTGGGACGAAGTCGACTTCGAGAATGCGGTCTGGACGATCCCGAAGGAGCGGATGAAGCGCTCGAAGGCGCACAACGTCTACCTGTCGCGTCAGGTGCTCGACATCATGATCGCCCTGAAGACCTGTGCAGGAAATTCAAGATACCTTCTGCCGTCGCGGTACGACGCCGATGCTCCGATGTCGCGCGCAACCTTCAATCGGGTTACCTACGCAGTCGTTGAGCGCGCGAAGGCGGAAGGATTGCCCTTGGAGCCGTTTACGGTTCACGACATGCGGCGGACAGGTTCGACTCTGCTGAACGAACTCGGCTTCAACAGCGACTGGATCGAAAAGTGCCTAGCGCATGAGGACGGGCGCTCGTCGCGTGGCGTCTACAACAAAGCCGAATATGAGGTGCAGCGTCGGCATATGATGCAGGAGTGGTCGGACATCTTGGACGCTTGGGTCGATGGCAAGAAGTACGTGCCAACGCTCATCGCGCCGTCGATTCCGATCTTGGAGCTCGATCCTGCTCTTTGACCGGACGGGCTCGGCGTTGTTTCACGTCGGGACCGGGCGCCCGGAGAATTGGTTTTGAGCGACGGGCCGCGAGCCATGCCTGAACCTCGCCCAGATCCCAAACCACGCATCGTGGGGTCAAAGCGAAGCGTCGCGGAAATTCCCCCCGCTGTTCCATTTCATAGATCGTGCTGTCAGCTAACGGCACCATCTCACGCAACTGCTGTCGTCTAATCGTTCTTCCGATGTGTGTGTTCGCCTTCGCGTTCATGTTGCAACTCCTCTTGATGGGCGGGTGAGGAGATAGAAAACAATAGATCGCGAACGGTGGAAGCCCTCACGTTGAGCAATCGGGAAATAGAGGGCTATAGCGTGCACATAGGACGGTGACGTTTTCGTTGAACTAGGTGCGGCACAGGTGCGTGGATCACGGAAATCGGGATCTGTTGAAGCACCGGACTACAGCAACGGCGCCGCTTTTTGTAAACGCGGCTCCCTTCAAAATCCAGTTCCGAGAGGAGTGCCGGTTCGACCCCGGCCACCCGCACCACCTTCTCTGATAACGAAGCTCGAAACGGCAGATCTCGCAGCAGCGGCTCGCTGATAGTCAACGATAGACAGGCATCGCCTTCCGGAACCGGATGGCTCACCCGATAGCCTTTGGCAGCATTGAAGAACAGCACCTGGTTCGCCTCAGCGATGGCTTGGTCCCGTCCCAAGTGCCGCGCGTAGACGCCGCGGTAAGGGACCACAAATTCCGTAGCGTTCGCGCATTCCTCGTCGATCGAGTGTCGGCAGCTGCCCCGGCAACACACATCTCGAACCGTGACAGTGGGCGTCCAACAATGCCGCTGGCCGGATGCCAGACTCACCCGCGACGTTGGAAGTATTTTTAGTTAGCTCTTGCGCTAAGTGTCTTGCGTTGATACTTAGCCTCATGGAACAGTATTCACAACAGCTGAGTGGCATTTTTCAGGCCCTTGCCGATCCCACTCGCCGAGCGGTGTTGGGTCGACTGGGCAAAGGCCCTGCCAGCATCAGCGAACTGGCAAGGCCGTTCGACATGGCCCTGCCTTCCTTCATGAAGCACATCCGTTTCCTTGAAAGCAGCGGACTGGTGCGCACCCGTAAGAATGGCCGCGTGCGCACCTGCGCGATCGACAGAAAACAGTTCGACGCTGCTGAAGCTTGGTTTTCTGAACAACGGGCTCTTTGGGAAGGTCGCGCCGACCGACTGGAACAGTTCGTCATCAATATTCAAGAGAAGGAAAAAACCAAATGAATCAGGTTTCGAACTCAGACCTTGACCTAACGACGGCGCGCATCATTAAGGCTCCTCGTTCGGTCGTTTGGAATGCCTGGGTCGACCCAGTGAGCTTCGCCCAATGGTGGATCCCGGCACCAACCAAATGCAAGGTCGTGGACATGGACCTCCGTCCCGGCGGCTCCTTCGTGACTGAGATGGCTGGAGCCGATGATCGAGGCGCTGACGCAGCGCGCCTTGTAGCCGCGCCTTCATGTGCTGCGGCTGTTCGCGCCGACGCCAAGACCCGCGATTTCCACGCTCGAGATGGGCATTCCTACGCCGAGGGAGGGTAGTCCCCTGACGATCGAACTGCGCCATCTGCGATACGTTATCGCCGCTGCTGAGCGCGGTAGCTTTAGAAGCGCGGCGAAGGCGCTGGCAGTTCAGGAGTCTGCCATCAGCCGACGCATACGAGACCTTGAAGACGAAATCGGAGCAGCACTTTTTATTCGCCATCACGGAGGGGTCAATCTCACCCATGCAGGTCAGAAGTTCCTCGTTCGAGCGCGCAATGCAATAGCACAAATAGGTCTCGCCAAGATTGACGCCGGTTCTTTTGGGTGCGGCAAATCCGGCGTCGTGCGCATCGGCATATTCACGTCTCTCGCATCGGGGTTCCTCGCCGACCTGCTTGGCGCCTACGTGACTGGGAATCCGGGCGTTCGCCTGGATCTCGTCGAGGGCGGGCCGAGCGATCATATTACTGCGATTCAACGGCACCAAACGGATGTAGCGTTCCTGACCGGCGAGCCGGTCGCATAGGTCGTGTCCCTGGGCGTGGTGTAGGACGCCACTGACCGG
>JAYVOF010000087.1:0-5237 GCA_043758105.1 Rhodospirillales bacterium | reverse complement strand
GCCTACACCTACCAGGGCGCGTTCGAGGCTGACGGTTTACGGGCCTACATTCCGTTTTTACAAAAGCGCATCGCGCGGATCGCGCCGCTCGGCCTGTTCATGACGGTGGTATTTGTGACCCTGGGGGCGGTCGCGCCCGCCGTCGGCCGCGGGGACCTGTTCAGTAATGAGTATCTGATGCAGCAGGGATCGTGGACCATGATCTCGATCAACGTCCTCCATCTGCAGGGCTTTTTCCCCTACCACAACATAAACGCGCCCTCATGGTCCGTGAGCCTCGAAATCATCGCCTATGTCCTGTTTCCGCTTTTTCTACGATTGATGAACCGGGTCCCGTGGCTGGTGCTGGGGGTGGGCGTGGCGGTCCTGGCCGGATTTGCCGCGCAGGAGCCGCACCTCGGCCTCGCGTCCCGCTCCGTCACGCTCGACCTCACCCGCTGCTTGACCGAATTCACGTTCGGCATGGGCGTCTTCCGCCTCTTCCTGATCCGGGCCAGGCACCCCTGGATCGGCTCCGATGTTGGGACCTGGGCCATCACCGCGGGCGCGGCCGGCCTGATGCTCCTGCGGATCGATTTGCTCATGGCGCTGAGCTTCCCCTTCCTGATCCTTGCCTGGGCGTCCAATACCGGAGGTGCGAGCCGAGTGATGGGATCACGGATCCCGTATGCGCTGGGGACGATCTCGTTTTCGCTGTATCTGGTTCATCATGTTTTTCGCGGTGTGGATTTGGCGCTGTTGCAGGCTTTCTATCCCACCCCGGTCTCACCCCTGGCGGCACTTGCGTTCGTCGTTGTCGCATCCCTCGCTGTCATCCCGGTCGCGGCCCTGGTATATCGGGTGATCGAACGGCCGGGCCGGGTCGCATTCAATGCTGCCTTCGCCTGGTCCAACCGGACCGCGCTACCCGGCCTGCCAACCGGAGCCTGACCCCGAAAGTTCTGCATCCATGCGCATCCTGGTGATCGAAGATGACCGGGCGACGGCGGACTACATCGCCCGCGGCCTGGTGCAAGAGGGGCAGGTGGCGGAGGTTGCGCGGGACGGCAAGGACGGGCTGGTCCGCGCCCTGTCGGGTCCGTTCGACGTGATCGTGACCGACCGCATGCTGCCCGGCCCCGACGGCCTGTCGATCGTCCGGGCGCTCCGCTCCAGCGGGATCACCACCCCGGTCCTGGTGCTGACGGCGCTGGACGCGGTGGAGCGCCGGGTGGAGGGGCTGGATGCCGGGGCCGATGACTACCTCGCCAAACCATTCGCCTTTACCGAGCTCTATGCCCGAATCCGCGCCCTCGCGCGCCGCCCGGCCGCCGCGGTACCGGCGCATGCCGAATTGCGGGTGGGCGATCTGCGCATGGATTTGCTCGCCCGCACCGTCCATCGCGGCGTCCGCCCGATCGAGCTGCTGCCGACCGAGTGGCGCCTATTGGAGACCTTCATGCGCCATCCGGATCAGGTGCTGACGCGGACCATGCTGCTGGAGCGGGTCTGGGGCTTCATGTTCGACCCCACGACCAACGTCGTCGATGTGCACGTGAGCCGGCTGCGGCGTAAGTTGGAGGTGCCGGGTGAGACGCCGGTCCTCAAGACCCTCCGCGGTGCGGGCTACATGCTGGTCCGGACCTGATGCGGCGGTTGTTGCACAGCTTCGCGGTCCGAACCGCGCTGGGCCTGGCCGCCACGGTCCTGATGCTCGCCCTGCTCGGCGCCGGCTGGGGCTGGTTGCGGGCAGAGGAGGCGCTGTCGCAACAGCTCGACCTCATTCTCCGGGCCGAGGCCGAGGGTCTGATCCGCGACTATCAGCGTATGGGCGGCGCGGCCCTGTTGGATGCGGCCCGGGTATCGGCCCGGCGCGATGGCCTGCTGCAGGTCTTGGTGCAGACCGCGGACGGCGTGCCGCTGGCCGGCCAACTACCCGGCGCACCGGCCGCGCTGCTGGGATACGCCACGCTCAGCCCGGCTGGTGAGGCGCCGATGCGGGCGTTGGGGGCGATGCTGCCGGGCGGGATCAACCTCGTCGTGGCCGCCCGGCTTTCAGCGGTGCGGGCCGCGGCGCGGGCGCTGGTGTGGACGCCGCTGCTGACCGCGCTGGGCGCCGGGGCGGTGGCGCTGCTGCTCGGCTTCGGCGCGGCGCGGGCGCTGGAGCGGCGGCTCGCCCGGGTGTCGGACGTGGCGGGGGCGGTGACCGGGGGCGACCTCACGCGCCGCCTGCCGCTCTCGGGGCGGGGGGATGAGTTCGACCGGCTGGTGGCGACCGTCAACACCATGCTGGCCCGGCTCGAGGCGCTGGTGACCGCGCAGCGCCAGGTGACGGATGACATTGCGCATGATTTGCGCAAACCGCTGCAGCGGCTGCGCCAGGAGTTGGAGGACGCGCATGGTGCCGGTGCCCCGGTGCCCGACGGTGCGTTGGCCGAGCTGGATGGCGTGCTGAACACGTTTGCCGCCCTGCTGCGCATCGCCCGGGCGGAAGCGGGGGCCACCGACCGCACCCCGCTCGACCTATCGGCGCTGGTGTCGCGGGTGGCCGAAGCCTATGCGCCGGTGGCGGACGAGGCGGGGCGCGGGTTCGAGATCGCGGTGACGCCGGGCCAGATCATGCAGGGGGATGCGGCGCTGCTGCAGCGGATGCTGGCCAATGTGCTGGATAACGCGCTGAGCCACGGGGCCGGGACCATCCGCGTGGGCCTTGAGCCCGGACCGGTGCTGACGGTCGATGATGACGGACCCGGCGTGCCCCCGGCCGAGCGGGACGCGGTGCTGCGCCGCTTCGTGCGCCTCGATCACAGCCGCACCACGCCGGGCACCGGTCTGGGCCTGGCGTTGGTGGCGGCGTCGGTGCAGGCGCATGGCGGTGCGCTCACGCTTGGTGCGTCGCCGACCGGTGGCTTGCGGGTGCGGATCGACTTTTCTGACGCGTTTGTCACGATCGGCCCGGGCGATTTGTCATGACGCGGCTGCTATGTGGCTGGGGGTCAAAAGGAGACTCTCATGTTGTTGCGCGCCACCTTCGCCGCCGCCCTGCTCGCCGGGACCGTGCTGACGGGCTTGCCGGTCCAGGCCCAAACGTCACCCCCGATCGCGGTCGAACATGCGCTTACGCCGCTGCCGGGCTTTGCCGATCTGGTGCAGCGGGTGCGCCCGGCCGTGGTCACCATCACCACCACGTCCCGCGAAGCCGCATCCGCGCAAGAGGGTCCGCAGGAGGGCCGGCCGCAGGACGGACGCATGAACCCGTTCTTCGGTCAGGGGCAGGGCCGGACTCAGACCGTCCACGCGCTGGGCTCCGGCTTCATCGTTACCGCGGACGGCCGCATCGTCACGAATAATCATGTGGTGAAAGACGCGACCGACATTCACGTGACGCTCGATGACGGGCGCGAATTGCCGGCGACGGTCGTGGGTTCGGACGCCAAGACCGACCTTGCGGTGTTGCAGGTGAAATCGACCGAGCCATTGCCGCATCTGGCCCTCGGCAATTCGGACGCGGCCCGCGTGGGGGATTGGGTGGTGGCGGTGGGCAACCCGTTCGGCCTCGGCGGCACCGTGACCGCCGGCATCCTGTCCGCGCGCGGACGGCAGATCGGGCAGGGGCCGTATGACGACTTCCTGCAAATCGACGCCCCGATCAATCGCGGCAACTCCGGCGGGCCCTTGTTCGCCCAGGATGGCACGGTGATCGGCGTGAACACCGCGATCTTCTCCCCCACCGGCGGCAGCGTCGGCATCGGCTTCGCCATCCCGGCGAATTTAGTAAAGGACGTGGTCGGGCAGTTGGAGGCGCATGGCAGCGTGCAGCGCGGCTGGCTGGGCGTGGCGACGCAGAACGTGACGCCCGCGATGGCCACCGCGCTGCATTTGTCCAAGCCCGAGGGCGCGTTGGTGAGCCAGGTCGAGCCGAACAGCCCGGCGGCCAAGGCCGGCCTCGAACCCGGCGACGTCATCACCGCCGTGCAAGCCCAGCCGGTGCAAAACCCACGCGACCTGGCCCGCCTGATCGCCGGAGTCCATCCCGGTGAGGCGACGCCGCTCACGGTCCACCGCGACGGTCAGGACCGCACGCTATCCGCGTCGATCAGCGCGCAGCGTGAGGCCGACGCCACCCCGGCGGCGGCGGCGGAACACGGCCAGGCGCTGGGTCTCGCCCTCGCCCCATTGGACGGACGGGCGCGGGAGGCCCTGAACCTGACCGCGGGCGAACAAGGCGTGGTGGTCGCCAGCATCCGCCCCGACAGCCCGGCCGAAGAGGCAGGCTTGCGCCCCGGCGACCTGTTGAAAGCGATCGGCAGCCGCACGGTGACCACTCCGCAGGAGGCAGCGTCGGCCTTGCGTGAGGCGACGAAGGCCGGGGGTGCCGTGGCGCTCCGGGTGGTCAGGGAGGGGCAATCTGCGTTCGTTGCCCTAAAACTACCGGGCAACGCTGGCTGATAGACTCGGCCGGGACGTTTCGCGCGCGGGGCGTTCCGGTCCTGTTGAACGTTGGGAAGCAGCTTAATGGGGAAAGAAGCCGTATGCCGGCCGTGATTCGCCTCCTGGCTAATCATGTAATTTGGTCAGACCAGAACCAACCAAATTCTGTCCGTGACGCGTGACGCGTGCTATGGTCAGGCTCAATGATCCGGTCTTGGAAGACTAGCGCAACAGAGCGTTTCGCCCTGGGCGGCAAGAGTAGGTTCAGTGGTTTGGATGAGGTAAAGGCTAGGGCGCGGCTCGATACACTCGCTGCTTCGGTCACGCCACAGGGTATGGGCGTTCTGAAAAGCGTGGGTCTGCATAGGCTGAGCGGGGATAGAGCGGGGCAGTGGGCGGTCACCATCAACGGTCCCTGGCGGCTGGTGTTTCGATTTGAGGACGGCCACGCCTACGACGTTGAGATCGTTGATTATCACTAAGGAGGATCACATGGGGCTGGGGACTACGCATCCGGGGGCGATCCTGCGGGAGGAGTTGGAGGCCCGTGGCATGTCGGCGGCGTCCTTGGCTCATAAGCTCCATATCTCGCCGCAGCGGATCCAGGACGTAATCCGCGGTCAACGGGCGATCACCCCGGAGACGGCGCTGCGCCTGAGCCGCTATTTCGGCAACGAGGCGGAGTTCTGGATGAACCTGCAGATGAATTTCGAGTTGGCCGAGACACGGCGGACACGAGGGGCCAAGATTTGGGCGGAAGTCGAGCAGGCTGCTTGAGGGGTCGTATGGGCGGATTTAAATTGTGTACTGCTTTATCCAGAAACCGT
>JAYVOF010000086.1:0-5241 GCA_043758105.1 Rhodospirillales bacterium | reverse complement strand
TATTCAATCAAGGAACAGAAGCAACTTAATTTCCGGCTTGCAAAATCTCTTCCTGAAAAACTTTATTCGCGCAAGAATCTCGGTTACCTGCTTGCATTCAATAACGATGTCATCATCGAGACGGATGATGACAACATTCCGCTCGACAGTTTTTGGGCACCGCGGACTCAGGAGGCCGGCGGTGCGCTCGTGTCCGGGCGGACCTGGTCCAACGTATACCGGCACTTCACGCCGGAGCTGATTTGGCCGCGCGGCCTGCCGCTGAATTATGTGCGCACGCCGGAGCCGGATTTTTCGGCGCTGCCGCACACGACGGCGCCCTGCCCGATCCAGCAGGGCCTGGCCGACGGCGATCCGGACGTCGATGCGATCTACCGGCTGGTGCTGCCGCTGCCGATCCATTTCCTGCCGGACCGCTCGGTGATCCTGGACCGGGGCGTGTGGTGTCCGTTCAACAGCCAGAACACGACTTTTTTCAAGCCAGTATTCCCGCTGCTGTATCTGCCGTTTCATTGCTCGTGGCGGGTGACCGATATTTGGCGGAGCCTCATTGCACAGCGGATCGGCTGGGAGAATGGCTGGCGCCTGTTGTTCCAGAGCCCGACGGTGTTCCAAGACCGGAACGAGCATGATTTGATGCGCGACTTCGTGGAGGAAGTGCCGGGCTATTTGAACAATGACCGCATTCGCGCGGCACTCGAAGATTTGAGCCTACAACCGGGCGAAGCGTATCTGACCGACAACCTGGTCCGATGTTATGAGGTGCTGGTGCAACTAGGCCTCGTGCATGCTGACGAACTCCCGCTGGTTCGGGCGTGGATTGCCGATCTGGCCCGGTTGCCCTGACCTCTGGTTGCGACGCCCTTAGAAATGATCTAACCGATTGAGCTGTCGGCTGGGGTGGTGCTTGTGTCTCTAGGTCAAATGCGGCGGGTCATCGTGACGGGTGCGGGCGGCATGCTGGGGCGCCGGGTGCTGGAGGAGCTGCAGCAGGCGGGCTATGAGGCCGTGGGCCTCACGCGGGCGGCGGTGAACCTCATGGACACCGCAGCGACCCACCGGATTTTCGCCGACAACGCGCCGGATGGCGTCATCCATTTGGCGGCCCGCGTGGCGGGGCTGGGCGGTAACCTCGCCGCACCTGGTGAGATGTTTTACGAAAACATCATGATCAACACCAACGTGGTGGAGGCGTCACGCCGGGCGGGGGTGAAGAAATTCGTGGGCGTCGGCTCGACGGCGATCTATTCCGATCTGGTGAGCCTGCCGATGCGCGAGGAGGATATCTGGCTCGGCCCGCCGCATGGGTCGGAGGCGCCGTATGGCAACGCCAAGCGCGCCATGCTGGCCCAGTTGCAAGCGTATCAGCAGCAATATGGCCTGAAATACGCCTATGCCGTGTTGACCAACTCGTTCGGCCCGGATGACCGGTTCGATGAGCAGCATGGGCACGTGATGCCGTCGTTGATCTCCAAATTCCACCGTGCCACGCAGGACGGCAGCGCGGTGACGATTTGGGGGACGGGCAAGCCGCAGCGGGATTTCATCTATTCCAAAGACGCCGCCCGGGCCTTCCGGCTCATGCTGGAATCGAGTGAGGGTGCCGTGAACGTGGCGTCCGGGGTCGAGATCAGCATCCGTGAACTGGTCTATCTCATTGCCGATGTGTGCGGGTTCAAGGGCGATATCGTCTGGGACGGCACCAAGCCGGATGGCCAGGCGCTGCGCCAATACGACACGGCCCGTCTCAGGACGCTGAATTTCCGCCCGGCGTTCGACCTGCGGGCGGGGGTGCGAGAGACGTATGACTGGTTCAACCGCCATCGGGACGCGTCCCGGCGCTGAGGCGCGGCATCGAGGCGCGGTATCGGGGGGAGTTCGGATGGCAGGTCGATTGATCGTGGAACCGGTGGGCGGGTTGACCAACCGGCTGATGGCGTTGCTGTCGGTGCAGCGGATTGCGCATCGCTATGACCTGGAATTCGGCGTGTGCTGGAACGTCGCGTCCGAATGCGGTGCGGCATTTCCGGCCTTGTTCGACACGGCCATTGCGCTTCATACGCCCGAAACGGCCGATGCGGACCTGGACCAGCGCACGATCGGCTTCGGCGGGCAAGGATGGGCCACACCGCCCTCGATCGCGCGGCCGGACTCATCCCGTGATGTGTGGATCACGACCCATGGCGTGCTGGCGCATGACGGGGAAACACGGGATTCAGGGTTCGTGCCGGGCGGGCCGATCATCTTCGATCTCGGCCGCTATTACCGCGCGCTGCGTCCGACGGCGCGGATGCGGGAGGCGGCGGAGGCCGTGGCGTTCGAGCGGCATAGAACGATCGGCATCCACGTGCGCCGGCCGTATAGCCGCGCGGTGGCACTGGCCCCGGGGCTGCATGACGCCGAGCAGCGGCAATATGGGCTGTTACCGGATGGTTTCTATGCCGATCTGGTGAACCGCCTGCATGCGCTCAACCCGGCGCTGCAATTCCTGCTGTGCACGAACTCGGCCACGACCGAGCAGTATTTGCGCGCCCATTGCTCCGCCCGGCTGATCTCCAGCCCGAAGGTCGCGGCCGACGACACGAGCCTTGCCTCCTCGGCGATGGAGGCGATGGTCGATACGCTGCTGCTGTCGCGCACGGCCGGGATCGTGCGCCACCACCAGAGCCATTTCGCCTTCCTGTCGAGTCTGTCGAATTTCCAGCCGAGCCTCCTGGTCGTCCCGGACGGGGACGGGACTCATGCGGCGGTGCGGCTCAACGAATTCGGTGACCACGGTGCCATCACGAGCCTGGGTGACGAGGGCATCCTCGAGCGGTTCGTGCTGCCCCGGCACAACATGCTCCTGCTGTAACCGGGAGGCGACGCCGATGCCCACCCTCGGCCACGCCCTGATCGACGCACTGCGGGACCACGGCGCGCAGGAGGTCTTCGGCATCCCCGGCGACTTCGTGCTGCCGTTCTTCAAGGTGATCGAAGAGAGCGGCACCCTGCCCTTCTACACCCTGAGTCATGAGCCCGCGGTGGGCTTCGCGGCCGATGCGGCAGCGCGGTTTCGCGGCGGGATTTCGGTGGCCGTCGTCACCTGGGGGGCGGGCGCGTTCAACCTCGTGAACAGCATCGCCGGGGCGTATGCCGAGCGGGTGCCAGTCGTCGTCATCTCCGGCGCGCCCGGCGTGCGGGAGCGGGCCAGCGGGTTCCGGCTGCATCATCAGTCGCGGGATATCGACACGCAGACGCGGATATTCCGGGAGATCACCTGCGACCACGCCGTCCTCGATGACCCGGCGCGGGCGCCCGCCGATATCGCCCGGGTGTTGCGGAGTGCCCGAGAATATTCATTGCCGGTGTATTTCGAGCTGCCGCGGGATTTGGTGGGGGCGGAGGTGGCCGATGTCACGCCGTGGCCAGCCCGGCTCGCGCATCCGGATGCGCTGGCGGAGGTGGCGGGGGAAATCCTGGCCCGGCTGCGCGCCGCCAGGCGGCCCTGCATTCTGGTCGATGTGGAAATCCGTCGCTATGGCGTGGAGGCGAAGGTCGCGGCGCTGGCAACGCGGCTGGGTGTACCAGTCGTCAGCACCTTCATGGGCCGCGGCTTGCTGGCCGGGCACGCGGTGCGCGGCACGTATCTCGGCGCGGCCGGGCAGCCGGCGATCACGGAATTGGTGGAGGGATCGGACGGGCTGCTGCTACTGGGCGTCATCCTGTCCGACACCAATTTTGCCGTGAGCGCGCGGGCGATCGACATGCGCCGGGCGATGCTGGTGCTGAACCGGGAGGTGCAGGTGGGCCACCATCTGTATCGGGACATCCCGATGGACGCGCTGATCGATGCGCTGCTGGAGCGGGCGGGCCCCGCCCCCTCCCCCCAGATGTCGCCCGCCGCGCCGGAGGCATTCCCGCACGGCCTCCCTGCGACCGACGAGATTTTGGCGCCGTCCGACATCGCGACCGCCGTGAACGATTTATTTGCCCGGCACGGCCCGATGCCGATCGCGTCCGATATCGGTGACTGTTTGTTCACCGCCATGGAGATGCAGAACGCCGGGCTGGTGGCGCCGGCCTATTATGCCGGCATGGGCTATGGCGTGCCGGCGGGTCTGGGCGCGTGCGTGGCGGCCGGGGCGCGGGCGTTGATTTTGGTGGGGGACGGGGCGTTTCAGATGACCGGGTTTGAACTCGGCAACTGCCGCCGCTATGGCTGGGACCCGATCGTGATCGTATTCAACAACGCGTCCTGGGAGATGCTGCGGGTGTTTCAGCCGGAGAGTGCGTTCAATAATCTGGATGACTGGCGCTTTGCCGAGCTGGCGGGGCCGCTGGGCGGGGATGGCGTGCGGGTGCGGACACGGGCGGAGCTGATTGCGGCGTTGGACCACGCCTATGCCACGCGGGGACGGTTTCAATTGATCGAGGCCATGCTGCCGCGGGGCACCACGTCCGAGACCCTGGCCCGCTTCGTGGCCGGCTTCAAAGCGGCACGGGAGCGGACGCAGTGAGGGGTGAATTCCGCCCCCTCTCCCGCTGGCGGGAGAGGGCTGGGGTGAGGGTGGGAACCACACGCGCCAGCCTCGGCAGGCTTATGAAGGTTCTCACCCGTGACAGCTCGCTCACGTCACTCCACCCTCACCCCGGCCCTCTCCCGCCAGCGGGAGAGGGGGAAGAATGAGAGCCCTTCCGCCCATTCCGGACCGGCTGATCGTTGCGTTGGACGTGGAAACCGTACCCGCGGCTCGCGAGCTGGTGGCCCGGCTCGATGGCGTCGTTTCGTTCTTCAAGATCGGCCTATGGCTGTTTTTCGAGCCCGGCGTCAACGCGCTGATCGATGAGATCGTGGCCAGCGGCAAGCAGGTGTTTCTCGATTATAAGATGTTCGACATCGGGGAAACCGTGCGCCGCGGTGTCGCCTCCGCGTCGCGGCGGGGGATCAGTTTCATCACCGTGCATGGCGATACCGGCATCATGCGGGCGGCCGTCGAGGGGCGCGGGGACACCGACCTCAAGGTGTTCGCCATCTCGGTCTTGACCAGCATGGATGACGCCGCGCTGCACGGCATGGGCTATGTCGGGACGGTGCAGGAGGTGGTGGAGATGCGGGTTCGGAATGCCGTGGCGTGCGGGGTGGACGGGATTATCGCGTCCCCGAACGACCAGCCGGACCGCATCCGGGCCCTGACGGGGGCGGACTGGCTGTTGGTGACAACGCCGGGTATCCGGCTGGCGGGTGAGGGGCATCAGGAT
>JAYVOF010000085.1:0-5277 GCA_043758105.1 Rhodospirillales bacterium | reverse complement strand
ACGCAACGTGGTGACCACGGCGCTCGGCCTGCCGTTGCAGATTGCCCTGCAGCCGTTAGACACCCAGGAGCGTGCCATCAGCACGCGTCTCGACATTACAAAATTAAAAGACCCGGCGTTCGTGGAGAAATTCACCCGGCGTTTTTTGCTCAATAGCGTCAGCAACGCAGTCGCTGCAGGCCCGGCCGCGCCCATCGGCTTGGTCTCACTGCTCGCTTGATCCCAGCGGCTACGGTCACCTGTCCGCACGAAATCATACCAACCGCCCTACAGTCTTCCCTTTGCGCAAATCGTAGTGTGGGCCTCAGCCCACCGCTCTAGGCCGTCCCGGTCGTGGTGGGCTGAAGCCCACCCTACAAAGGTTAAGAGTCATCGTGAGCGGCGATTGGTATTAGGCCCAGGCCGACAACCGCCCTAAAAAAGATGGCGGTGCCCGAGGGCACCGCCAAGTTTAGGGAGGAAACGTCCTGCAAACATCGCGGCGGACCGCTCTGCTGCGCTGCACAATTTAGGGGTGAAGGGGTGATCTTGCAAGGAGAAAAAGACGGCACACGAGATATTGAGTCTTTGATCCGTCATCGCTCATAACACCGGGTGGCGGACGATACACAGGGGGGTACTATGCCGGACTCCGTGGCGCCGCCCTTAGTATTCCACACCCGACGGGGACCCCTCTATGGGCTGAACGAGCCGAACCGCGCCGTGATGGCCGCCAGTAACGCGCGGACATAGGCCTCCGTGCTGCCCTCCCGCTCATATCGGGCGAGCCGGGCCTCCGCGAGGCAGGTGCGGAGCGCCGGGTCCGCCATCAGGCGCGTCAGCGCGGTCCGCCATCCCATCACGTCGCCCAGCCCCACCATCAACACGTCGGCCTCGTCCGTCGCATAATCAAGCGTGGTCGTGGTGCGGGTAATCACCACCGGACGATGCAGCGCCGCCGCCTGCAACAGCACCATCTGCCCGGCCGAGATATCATCGATCGCCAGCGGGATGGCGACGACCGTGGCCCCGGCCAGAGTTTGGATATACTCCCGGTCGAAACGCGCCCGCGCGATCTCGATCTGCGGCGTGTCAGGCACGCCCACCAGCGCGGACGCCTTGTCGCAGATGATAACGAGCCGGCATGGCAGCCCCTCGATCGCCTGGGCGAGCACCTTATAATCCCGTCCGGAGCGCCCGGCGGTCACGATGACCGCCTCATATTCACTGAGGGGCGGCGTTTGCAGCATCGCCTCCAGGTCGAAGATGCTGACGCCATAAGGCAGGAACTGCAGCTTATGTGCATAGGCCGGAAACAGCGCGGCATAGGCGGCCACCTCGGCCCTCGCATGGCAGATGCCGAGGTCGGTCACCGCCAGGATCAAGCGCCAGCCGGCGAGATAGAGCGCGTTCAGCACCCTGTTGCGACGCGGTGTGATGATCAGCGTTTGGAATACGATCCGGGTCCGGCTCCGTAACAGGGTGCGGACCAGACCGAAGATCAGCGCCTCCAGATCGGATGACACCACGACGACGTCCGGCACCGGGCGGCTCCAGGCCAGCGAGCGCAGCGCAGCACCCACCAGCTGCCAGATCAGGCGCGGATAGACCCGCAGGATCAGCCCGGCCATGGTTTGATAGCGCAGATTGGCCGGGGCCTTAATGAACCGGTACGCCTGGCCCGAGCGCTCGAGCTCCTGGCCAAAGAACGAGTGCTCGATGTCCCATGTCCGGACATGCAGGAAATGCAGCATCTCAGGCGTGCACCGGGGCCGCCAGACGGGAGAAGCTGACGACGCTCGCTACCCCCGCGAACCCGGCACCGAGTCCCAACGCCACCGCCGGGCCGTCCTGCGCCGATAGGCCGAAGCACAACGCCACCAACGCAGCCCCCACCGCCTGACCGATCAGGCGGGAGGTGGCGATGATCCCGCTGGCCCCGCCGCTCCGCTCCGGCGGCGCGCTGGCCATGATCGCCTTGAGGTTGGGCGATTGGAAGAACCCGAACCCGGCCCCGCACAGCATCAGCCGCCACACGCAGCTCGCATCCGTGGGGGCCGGGCCGAGGGTCGCCATCAGCATCAGGCCGAGCGCCAGAATCGTCATGCCGATCCCGCCTAGGATGGCCGGCGGATACCGGTCCGATAATGGGCCTGCAATGGGAGCCAGCGCCGCGGTCAGCACCGGCCAGGCGGTCAGGAGCACCCCGGTTTCGACCGCGCTGCGCCCCAGGCTCGACTGAAAATAAAACGGTAACGACACGAACGCCAATCCCTGCGCCGCGAACGAGCACATGGAGGTCAGCGACGACAGTGCGAACATGGGCCGTCGATACAAATCGACCGGCAGCATCGGTGCCGCGATCGATAATTGCCGCCGCACCAGCGCCACGCCGAACGCCAGCGACGAAACCAACACCACAAACGTGATCCAAGGGGTGGCGTGGTGCGCCGCCTCACCGATGCCGAAGATCAACAGACCGAACGTCGCGGCATTCAGCACCGCGCTGACAGCGTCGAAGCTCCGCGCCGCACGCGGCGTGACCGGCAGCGCGCGGATTGCGAGCAGCAGCGCCACCACCCCCACCGGCCCGTTCACCGCAAACAGCCATTGCCACGACGCGACCGACAGTACCGCCGCCGCGACCGTCGGCCCCAGTGCGGTCGAAACCCCGACCACCAGCGCGTTGAACCCCACGCCCCGCCCGAGTGACCGCGCCGGATAGATGAAGCGCACGAGGGCGGTGTTGACGCTCATAACCCCGCTCGCCCCTAATCCCTGTAACACCCGGGCGACCGTCAGGCTTTCGAGTGACCAGCTCAGGGCGCAAATGACGGACGCGGCGGTGAACACCACAAGCCCCCAGACATAGACGATTCGATAGCCATAAATCTCACCGAGCGAGGCGAACGGCAGCAACGAGACGACGAGCGCCAATTGGTAGGCGTTGATCACCCAAACGGACGCGGCCGGACTGGCCAGCAAATCTGCCGCGATCGTCGGGAGCGCGGTATTGGCGATCGACGTATCGAGTGAGGCCATGCCGACGGCCAGCACCAGCGTCGTCACCGCCCATCCGCGTTGCGGTGCGGGCAGGCCGTCCAAACCCGGTAGGGAAGCATCCATGACCCATCCTAACCACGCCCCGACGCCGCGGACAGCCCAGGTGCCGCTTGTTGAAGACCGGACGCGTTCGGATTAGCGTCAGGGCCAACGCGACGAGGGACCCCATGTCCGGTTTTGCAAGCACCACGGACCTTTCGGACAAAGTCATCAGTTTCGATGAGCTGGCCCCTGGCCTGTATGGCTACACCGCCGAGGGCGATCCCAATTCCGGCGTGATCATTGGTGATAATAGCGTCATGGTGGTGGACGCGCAGGCCACGCCGTTGATGGCGCAAGGCATCATCGACCGGGTGCGCGCGGTGACGGACAAGCCCATCCGCCATGTGTTGCTCACGCATTACCACGCCGTGCGCGTGCTGGGGGCCAGCGCGTTCAAGGGTGCGCAAGTGATCGCGTCCCATGCGTGCCGGGCCATGACGGTGGAGCGGGGGCAGCAGGATACGGACAGCGAGATCGGACGCTTCCCCAGGCTATTCCGCGGCAAGGAGGGTATCCCGGGCCTCACCTGGCCGGATGTGACGTTCGAGCGGCGGATGACGCTGTATCTGGGCCAGCGTGAGGTGCAGATCATCCATATCGGGCGCAGCCACACCGCCGGAGACACCGTGGCCTGGCTGCCGCGTGAGCGGGTGCTGTATGCCGGCGATATCGTGGAGTTCGGCGCCACGCCCTATTGCGGAGACGCGCATTTCGCCGATTGGCCCGCCACGCTCGAGGCCGTGCGGGCCCTGGGTGCCGACGCCTTGGTGCCGGGCCGCGGCCGCGCCTTGGTCACGCGGGCGGAGTGCGAGGAGGCGATCGAGGGCACGCGCGCCTTCACGTCCGACCTGTTCGCCGTCGCCCGCCGGGCCGTGGCGGGGGGTGCCGATTTGAAACAGACGTTCGACGAGGCCATGTCCAGCATGCGGCCGAAATACGGCGAGTGGGTCATCTTCGACCATTGCATGCCGTTCAACGTGAGCCGCGCCTATGACGAGGCCGGCGGCCTGGATCACCCGCGCATCTGGACGGCCGAGCGCGATGTCGAGATGTGGCGGGCACTCCGCCCCTGATGCCGCACATGTCCCCCCGCTATGCCGCCGCACCACGCCCCGCATCGTCCGCGGCGCACCCGGTCGTGGTGGCCGGCGGCGGGCTGGTGGGCCTCACCCTCGCGCTGGATCTGGCGCAGCGGGGCATCGGCGTCGTTCTGCTGGACGAGGATGACAGCGTCAGCGCCGGCTCCCGCGCGATCTGTTTTGCCAAGCGCACGCTGGAAATCTTCGCCCGCCTCGGCCTCGGTCCCCGCATGTTGGAGAAGGGCATCACCTGGAATGTGGGCCGGGTGTTCGCCGGGGAGCGGCAGCTATTCGAGTTCGACCTGCTGCCCGACGACGGCCACGAATACCCGGCGTTCATCAACCTGCAGCAATACTATGTGGAGGAATGGCTGGTCGAGGCCTGCGTGGCCACCGGGCGGGTCGATCTCCGCTGGCGGCACAAAGTCACCGGGGTGGACAGCCAGCCCGGCGGCGTCACTCTCACGATCGAAACGCCGGACGGCCCCTATACGCTGCACACCGAGTGGCTGCTGGCCGCCGATGGCGCGCGCAGCTTCGTCCGCCACGCGCTGGATCTGCCGTTCGTCGGACGCGTGTTCCAGGACCGCTTCCTGATCGCCGACGTGGTGATGGACGCGCCATTCCCGACCGAGCGCTGGTTCTGGTTCGACCCGCCCTTCCACCGCCACCAATCGGCACTGTTGCACAAACAGCCGGACAATGTCTGGCGGATCGATCTGCAACTCGGCTGGGACGCCGATCCGGAGCTGGAGCGGCAACCGGAGCGCGTCATACCGCGAGTCCAAGCCATGCTGGGGCCGGACGCGCGCTTCACCCTGGAATGGGTCAGCGTCTATACCTTCCGCTGCCGCCGTCTCGAACGCTTCGTGCATGGCCGCGTGGTGTTCGTGGGAGACAGCGCGCATCAGGTCAGCCCGTTCGGCGCCCGCGGCGGCAATGGCGGGGTGCAGGACGCGGACAACCTGGCCTGGAAACTCGCTTCCGTGCTGCACGGCGCCCCGGAACGCCTCATTCAGACCTATGATGACGAGCGCATCCCGGCCGCCGACGAAAACATCCTGCACAGCACCCGCGCCACCGACTTCATCACCCCCAAGAGCGGCGCCAGCCG
>JAYVOF010000084.1:0-63763 GCA_043758105.1 Rhodospirillales bacterium | reverse complement strand
CCCTCTCCCTCCGGGAGAGGGCCGGGGTGAGGGAAGCCACATGCGCCGGCCCTGATCGTGCACGACATTGCACCCACCTTATGAAGGCCTGCACCCGTTGTTTCTCTCACCCCAACCCTCTCCCGGAGGGAGAAGGGGCTTTGTGTTCCGGGTGTCATGGACACTGACATCGCCCTGATCCTGCTACAGGACGGCGTCGTGAATGGCGCGGTGTATGCGCTGCTGGCGCTGTCATTGGTGCTGGTATTCGCCATCACCCGGGTGATCCTGATCCCGGTCGGTGAGTTCGTGGCATTCGGCGCGCTCACCTACGCGGCGCTGACCGCCGGGCACGTGCCGGGGAGCGTGTGGCTGCTGGGCGCACTTGGCGGCGGGGCGGCCGTGGCGGGGCTGGTTGCGGCCCGGCACACCCTCACCCGGCGCGGCGTGGCTTTGTTGGCGGTGGAGACGCTGGTCGTGCCGGCGGTGATCATCGGCGTGGTGCTGATCGTGGCCCCGCTCCGGCCCGGCGTCGTGGCCTCGGCCCTCCTCAGCCTCGCCGTGGTCACGCCTATGGCACCGTATCTGTATCGCCTCGCGTTTCAGCCGTTGGCGGAGGCGTCCGTGCTGGTGCTGTTGATCGCGGCCGTGGGGGTGCATTTGGCGCTGGTGGGCCTCGGCCTCGTGTTCTTCGGGCCGGAGGGGTTCCGGGGTGACCCGCTATCGGACGCGCGGCTGATGCTAGGCGGGCAGAGCGTGCCGGGTCAGGCGGTGGCGATCGTGGGGCTGGCGGCGGCGTTGATGGCGGGGTTGTCCCTGTTCTTTGGGCGGACGCTGGCGGGAAAGGCGCTGCGGGCGGTGGCCGTCAACCGGCTCGGCGCGCGGCTGGTGGGCATCAGCGCCGGGGGGGCCGGACGGGTCGCGTTCCTGCTGGCCGGCGGGATTTCCGCGCTATGTGGGGTGCTGATTTCACCGCTCACGACCGTCTATTACGATAGCGGGTTTCTGGTGGGGCTGAAGGGGTTCGTCGCCGCCATCGTGGGCGGCCTTGCCAGCTATCCGCTGGCGGTGGCGGCGGCGCTGCTGGTGGGATGCGTGGAGAGCGTCAGCTCGTTTTATGCCAGCGCGTTCAAGGAGGTGATCGTCTTCACGGTCATCATCCCGGTTCTGCTGTGGCGCAGTTTGGCCGGCGGCGAGGAGGAGGAATGACCGTACTTCTTCCCCCTCTCCCGGAGGGAGAGGGGGAAGTTTTCTCTTGCTGGCCATGCTGTGCCTCCCCTTCCTCGGGATCCCGCCGTTCTGGATCACCCTGGCGAACTACGCCGGGATCGCCAGCATCGTGGCGCTGGGCCTCGTGGTGCTGACCGGGTTCGGGGCCATGACGTCGTTCGGGCAGGCGACGTTCATGGGGGTCGGAGCCTACATCGCGGCCGTATTGAGCACGCAGGCGGGGGTCTCTCCGTGGTTCACGCTGCCGCTCGCGTTGATGGGTGCCGGAATCGCGGCGGTGCTGATTGGCGGGGTGACGCTGCGGCTATCAGGGCATTACTTGGCGCTGGGCACCATTGCCTGGGCCGTTAGTCTGTATTACCTGTTCGGCACGCTGGAGATATTGGGCCGCAATGACGGCATTTCCGGCATTCCGGCCCTGCGGATAGGTGCCTACGCGCTCACGTCCAGCCGGGAGTTCTACCCGGTCATCTGGCTCGGCGTTGGCCTGTCGCTCCTGCTGACCCGGCGCTTGCTCGATAGCCGGGTGGGCCGGGCGCTGCGGGCGTTGCGCGGTGGCGGGCGGGCGGCGGCGAGTTTCGGTGTGGAGTTGCCCGGCGTGCGTTTGGTGGCGTTCGTCTATGCCGCAGTCCTAGCGGGCTTCGCTGGCTGGCTCTATGCGCATTTGCAGCGGAGCGTGAACCCCACGCCATTCGGGCTCAACGCCAGCATTCAATACTTGCTGATGGCCGTCGTCGGCGGCGCGGGCTCCATCTGGGGCGCGCTGCTGGGGGCTGGGCTCGTGACCGTCGTGAACGACCAACTGCAAAACTGGCTGCCACGGTTGCTGGGGCATCAGGGTAATTACGAGACGATCGTGTTCGGCATGTTGCTGGTGCTGGTGCTGCAAACCGCACCGGACGGGCTCTGGCCATTGCTGGCGCGTCGCCGGGCAAGGTTGCGTGTAATCCCGGACGCGCCGCCCTTGCCGGGCCGGCGTTTGCCCGTGGTGGGAGCGCCGGTGTTGCAGGCGACCGGGTTGCGCCGGGCGTTCGGCGGCCTAGTTGCGGTAAATGGCCTGAAGCTGCATCTGGACGCGGGCGAGATCGTGGCGCTGATCGGCCCGAATGGCGCGGGTAAGAGCACGACGTTCAACCTGCTCACCGGCGTCACCCGCCCCGATGCCGGACAGATCCGGTTCTTGGGGCACGACATCACCGGCCAGACCCCGCCACAGATTGCCCGCGCCGGCATCGCCCGCAGCTTTCAGCACGTGGTGCTCGTGCCAGGCATGTCCGTCATCGAGAACGTGGCGCTCGGCACCCATCTGCGCGGCCGGGCCGGCGTGCTGGCGGCGCTGCTGCGGACGGATCGGGCGGAGGAGGCGGGGTTGCTAGCGGAGGCGCAGCGGCAGCTCCGCCGGGTGGGCCTGGCGGCGCAGGCGGATCAGCCGGCCGGCAGTCTGGCGCTCGGTCAGCAACGGGTGGTGGAGATCGCCCGCGCCCTTGCGGCGGACCCGGTGCTGCTGTTGTTGGACGAGCCGGCGGCCGGGCTGCGCTATGAAGAAAAAATGGCGTTGGCGGCGTTGCTGCGGCAGTTGCGGGCGGACGGTGTCACCATCCTGTTGGTGGAACACGACATGGATTTCGTGATGACGCTGGCAGACCGGCTGGTGGTGATGGAGTTCGGCAGCTTGCTGGCCGAGGGCGCACCCGCCGCCATCCGGGCCGATCCCCGGGTGATCGAAGCCTATCTCGGCAGCGTCGTCTAATGCTGGAGATCGAAGGGCTAGATGTGGCGTATGGCGGCATCCGCGCGGTGGAGGGGGCGAATTTGCGCGTCCGGCCGGGTCAGATCGTGACGGTGATCGGTCCCAATGGCGCCGGCAAGACCACGCTGCTGCACGCCATCATGGGTGTCCACCCCGGGCGCGGCGCCGTAAGGTTCAAGGGCGCCGAGATCGGCCGCCAAGCGATCGAGGCGCGGGTCCGGGCGGGCCTGGTGCTGGTGCCGGAAAAGCGCGAGCTGTTCACCAGCATGACGGTCGAGGACAATTTGCGCCTGGGCGGCTATCTGCATCCAACGCAGGCGCTGGACGAGGTCTATGCGCTGTTCCCCCGCCTATTGGAGCGCCGCACGCAGCTGGCCGGCACGCTGAGCGGGGGCGAGCGCCAGATGCTGGCGATGGGCCGGGCGCTGATGACCCGGCCCCAATTGCTGATGCTGGACGAGCCCAGCCTCGGTCTGGCGCCGCTGATCGTCCGGGAAATATTCCGCATCATCGTGGGGCTCCGCGACCGCGGCTGCGCCATCCTGCTGGTGGAACAGAACGCCCGTGCGGCGCTGGCGGTGGCGGAGTATGGCTATGTGCTGGAGAACGGACGCGTCACAATAGAAGGCCCGTCGCTGGCGGGCGATCCACGCGTGACGGCGACGTATCTGGGCGGCGCTCCGACGGCGTAAGGGCGATGGCGCCGGTGCTCTGATTGCCCCGCTCCCGCACCCGGGCCGGCAGCGCCGCCATCTGCGCCGGCGTCAGCGTCACCCGATGGTGGTCGTCGGCCGTCAACCGGTCGCGGGCGATGCTGGCATAAATCGGGTCGATCTCGATGCCGATGCCGGGTACGCCGGCGCGCGCGGCTGCCACCAGCGTGGTCCCGGCGCCGGCGAACGGGTCCAGCACCCGCGGCTGGCCGCCCACCAGATGGATGCACCAGAGCGGCAAGGTGACCGGAAATCCGGCCGGGTGGTGGAATTTCTCCGCGCGGCTATTCACCGTCCTGTACGGGATGAACCAGGTATTGCCCCGGCACCGCAAATCTCGCGCATGACCGCGGCGGGCGATGTTGGACTTGTCCTGGAACGGCACACCGATGGCCAGGCGATCGAGCGGGACCCGGCCGGTCTTGGTCAGCTGGAACACATGCTCGTGCATGGGATGCAAGAACCGGGCACCGCCCACCGGCTTATAATGGCCCGATGCGGTATCCCCGACGGCGATGGATTTGATCCAGGTGATGTGGTTCTGCAGTTGGAATACCGGGCGGAGCCGGGTAATCAGCTCGAACGGCAACCACGGCTTGGCATTGGAGCCGGACAGGTTGAGGAACACCGACCCGCCCACCGCCAATACCCGTTCGAGCGCCACGGCCACACGGGTCATCCAGTCGAGATAGTCGGCATCCGGGCGGGTGTCGTCGTAGCTCGCATAGCCGAGCGCGATGTTATACGGGGGCGAGGTCACCACCAGGTCCACGCTGCCGGGCGGCATCGTGGCCAGGACGTCCAGACAGTCGGCCACGATCAGGGTCATGCTCCGGTCCTACACCGGTTGGCCGCGTCGTACACCCACCCTATATCTGGGTAACGATGTGAGCGAAGGTGCCGCATGGACGATGCACATATCTTGCCAGCCCGGCACAAACTCGACGTGGCGGTCTATCACCGCATGGCTGAGGCGTGCCTGTTCGGGCCGGAAGAGCGGATCGAGCTGATCGAAGGGGACTTGATCGATATGGCACCGATCGGTCAGGGCCATGCAGCCATCGTGACAGGCTTAACTGGCGCATTGGTTATGGCCTGCGCCGGTCGCGCGCTCGTCTCACCGCAGAACCCGATCCGATTGGATCGAACGAGCGAGCCCCAACCTGATTTCGCCGTGCTGCGGCGGCGCGCTGATATGTATGCGACCGGGGAGCGGCCTGGCCCGGCCGATGTGCTGCTGCTGATCGAGGTTGCCGATAGCTCGCTCCGGTTCGACCGGACCGTCAAGCTGCCGCTCTATGCCCGGGCCGGGATTGCGGAATACTGGATCGTGGATCTCGGGCGCCGGGTGGTGGATGTGTATCGGGTGCCCGACGGTGGGGCGTATCGGGAGATGACGACGCACACGACCGGGGATCGCATTGCCCTCACGCTCGCGCCCGAGATTGTCGTGACCCTCGACCTCGTTTTCGGCTAGACCTGCCCCATGCTGCAAACCCGCCCCCGCGTCGCGTTGTTCGTCACCTGCCTGGTGGATTTGCACCGGCCCACGGTGGGGTTTGCCGCCATCAAGTTGCTGGAGGACGCCGGCTGCATGGTGGAGGTGCCGCGCGCGCAGACGTGCTGCGGTCAGCCGGCCTATAATTCAGGGGACCGGGTCACGGCGGCCGATATCGCCCGCAACGTGATCGAGGCGTTCGCGGGATATGATTACGTCGTGGCCCCGTCCGGTTCCTGCGCCGGCATGATCTCCCACCATTTTCCGGCGTTGTTCGAAAATGACCCCGATCTGCGCACCCGGGCCGAGGCATTGGCGGCCCGCACGTTCGAGTTAGTGGCGTTCCTGACGGACGTGCTGGCGGTGGACCGCGTCACCGCCACGTATGCCGGCACCGCGACCTACCACGACAGCTGCTCCGGCCTACGCGAGCTCGGCGTCAAGGCGCAGCCGCGGGCGCTGTTGGATACTGTAACGGGTCTGACCCTGGTCGAGATGACCGAGCCGGAAGTGTGTTGCGGCTTTGGCGGGACGTTCTGCGTCAAGTATCCGGAAATCTCGACCCGCATGGTATCCGATAAGGCGACCGACATTACCGCGACGGGGGCGGACACGTTGCTGGCCGGGGACATGGGCTGCCTGCTGAATATGGCCGGGCGGTTGAGCCGGGAGGGCAGTGCGGTCCGCGTTCGTCATGTGGCCGAAATCCTGGCGGGCATGACAGACACGGTGGCCCCGATCGGCCAGCCCCGGATCAGCTAACCCGGATCAGCGAACTCGGGCGTTTCACCCCACAAGCCTCCGTCATTGCGAGCCGCTTGGTGAAGCAATCCAGGGGCCGCACGAGCATCTGTTGCCCCTGGAGTGCCGCGCGACAAGTTGATGCCGCTGGTATTAAAACCCCAGGATCGCTTTGGCCACGATGTTCCGCTGGATCTCGTTCGACCCGCCATAGATCGAGACCTTTCGCCAGTTGAAATACGTGGGCGCCGCCTCCGCCGCGTAGTCCGGGCCCACCGGCGGCTCGTTCGAGCCCTCCTCATGATCGTCATACGGCAGGATATAGGGGCCGACCACGTCCATCAGCAGCTCGGTCGTCGCTTGCTGCAGCTCGCTGCCTTTCAGCTTGAGGATGGAGCTGGCCGGGTTGGGCTTGCCCTTTTCGCGATGGCGTTCGTCGGCCACGACGCGGAGCTGGGTCATTTCCAGCGCTTTCAGCTCCACCTCGACGGCGGCGACCTTTTCGCGGAAATGCGGCTCGTCCATCAGCGCGCGGTCGCCGACGCGCTCCAGCGCCGCCAGCTGCTTGATGCGGCGGATGCGCGCCTTGCTCACGCCCACGCGGGCGATGCCGGTGCGCTCGTTACCCAGCAGGAATTTGGCGTAGTCCCAGCCGCGATTTTCTTCACCGACCAGGTTTTTGAGCGGCACCCGCACGTCATCGAACCAGACCTCGTTCACCTCCAGCCCGCCATCGATCGTCTGAATCGGACGCACCGTGATGCCCGGCGTCTTCATGTCGATCAGGATGAAGCTGATGCCGAGCTGCTTCTTGGCCGTGTTGTCGGTTCGGGCCAGACAAAAGATCCAGTCGGCGTATTGGGCGAGCGTGGTCCAGGTCTTCTGGCCGTTGACGATATAATGGTCGCCGTCCTTGATGGCGGTGGTGCGGAGACTAGCCAAATCCGACCCGGCGCCGGGCTCGGAGAAGCCCTGACACCACCAGATATCCAGATTGGCGGTAGCCGGCAGGAACTTACGCTTCTGCTCTTCTGTGCCGAATTGCGCGATCACCGGGCCGACCATGCTGGCGTTGAACGCGAGCGGGAAGGGGACGCAGGCCTGCTGCAGCTCTTCCTGATAGATATACAGTTGCACCGGGGACCAATCCTGCCCGCCCCACTCCTGCGGCCAATGCGGCACGGCCAGGCCGTTGGCGTTCAGGATTTGCTGGGCCTGCACCTGCTGCGCCTTGCTGACGTGCTCGCCCTTCGTCACCTGCTCGCGGATGGCGGCGGGGATTTGCGTGGTGAAGAAGCTGCGCATTTTCTCGCGGAAGGCGATTTCTTCTGGCGTGAAGCTTAGGTCCATGGCAGTCCCCCCTTAATCCGTAAGGCGGATAAGCGCTTGCGCCATCCGCCATAGATACCCGGTCCATATTGACGGATGGCGCAAGCGCTTATCCGCACCACGATGTTACGGTATTTCGAACAAACCGGCGGCGCCTTGGCCGCCACCGATGCACATGGTGACCACCACGCGTTTGGCACCCCGGCGCTTGCCCTCGATCAGCGCGTGGCCGGTCATGCGGGCGCCGCTCATGCCATACGGATGCCCGATCGAGATGGCGCCGCCGTCCACGTTCAGCCGGTCATGCGGGATGCCGAGCTTTTGCGCGCAATACAGCACCTGGCTGGCAAACGCCTCGTTCAGCTCCCACAGATCGATGTCATCGACCGTGAGGCCATGCCGTGCCAGCAGGCGGGGCACGGCATACACCGGGCCAATGCCCATCTCGTCCGGCTCGCACCCGGCGACCGCCAAGCCGCGAAAGATGCCCAACGGTGTGAGGCCACGCTTGGAGGCCTCGGCCGCCGACATCACCACGCAGGCGCTGGCACCGTCGCTCAGCTGGCTGGCGTTGCCGGCGGTGATGAACGCGCCCTCGCCGCGGACCGGCTTCAGCTTCGCCAGGCCCTCCAGCGTGGTCTCCGGGCGATTACCCTCATCCGAGCGTAGGTCAACGGATTCGTGCCGGACCTCCTGCGTGTCCTTGTCCGTGACCGCCTTCACGCTTGCCAGCGGCACGATTTCCTCGGCAAAACGCCCGGCCTGCTGGCCCGCCGCGGTGCGCCGCTGGCTTTCGAGCGCGTACTCGTCCTGCGCCTCCCGGCTGATGCCGTACCGCGCCGCCACGATGTCCGCCGTCTCGATCATCGGCATATACACGGCCGGCACATGGTCCTCGAGCCAATGGTCCTTATACATGTGCCGATTCATGGTGGTCTGCACGAGGCTGATGTTCTCAAGCCCGCCCGCCACCGCGACCGGCACGCCGTCACACACCACGCGGTTCGCGGCGATGGCGATGGCCTGCAGGCCGCTCGAGCAGAACCGGTTCACCGTCATGGCTGCCGTCCCGGTCGCCAGGCCCGCCCGGAGCGCCGCTTGCCGCGCGATGTTGCCGCCGGTCGCCCCCTCCGGATTGGCGCAGCCGAGCACGACCTCTTCCACCTCACCCGGTTCCAGCCCGGCGCGTTCTACCGCGTGGCGGATCACGTGGCCGCCCATCTCGGCGCCATGGGTCATGTTGAACGCGCCCCGCATGGCGCGCCCGATCGGCGTGCGGGCGGTGCTGACGATGACGGCTTCAATCATGTATGGGTCTCCAATTCCCGTTTCGCGAGCTTGCCCACGGGCGTGTGCGGCAGCTCGTCTCTGATTTCGAGCTCGGACGGCATTTCGTGCCGCCCGAGCTTGTCCGCCAGGAACGCGCGCAACGCGTCCAAGGTCAAGGGTCCGGCGCCCTCGCGTAGGCTCACGAATGCCTTGGCCGCGTGGCCGCGATACGGGTCCGCGACGCCGATCACCGCGGCCTCCCGGATGTCCGGATGCTCGTAGATCGCATCCTCGATCACCCGGGGATAGACGTTGAAGCCGCCGGAGATGATCATCTCCTTCTTGCGGTCCACAAGGAAGAAGCTGCCGTCCGGGCCCATGCGGCCGATGTCACCGGTGAGGAACCAGCCATCGACGAACGCGGTCTCGTTCTCCGCCGGGCGATTGTAATAGCCCGGCGTCACGTTCGGACCCTTGATGCGGATTTCCCCCGTCTCCCCCACCGGCAGCACCCGGCCCGGGTCGTCCAGTGCCACGATCTCCATGTCGATGCCGGGCAAGGGTATACCGATCTCGCCGGGCTGTTGCGGGCGGTCGGGCCAGAGGTTGGTGCCGGCGGGGGAAGTCTCGGTCATGCCCCAGCCGCCGCCGATGCGGAGGTGGGTGAGCGCCGTGAACTGGGTGCCGATCTCATGCGGCATCCCCGCCCCGCCGGAGCTCACGCTTTTGAGGCTGGACCAGTTGCGCTGCGCGGCGCCGGGCTGGTTCAGGAGGGCGATAAACATGGTCGGCACGCCGTTGAAGTGGGTGCATCCGGCCTCGATATCGTCCAGCATCGCCGCCGGGTCGAAGCGGGGGCGGAGCAGCAGGACGGTCCCGGCAGTGATGGCGCGGAACATGACGGCCGTCAGCGCATAGATGTGGAACAGCGGCAGCACGCACATGATCCGGTCGGTAGGCAGGTATTCGCGCCCCGTGGCGGCGGAGAACAAATCATAGATGGCGGTGGCGGCGGTGAGGTTGGCGTGGGTCAGCATGGCGGCGCGCGGGTGCCCGGTGGTGCCGCCGGTGAATTGTAGGACGGCCACGTCGTGCTCGTGGATTTCCGGCCAGGTGGGGATTGGCGCATCCAGCGCGGACCACGGGATCGCGTGCTCCGGCATCGGCACGGCGGGGCTCGGGCCCCATTCCAGGTCCTGGAAGACGATCAGCCGCTCCACCGCGTGTTCGGCTTCTAGCGCGAGGGCTGGCGTGAGGACTGGCGCGAGGTTGGTGGTGACCAGCGTTTTGGCGCCGGAATCCTCCAGCTTCTTGGCCATGACGCGCACGGGGTCGAGCGGGGAGAGGTGCACCACACGCCCGCCCGCCTTCAGGATGGCGAAGAACGCGATCGGGTGGGCCGGGGTATTGGGTAGCAGGAGCGCGATCGGCTCGGCCGGTTTCAATCCCCGCGCCAACAGCCCGGCGGCGGCACGGTCCACGCGTTGTCCAAGCTCGGCAAAGCTGATGGTGCGGCCGCGGAAATCGATGGCCGGGCGGTCTGCGTAAAGTGCGACGGCCCGATCCAGCATCGCCGGCAGCGTGCTAGTGGGGATCGGAGTGTCCCACCTCAGGCCCGGCGGGTAGAGCGCTTCCCAGGATTTCATGATCTTTCTTCTCCCTCTCCCTCCGGGAGAGGGCCGGCATGAGGGAAACAACCGGGACAGGCTTTCGCGTGGTTCGGGGTCCAGACACCGCCGCAACCGGTGCGTGGCGTTTCCCTCACCCCACCCCTCTCCCGGAGGGAGAGGGGGCGCTTTTTTTCTCTAACCAAAGCTGGCTCCCTCGGCAGCGAGCTTCGCCAGTAGCGGCGCGGGCCGCAGCGTCTCGTCACCGGTCTGGTCCGCAAAGGCGTTCAGCCGCGCCGCGATGTGTTTGAGGCCGACCAGATTGGCATAGAACATTGGCCCCCCGCGATAGGCCGGCCAGTTGTAGCCGGTGAGCCAGATGGTATCGATGTCGCCGGGCCGGACCGCGATCCCCTCTTCCAAAATACGCGCGCCCTCGTTGATCATCGGGAACACCAGCCGCTCGGTGATCTCATCGGGCGCGATTTTGTGCCGGGTGATGCCGAGCTTGTGGCTTTGCTCCGCGATGATGGCGTCCACCGCCGGGTCGGGCTTGGCGTCACGGCCTTCATACAAATAGTATCCGGACCCGGTTTTCTGCCCATACCGCCCCCGCTCGCAGATCGCGTCCGACACCGGCGCCACCTTGCCGAAAGCCTTGCGGATGCGCATGCCGATATCGAGCCCGGCCATGTCCGCCATGGCGAACGGGCCCATCTTGAAGCCGAAATCGGTGAGGGCTTTATCAACCTCCGTGGGTGACGCGCCGTCCAGCAACAGCCGCTCCGCCGCGTCCGAGCGCTTGGCCAGCATGCGGTTGCCGACGAAGCCGAAGCAATTGCCCACCACGACCGACACCTTACCGAGCTTCTTGCCGATGGCGGACGCCGTCGCCACCACGGCCGGTGACGCGGTGCTGCCGCGCACGACCTCCAGCAGTTTCATCAC
The DNA here is from genome assembly GCA_043758105.1 of Rhodospirillales bacterium. Classification (GTDB taxonomy): domain Bacteria; phylum Pseudomonadota; class Alphaproteobacteria; order Acetobacterales; family Acetobacteraceae; genus JANPPS01. The sequence continues at coordinate 52,699 of JAYVOF010000084.1, read as the reverse complement.
GTTGGCCGGGCTGAAGAAGTGCATGCCCAGCACGTCGCCGGGCCGCCCGGTGCTGGCGGCGATCTGGTCGATGTCGAGGTAGCTCGTGTTGGTGGCCAGCACCGCGCCGGGCTTGGCGAGGCGGTCCAGCTCGGCGAAGACTTGCCGCTTCACCTCCATATCCTCGAATACCGCTTCCACCACGATGTCCGCGTTCTTCACGCCCTCCAAACCCAGCTGCCCGGTGATGCGGCCGCGGCGTTCCTCGGCTTGGGCTTGCGTGATGCTGCCGCGCTTGGCGGACATGCCATACAGCTCGGTGATGCGGGCCAGGCCGCGGTCCAGCGCGGCCTGTTCCGTCTCGATCACGGTCACGGGAATGCCGGCATTGGCAAAACACATGGCGATGCCGCCACCCATGGTGCCAGCGCCGATCACTGCGGCCTGATGCACCGGGCGCGGCTGGGTGCCCGGTGGCAGCGGGGCCTTCTGCGCCTCCCGCTCCGAGAAGAACGCGTAGCGCTGCGCGCGGCTTTCATCGCCGTTCATGAGTTCCTCGAACAGCCGGCGCTCGGTCGCCAGGCCCTCGTCCATGGGCTGGGTGACCGCGGCCCGGATGCTTTCCAGGCACTGGCGGGGCGCGACCGCGGCCGTCGTCTTCAAAACGGGCGCGGCCAAGCGATCAAGCAGGCCGGGATCGGCCCGCGCCGGCTCCAGCTTTTCGTCCCGGTCCCGCACCCGGCGCCGCTCGTGCAGGCCTTGCGCGAAGGTCACCGCTGCGTCCGGGTAGGGGCCGTCCAGCAGCGCGTCCACCAGGCCGCACTCGGCCGCCTCTTTACCGCTGATCGGGTTGCCGGTCAGGATCATGCTGACGGCTTTCTCCAACCCTACAACCCGCGGCAGACGCTGAGTGCCGCCGGCGCCGGGCAGCAGGCCCAGCTTCACTTCGGGGAGCGCCAGCTTCGCCGTGGCCCACGCGACCCGCGCGTGGCAGCCCAAAGCCAGCTCCAGCCCACCGCCGAACGCCACGCCGCGGATGGCGGCCACGACCGGGATCGGCATATCTTCCAAGTAGGCGATCATCTGGCGGAGATTGGGGTCCACGCCGGGCTTGCCGAACTCGGTGATGTCGGCGCCACCGCTGAACACCTGGTCCTTACCGGCCAGCACGATGGCCTTCACGCTGGTATCGGCCCGCAGCGCCGTCAGCGCGTCCATGATCGCCGTCCGGAGCTTGATGCCCATCGCGTTCACCGGCGGATTGTCCAGACTAAGGACCACCACGTCGCCATACCGGGTCTGTGTAAGCATCATACCTCCAACCATTCACGTCTGATTTGCGCATTGCTCGCGAGCGACGCGGGCGTGCCTTCGAACACGATTTCGCCGTGTCCCATGACGTAAAGCCGCTGGCTGATGGCGAGCGCGATGTCGAGTTTTTGTTCCACGAGCAGGATGGTCGTGCCCCGTGCTGCCACGGCCACCAGCATTTCGCGCACTGCCTGCACCATCATGGGTGCCAGCCCCTCGGTGGGTTCATCGACCATCAGCAGCGAGGGGCAGCCCATGAGCGTGCGGCACATGGCGAGCATCTGCTGCTCCCCGCCTGACAATGCACCGGCCGGGGCGGTGGCGCGTTCTTTGAGGCGGGGGAACAGGGCGTAGGCGTCGCTCAGCACGAACGGGCCGCCGGGTCCGGGCTTTTCGCCCAGGATGAGGTTTTGCTCGGTCGTGAGGTCCGGGAAGATGCTGCGGTCCTCTGGCACGTAGCCCAGGCCCAGACGCGCGACCTGGTGCGGGGCGAGGCGAGCGATCTCTTGGTCGTCAAACCGGATGCTGCCGGTCCGGGTCACCCCGCCCATGATCGCCTTCAGCATCGTGCTCCGCCCGGCCCCATTGCGTCCCAGGAGCGCCACGATCTCGCCCTTGGCAATTTGGAGTGAGACGCCGTGTAGGACCTGGGACTTGCCATACCAGGCCTCGAGGTTGTCGATGCTTAGCATCGTGGCAGTGGTGGGCTGAAGCCCACCCAACGGCGACGCTCACGTAGGGTGGGCTTCAGCCCACCAACCGCAAACGGCCTCATGAGAGCTGCTCCGCGGCGGCGCCGAGATAGGCTGTGCGGACGGCGGGGTCTCCGCGGACTTGGTCGGGCAAGCCAGAGGCGATCACGCGGCCCTCGGCCAGCACGGAAATGCGGTCGGCCAGGCCGAATACCACGCCCAGATCATGCTCGATCATCACCAGCGTGCGGTTCTCGCTGACCCGGCGGATCAGCGTCACCGCCCGCTCGGTCTCGGCGCGGCTCATGCCGGCGGTGGGCTCGTCCAGCAGCAGCGTCTCCGCGCCCCCCGCGATGGTGACGCCGATTTCCAGCGCGCGCTGTTCGGCATAGGCGAGGCTGCCGGCTGGCACATCGCGGCGGCGTTCCAGGCCGATTTGTGCCAGCAACTCGTTGGCGCGGGCGCGCAGGCTGGAATAGCCGTCCAGCCGCCGCCAAAACGCCAATCCGCAGCCATGGCGGCGCATGGCGGCGGCGCGCAGATTTTCGAACACGCTGAGCTTCGGAAACAGGCTGGTCACCTGAAAGCTCCGCGCCAGCCCGGCGTTGAAAATATCATGCGGCGCCATGCCGGTGATGTCCCGCTCACCCAGCCGCACGGTGCCGGAATCGGCGCGGAGGCGTCCGCTGATGAGATGGAACAGCGTGCTTTTCCCGGCACCATTCGGGCCGATCACGGCGTGGCGCTCGTGGCGCGCGACGGTCAGCTCCACGCCCTGGATGATCTTGGTCGCGCCGAACGCCTTGTGCAGGCCGGTGACGGTGAGCGCGGTCATGCGGCCGCCGCCTGCCAGGCCTCACGCGCCGCCGGGTAGGTGCGGCGGACGAGCCAGATGCCGGCCCCGCACACCAGCGCCGCGGCCGCCCAGGGCGCCAGCGCCTGCGGATCGAGCGCATACCCCAGCAATGGACGCGCCCGGGCGCCGTTGCGCATGGCCTGCAGGCGGAACGCGAGCTCCGCCAACGTCACCACGCCCGCGACCGCCAGGACCAAGCCCGGCACCACCGCGGCGTATCGCGGCACGAGCCGGCCCAGCCGCGCGCCCAACGGCGCATGCGCCAGGATCACGCCGGACAGTCCGCCCGGCGCCCACAGCACCATCGACACGAACAGCAGCCCGGAATAGAGCTGCCAGGCATCCGTCACCGTGCTGAGCGCCACCGCCAGCAGCGTGATCAGGACCGCACCCAGCACGGGTCCCCAAAACGTGCCGATGCCGCCGATGAACGTCATCAACAACACGCTGCCGGACGCATCCGCACTCATAGCCCCGGCGCTCACGATCTCGTCATTCAGCGCCGCGAGCCCGCCGGCGATGCCCGCGAACAGGCCGCTGAGTGCGAATACCAGCAGGCGGATGCGTGCCGGGTCATAGCCGATGAAGCCGACCCGCTCCGGATTGTCGCGCACGGCGTTGGCGAGCCGGCCCAAGGGCGTGCGGGTGTAGAGCCACATCAGCAACGCCGCGAGCCAGGTCCAGGCGGCAATGAGGTAATAGGCTTCCACCTGCGGGCCGAAATCATGGCCGAACAGGGCCGGGCCGGAGGATCGGTCGCCAGACACGCCCTCCTCGCCGCCGAACAGGCTGGGGAACAGGTGCACGGTGGCGATCACGAGCTCCGCCACGCCCAGCGTGATCATCGCGAACGCGGTGCCGGCCCGGCGGGCGGCGACCCAGCCCGCGAGGATGGCGGCGACCAGCCCGCCCACGGCGCCGACCAACGGCAAAAGCGGTAGCGGCAGGCCGATGGTGGCCTTCAGCGCGTGCATGGCGAGGAAGCCGCCCAGGCCCAAGAAGACGGCATGGCCGAAATCCAGCATGCCGGCCTGGCCCAGCACCATGTTGAAGCTCAGCGCGAACACGATGGCGATGCCCATACGGCACAGCAGCGACAGGCCGAAGCCGCTTGGCGCCAAGTGCGGCAGGGCCAGGATCGCGACGGCCGCGATGACCCAGGGCAGCAGTGCGCGCCAAGGGGCGACGGTCCTCGGCCGGGCGAGAGTCGCCGTTATCGACATGGCCAGGCCCACCCCCTCTCCCGCTGGCGGGAGAGGGCTGGGGTGAGGGTGGGGTTCCAGGAGCTGTGGCCTGTGAGCGCGGCCCCACCCTCACCCCGACCCTCTCCCGCCAGCGAGAGAGGGAAAAGCTTAGTCCTCATGCGGACCTCGTGCCCAGCAGGCCGCGCGGACGGACCGCCAGGACCAACACCAGCAGCACATACGGCACCACCGGCGCGATCCGGGCGATGGTGATGCCCCACAAATCGGACAGCACCGCCGGGTTCACGTGCACGCCGATTTGCGCCAGCGCCGTGCCCAGCGGGACGTCCAGGCTGATGCTGGCGGTCTGCACGAAGCCGATCAGCAGCGAGGCGATCAGCGCGCCCCAGATCGACCCCAAACCGCCCATCACCACGATGGCGAACACCACGGCCCCCAATGCGCGGGCCATGCCGGGTTCCGTCGTGAAGGCGTTGCCCGCGATCACTCCCGCCAAGCCCGCCAGGGCGCAGCCGGCGCCGAATACCAGGGTGAATACCCGCGGCACGTCATGGCCGAGCATGCCGACCATCTCGGGGTGGGTGAGCGCGGCCCGCACCACCAAGCCCAGCCGGGTGCGGGCGAGCGCTGCGAACAGCGCCACGAACATGGCCACTGCCACCGCCATCATGAACAGGCGGTAGGCCGGATAGGCATTGCCGCCGATGCTGAACGCGGCGAAATCCAGCGACGGCGGCACTTTATAGGGCACCGGAATCCGCCCCCAGATCAACGGCACGAGCTCGCCGATGATGAACGCGAGGCCAAACGTGAACAGCAGCTCCGCCACGTGGCCATGCTTGTGGACCGTGCGTAGCCCATAGCGCTCCACGACCGCGCCGATCGCGCCGACCAGCACCGGCACGATCACTAGCGCCGGCCAGAAGCCGATGCGGATGCTGATGGTGTAGGCCAAGAACGCGCCCAACATGTAGAAGCTGGCATGCGCCAAGTTGAGCACGCCCATCATGCCGAAGATGAGGGTGAGCCCCACGGACAGCATGAACAGCAGCAACCCATAGACCAGGCCGTTCAGCAGGATGAGCGCGGCCTGCTGCATACTACGAGACCATGCTCAAGATGGCGGCGTGAACTTGCAGGTGGTCGGTAGGCGCTGCGCCTCCGCCTCGATCCGGCTTACGGTTTTAAAGCCGAGCTTGCTGTCCGGGTAGAGGAATTTCTGGCCGGGCTCCAGTGTTGCCACATACATCGGCTGTAGCAGCTGGTGGTTGTCTTCGCGCATGTTGACCTCACCGAGCGGGGTCTGCCACTTCATCGTGCTGAGCACCTGGCCGACTTTGGCCGGATCACTGCTGTCGGCCTGTTTCATGGCACCCGCCAGCATCTCCATTTCGGTCTTGATCCGGCCATAGCTGAAGGGGGTGTGATATTGCTCCTCGAACGCGGCGGCGACCTTATCCAAATCCGGCTTACCGAGGTTGTGATGGTATTCGGCGATGATGGCGTAGCCCTCGGCGGCCGCGCTCACGCTCGGCATCACGTCCTGGCCGCCCAAGTAATAGGTGTAGAACTTCCCCTTATACCCACCATCCGCCGCGGCCTTGACCAATAGCGCCAAGTCCTGGCCCCAATTACCGGTCACTACCGCGTCAGCCCCGGCCGCCTGGAATTTCTGTACATACGGCGTGAAGTCCTTGGTGCGGCCGAGCGGAACCCGTTCTGCGCCGACAACTTCCAGGTCCGGACGTCGCCCGGCCAGCATCTGTTGCGCGGCCTTCTCGACCGAGACGCCGAACGAGTAGTCCGGGTTGAAGATATACACCTTCTGGGTGGGTTTATTGCTGACCAGATAGTCGGTCAGCGCCCGCATCTTCATGTCCACGTCGGCGTCGAACCGGAAATGCCACCAGTTGCATTTATCATTGGTGAGGCCCGGGTCCACGGCGGCGTAATTCAGGAACATCACCGCCTGCTCCGGCGCCCGCTTATTGTTCTTGGCCACCGCATCCGTCAGCGCAAACGCGACCGAGCTGCCGTTGCCTTGAGTGATATAGTGCACCCCGTCATCGATCGCCTTACGCAGCAGGGTCAATGACTTTTCGGGGCTCACCTCATTATCCATCGCCACCAGCTCGAAAATGCGGTCGCCGCCGGCGGCGTGCGATGCGTTCAGCGTGTCGATCATGAAGCGGAAATGCTGCTCACCCAGGAGTCCGGTGGCGGCAAGGGAGCCGCTCAGCGGATCGATATAGGCGATCTTGACCACCTCCGCCCGGGCTGGTGTGAGGCCGGCAAGCAGGGTGGCGGCGAGCAGGGTGGCACGATTCAGCATGGGCATATTCCTCCGACTGGCATCTTGTCGACGCCTTGGGGAGCAGCTTCATCCGGCCATGGGCCCGGCGTCAACGCTTTGTTTTTAGGGACATACCCCCTAGCAGATTAGCACGATCTTCGCCCCTACCGCCTCTCCGATCGCGGCCCAAGGCCGGTCTGCGGTGAGGATGTCCGCCCCAAGCTCGGCACCCAGTGCCAGGCAAACCCGGTCCCCAAAAGAAAGCCCGGCCGAGCGGGTCAAGGGGCGCAACATCGCAGAACGAACCGCTCTGGCTTCCGTGAAGTCCACAATCGTAAGCTTCAACATTGCGATCAGCCGGATCGCCTCAGTCAACGGAAGGCTCCGCTCCACAAGCTTCGTTATGACTTCAGCATAATTGACGGCACTGATGGTTCCCTTGTGCAGATGCGCACGCACCAGGTCTGCGCCGGGTTCGTTGTAGATGAGTGCCATCACGGCGGAGGCGTCCATGACCGCCGGAGCCGTCGCCGCTTCACTCACGCGCGGCTTCGGCCCGGCGGTCGGCGATCAGTTCGTCCACGATCCCTTTCCCATCCGGATCGTAGATCCGGACGAGCGCCTGCGCGCGTCGTACGGCGTCATCGATACTCTCGATTGTGAGGACGCCATTCTCATCATGGATCATCACCGGGCCGCCATTCTCCACAGCGAGACGCTTTCGCAACGGGGCCGGAACAACCATTCTGCCATTAGGTGCTATCGTGACATGATAGTGGCTCATGACATTCTCCTTCAGAGTGACAGATAGCGAAAATGGCAGCTTGAAACAAGTTTGATGAACCGTGCTTGACCCCCGGCACGGGCTGCCCCCCAACTACTGCCCATGACCCTCCCCACCATCCTGCAGAACCGCCTCACCCTCCCGGTGATCGCCTCACCGCTGTTCATCATCTCCAACCCGGCGCTGGTGATTGCGCAGTGCATTGCGGGCGTGGTCGGCAGCTTTCCCGCGCTGAATGCCCGGCCGGAATCGGCGCTGTCCGAGTGGATCGAGCAGATCCAGGACGCGCTGGCCGCGCATGACGCCGCCCATCCGGGCCGCCCCGCCGCCCCGTTCGCGGTGAACCAGATCGTGCACCGGAGCAACGCCCGGCTGGAACATGATATGGAGGTCTGCGTCCGCTACCGCGTGCCGATCGTCATCACCTCACTCGGAGCGCGTCCGGAGGTGAATGCTGCCGTGCACTCCTATGGCGGCATCGTCATGCATGACGTGATCGATGACCGGTTTGCACGTAAGGCTATCGAAAAGGGTGCGGATGGGCTGGTGGCGGTGGCGGCCGGGGCCGGGGGGCATGCCGGAACGCTGTCGCCCTTTGCGCTGATCCAGGAAATCCGTGCCTGGTTCGATGGCCCGGTGGCGCTGTCGGGCTCCATCGCGACGGGCGGCGCCGTGCTGGCGGCGCAGGCGATGGGGGCGGATTTGGGCTATATCGGCTCCGCGTTCATCGCCACCACGGAGGCAAATGCCAACGCGGCGTATAAGCAGGCCATCGTGGAGGGCAGCGCCAGCAGCATCGTCTATACCGACCTCATCACCGGTGTGCACGGCAACTATCTGAAGCCGAGCCTGGTGGCCGCCGGGCTCGATCCGGACAATTTGCCGCGGTCCGACCCGTCCGCCATGGATTTCGGCGCGGGCAAGCCCAAGGCGTGGAAGGATATTTGGGGCAGCGGCCAAGGGATCGGCGCGGTGGACCGGGTGCTGTCCACCGCCGACCTCGTGGCCCGGCTCACCCGGGAGTACCAGGCGGCCCGGGCCCGTCTCTCCCTCTAGCGGTTATACTGGATCAGCAAGTAGTCCGTGGCGTTGGCCGTGCCGGGGTCGGCGGCGAAGATCTGGCCGCGCAGGTCGGACGCGGTCTCACCAGGGGTCAGGCTGGTCACGTAATTGGCCCAGACGATGGCATAGGTGCCGTCATGCAGCGCCGTGATGGCGGGCGCGTCGGCGAACGGTTTGCCGTTGCTGGTGACCGTGATCTCCCCGCCCATCGGCTGCCCGGCTATCTCACGACCATAACGAAAGCCTTGGCGGCCTCCGTTGGCCGTGGTCAGATACACGCATGGACGGAGCCAGCCACCGCCAGCCCCAGCTCTCCTGGCCCGCCGACGCGGACGGTCGGGTCCCGTATTGGGTCTATTCCGACCCGGACGTCTATGCGGCCGAGATCGAGCGGATTTGGTATGGGCCGCATTGGCTGTACGTGGGGCTCGAGGCCGAGCTGCCGGAGGTCGGGGACTACAAGACCACCACGCTCGGTGAGCGACCGGTCATCATGGTGCGGAGCGACGTCGGGACGATCGGCGTGGTGGAAAACCGCTGCGCCCATCGCGGGGTCAAGTTTTGTCAGGAGCGGTTCGGGCACGCGACGGAACTGCTCTGCCCGTATCATCAATGGATGTACGACCTGACCGGCGCGCTGAAGGCGGTCCCGTTCCGCCGGGGCGTTCGGAAGCAGGGCGGTATGCCGGCCGATTTCGACATGGCGGCACACGGGCTCAACCGGCTGCGGACGGAGACGGTGAACGGGGTCGTTTGGGCGACGTTCAGTGCGGCGACGCCGCCGTTCCGGGAATATTTGGGTGAGCGGTTCTGGACCCACTACACCCGCGTGTATTCAGGCCGAAAGCTTGAGGTCATCGGCTATAACCGCCAGCATATTCCCGGCAACTGGAAGCTGATGCAGGAGAACATCAAGGACCCGTATCATGCCGGACTATTGCATGTGTTCTTCGTGACGTTCGGCCTATTTCGCGCGGACCAGAAATCCGCGGTCGAGATGGATGAACACGGCCGCCACGGCATCCTGATTTCTCGCAAAGGCGAGCAGGTGACCAATGACGTCACCGCCGGCATGAGCAATTTCAAGGCGGATTTGACCCTGGCCGACCCGCGCATCCTGGACGTCGTGCAGGAATTCCCCGGTGAGGAAACCGTCGGCATGATCACCGTGTTCCCGAGTGTGATCCTGCAGCAACAGGTCAACAGCCTCACGACCCGCCAGATCATTCCTAAGGGTCCGGGTGGTTTCGATTTCGTCTGGACCCATTTCGGCTATGCCGATGACACGCCGGAGATGCGGTTGCGGCGGACCCGGCAGGCCAATTTGTTCGGCCCGTCCGGGTTCGTCAGCATGGACGATGGCGAGGTGATCGAGATGTCGCAACAGGGTTTCGCCCACGCGCCGGACGAGGACGCGGTGGTCGAGATGGGCGGAACTTCGATCGGCAACACCGACCACATGGTGACCGAAACCGCCATAAGGGGCATGTACCGGTATTGGCGGCACGTCATGGGCTACGCATGACCCTCGTGCCCGGCGTCGATCGCGACGCCGTTCGGGATTTGTATGACGAATATTATGCCACCCTGGACGACGGGGATCTGATCGCCTGGCCCGATCTGTTCACTCTTGATTGCACCTACCGAGTCATTCCCCGCGAAAATTTCGAACGCGGACGTACTCTTAGTACGATGCAGGCCGAGAGCCGGGGGATGCTGCAGGACCGGGTCAAAGGATTGCTCGGCACCCAAGTCTATGCGCCAAGATTTTATCGGCGTTTCCCCAGCCCGCTGCGGATGGTGGCGGAGTTCGATGGCGTAAGGGTGCGTCATAACCTACTGATTGTGCAGACATTGATCGACCAGCAACCGGGCATTGTACTCGTGGGGGCGTGTCACGATCTGGTCGTGCCCGACGCCGGACGGCTGCGGTTTCAGGAGCGGATCGTGGCGTTCGATTCCGAGATGGTTGCGAACAGCCTCGTGTTCCCCGCGTGAGCGTCATCCCTGGTATTTGATCACGTTGTGGGAATCCTCACCCTTTTTTCACCTTTATCATGTACCATGTTGCATCGCAGCATAACCGGTTGCGTTAGGTGTGCTGGCTGAAGGATTTTCACGCGATGCCCGGAATTAGTGACACGATCATTAACCTCGCCCGCATGCGGGCGACACTCGACAACACTGCGGCACACTTCCCTGGCTCGCGGCAGGCAGCTTCGCGGGAGGCGGCCCGCTTAATCGAAACGACCGAGTTCGGATCTAACCCGGGTGCCCTCCGGATGCTCAGCTATGTCCCTGACGGCCTAGCGGCCGGGGCACCGCTGGTCGTGGTGCTGCATGGCTGCACGCAGAGTGCGGCATCGTATGACCATGGCAGCGGCTGGTCTCAGCTTGCGGCACGGCATGGGTTCGCCCTTTTGTTTCCGGAGCAGCAACGCGGCAACAATGCCAATCTCTGTTTTAACTGGTTCCAATCTGCAGACGTGTCCCGCACCGGCGGCGAGGCGGAATCCATCCAGCAGATGATCCGCCTTCTGGTGCGCGAACACCGGATCGACCCGGCACGGGTGTATGTGACCGGCCTGTCGGCGGGTGGTGCCATGACCGCGTCGCTCCTGGCCTGCTTTCCGGAGGTGTTCGCCGGGGGGGCCATTATCGCCGGCCTGCCGCATGGTGCGGCCGTATCGATCCCGACGGCGTTCGAAGCGATGAGTAGCGGCAAAAGCCGCCCGGCTGCGGAGTGGGGCGATCTCGTCCGCGAGGCCGCGCCCTATCGCGGTCCGCGGCCAGCGGTGCAGATTTGGCAAGGGACCGCCGATACGACTGTGCGGCCGAGCAATGCCACCGAACTCGTCAAGCAATGGTCTAACGTTCACGGCGTGACCGTTACACCGGACATCACCGACCTCCAGGACGGTGCCCGCCATGAGATGTGGCGCGGTCCGGAAGGCCGGATCGTGCTCGAGACGTATCTGGTGCCCGGCATGGCGCATGGCACGCCCCTCGATACCGGAGATGACGATCTCGACCACTCTGTTGGCCATACCGGTCCCCATATGCTTGCCGCCGACATCGGTTCGACTTGGCATATTGCGCGAAGCTGGGGTTTGCTCACGCACGCCAGTCAATCCCGCCGTTCTTACGTGAATAACCAGGAGATGGGTGCCGTTGATGACGGTCGCCTGGCTGCCGGTCGCGTGCCTGACGCTCCGGCGTTGCCGTCGATCGGTGCGAAGGCCGTGATCGAGAAGGCGTTGCGGGCGGCTGGACTAATGGGGCACAGCTAGGCTTTTTTGGTAGGTTTGCCCTTTTCAACGTAACCGGCAGGCGCATCCGGGAGGTGGCTCGCGTCTTTGCTATGTCCGCCCAGGCCGCGGGCGGCGTCGCTGCTTCCGGTCTTAGGATTGGGGGCACCGGTCGTGCCGGTCGCCTTGGGGTCGGGTTGTTTTTCGGTCATAATTCCTCCATTCATACCGTCAACGCAAAGCGCGCTGTCCGGTTTTCAGTCTGACTTCCGCCAATTCGGGTTGTGTAAACGAGGTATGTTCCATGACCGGCGCAGCCCGTCAGATCGCATTTATCAACGGCGCGCATCTGCTCTGTCACTATTGCCTGCTGATCTTACCGACGGCCGTGCTGGCGATGGTCGCGTGGGAGGGCGGATTCGGCACCGAGTACGGCCCGGTGCTGGCGCTCGCGACGGGCATGTTCGTGCTCTATGGCGTGCTCTCGCTGCCGCAAGGATGGCTGGCGGCGCGGTTCGGGCGGCGGCGGCTGATCGCGATATTCTTCTTTGGAACCGGCCTGTCGCTCATCGCGTGCGGCGGGGCACAGACGCCGGTCGCTCTATCCTGGGCGCTGGCGGCCACCGGCTCGTTTGCCGCGATCTATCACCTGATCGGCACGGCCATGCTGGTGGAGGCCGCGGGCGATCGACCGGGGCGGGCGCTCGGTATGAACGGCGTATTCGGCAATTTCGGCGTGGCGTCCGCACCGGTCGCGACGTCTGTACTCGCCCAACATTTCGGCTGGCCTGCGGCATTCTGGGCACCCGGGGTTGTCTGCCTCGCCATGGGTTGCGCCTGGATGCGCGTGCCGGCGCATGATTACACGAAAGGTGCCGGGGTTCGTCCGTTCCCGGTCATCCCGACCGCCCTGGTCCGGCGGGCGGTGATCGTGCTGTTGCTGATCGCGATCGTGTACGGTCTGGTGTTCAACGCCTTTACCATTCTGATCCCGAAACTGTTGCAAGAGCGGCTGGGGACCGATCCGGGGCTGCTGCCGCTGTTGGGAGCGGCCGCGTTCGTGGTCACATTATGCGGCGCGATGACGTAGTTCACGGTCGGCCGCTTGATCGACCGGATGACGTTGCGGCGCATCTTCTTGCCGATGGCGCTGGTGCTGGCCCCTGCCCTGGCGCTGCTGTCCGTGGTGCAGGGGTGGCTCGTGCTGCCGGTGGCGGGGCTCGTGGCGGCGACGATTTTCGGACAGGTGACTATTAACGAGACGATGACCGCCCGCTATATCGCGCCACCGCTGCGGGCACGGATGTATTCGGTGCGGTTCTTCGTCGGGTTCCTGGGGGCGGCCGCGGCAACACCGGTCGTGGCGATGATGCATCACTGGACCGGGACGCTGACGGCGACGCTGCTGGTTTTGGCCGGGGCGGCGTTGATCACGCTCGGCTGCGCTTGGTTCTTCCCGGACCGCCAGGAGGAGTTGCACCCCGAATTGTGGACGCGGCACGACGCAGGCGCCGGCGTGGCGGCGGAGTAGCCGGGACCGCTCATTCCGTTTATGCCTCGCCCACCGATAGCGATCTCAGGCTGAGCGAAATGGAGCGGATGCGATGAATATCCACGAGTATCAGGCGAAAGAGCTGCTGCGCGGCTATGGCGTCGCCGTGCTGGCGGGCCACGTCGCCTGGACCCCGGACGAGGCCGAACAGGCCGTGGCGGCGCTGCCGGGTCCGGTTTATGTGGTGAAATCGCAAATTCATGCCGGCGGGCGCGGCGCGGGCAAGTTCGAAGGCGATCCGCAGGGCAAGGGCGGTGTGCGTCTGGCGAAGTCGGCCACCGAGGTGCGGGAGGCGGCAGCGGCCATGATCGGTCACGTGCTGATCACCAAACAAACCGGTGACGCCGGGCGGCGGGTGAGCCGGGTGTATGTGGAAGCCGGCTGCGACATCAAGCGGGAGCTGTATCTATCCCTGCTGGTCGATCGCGACACGGCGCGGATTGCAATCGTCGCGTCCACCGAGGGCGGCATGGAGATCGAGCATGTGGCTGAGACCCAGCCCGAGAAGATCATAAAGGTCTATGTGGACCCGGCCTCCGGCGTGTTCCCGTTCCATGCGCGGAAGCTCGGATATGCGTTGGGGCTCGAGAGCAAGCAGGTGGCGGCGTTTACCAAGTTCGTGCTGGCGATGTATCGCGCATTCGTGGATTTGGACTGCGCGATTATAGAAGTGAACCCGCTCGTGGTGACCGGTGCCGGGGAGGTCGTGGCATTGGACGCCAAAGTCAGCTTCGACGACAATGCCCTGTATCGGCATCCAGAGCTGGAGAAATTGCGTGACGAAGCCGAAGAAGATCCGAAAGAGTTAGAGGCCGCAAAGTATAGCCTGAACTACGTCGCACTGGATGGCACGATCGGCTGCATGGTGAACGGGGCTGGATTGGCGATGGCCACCATGGACATCATCAAATTGTATGGCGGCAGCCCGGCCAACTTCCTGGACGTCGGCGGCGGCGCCACGAAGGAGCGGGTCACGGCGGCGTTCAAGATCATCCTGAGTGACCCGAATGTAGAGGGCATCCTCGTCAACATCTTTGGTGGCATCATGCGCTGCGACGTGATCGCGGAGGGTGTCGTGGCGGCCGCGCGTGAGGTGAGCCTGGACGTGCCGCTGGTGGTGCGGCTCGAGGGGACCAACGTCGATCTGGGCAAGGACATCCTCGCCAAATCCGGCCTGCCGATCATCAGCGCCGACAACCTGGCGGACGCCGCCGAGAAGATCGTCCGCGCCGTGAAGGAGGCCGCATAATGTCCGTGCTTATCGACGCCAACACGCGGGTCATCACCCAGGGCTTCACCGGTGCCCAAGGGACGTTCCACTCCGAACAAGCCATTGCCTATGGTACCAAAGTCATGGGCGGCGTGACGCCGGGTAAGGGCGGGACGATGCATTTGGACCTGCCGGTTTTCGACACCGTGGCGCAGGCGCGGGAGGCGACGGGGGCGGACGCATCGGCGATCTATGTGCCGCCGCCGTTTGCCGCCGATGCGATCCTCGAGGCGATCGACGCCGAAATCCCGCTGATCATTTGTATCACCGAGGGTATCCCCGTGCTGGACATGGTGCGCGTGAAGCGGGCGCTGGCGGGCAGCCGGTCCCGGCTGATCGGGCCGAACTGCCCGGGGGTGATCACGCCGGACGCGTGCAAGATCGGGATCATGCCGGGGCATATCCATCGGCGCGGCAGTGTGGGCATCGTCAGCCGGTCGGGGACGCTCACGTATGAAGCCGTGAGCCAGACGACCGCGGCCGGGCTCGGTCAGAGCACCTGCGTCGGTATCGGTGGTGACCCGGTGAAGGGCACCGATTTCATCGAGGTGCTGGAGATGTTCCTCGCCGATCCGCAAACCGAGAGCATTATCATGATCGGTGAGATTGGCGGCCAGAGTGAGATTCAGGCGGCGGAATTCCTGGCGCATGCGCGCAGTCCGAAGCCCGTGGTGGGCTTCATCGCCGGTGCCACGGCCCCCCCGGGCCGGCGCATGGGGCATGCGGGTGCCGTGATCAGCGGCGGGCGCGACACGGCGGAGGCGAAGTTCGAGGCGATGCGCATCGCTGGCATCCACGTGGCCGAGAGCCCGGCGGCGTTGGGGAGCACCATGGTCGGCGCACTCCGCCGGTAATGCAGGCGCGGGCGGCTATGCCGTTCCTCAGGCCACGAGGATGCGCATGGCTCAGCCCCTGGCCAACGCCGCGGTCACACGGCGGGCGAAGGCGGCCGGGTCGGTGGGCAGCTCGCCATCCTGAACCCGGGCGAGATCCAAGAGGGTATGCGCCGCCTCGGTGATGTCCAGCCCGGACGCGAGCTGGGCGGCCAAGGCATGGAGCAAGGGGTGGCGGGGGTTGACCTCGAGCGTGGGTGACAGCCCCATGTTGCCGCGCCCCGCGTCCTGATTATGCCGGCGCAGCAGCCGCTGCATCTGAAGGTCCGGACCATACGCGCCAGCGGCCAGCACGACGGCGCTGTCCACCAGGCGGTCCGTGCTGCGCACATCGGCCACCGCGTCGCCCAGCGCCGCCTTCAACGCGGGCAACAGCGCGGTAAGGTCGGCCGGCTCACCGGCCGGGGTATCCGGGGCGAGTTTCGAGAGGTCCGCCACACCCTGCGTCACGCTGCGGATCGGCTTGCCCTCCCATTCCGACAGCCGCTCCGGCCAGAACGCGTCCACTTGATCGGTCAGCAGCAGCACCTCGACGCCGCGGGCGCGGTAGCCCTCCATCTGGGTGGAATGCGCCAACGCCTCGGCATTGTCGCCGGTGAGAATATAGATCGCCTCCTGCTCCGGCTTCATGCGGGCGATGTAGTCGGTGAGGCCGGTCCAGCCGTCTTGCGTGGAGGAGCGGAACCGCATCAATCCGGCGAGTTCTTTCCGGTGCTCATGATCGTCCCACACACCTTCCTTCAGGATGGCACCGAATACTTGCCATAATTTGGCAAAATCTTCGGCGTCTGCGGCGCGTGATTTCAGCTCGGACAGCACACGGTTTGTGACGGCCTTGCGGATCCGGGCGAGGACGGGGGTGGATTGCAGCATTTCCCGGCTGACGTTCAGCGGCAGGTCCTCGGTATCTACGACCCCCACCACGAAACGCAGCCACGGCGGCAACAGTGCGGCCTCATCGGTGATAAACATCCGCCGGACATGCAGGCGCAACCGGCTCTCGCGCGGCCCTTCCACGGGTGTAAACGGTGCAGTACTCGGGATGAACAATAGGGCCGAAAATTCGATCTGACCTTCCGCCCGCCAATGCAGTGTCGCCCAAGGTTCATCGAAATGCAGGCCGATGTGATGGTAAAAGGCGTTATATTGCTCTGTGGTAATTTCGGACTTGGGCTTCCGCCAGAGCGCGGTGCCCTCGTTGGCGGGTTTGTCTTCGCCTTCTTCGGTGACCGTAATCGGCGTCGTGATGTGGTCGGCCCATTTACGGATGATGGTTTGCAGCCGGATCGACTCCAGGAACTCGGTGGCGTCCGGTTTCACGTGAAGCACGATGGTGCTGCCGGCCTCGTCCCGGGTGGCCGGTGCGAGGGTGTAGGCACCGCCGCCATCGGACGCCCACATCCAGGCCGTGTCGGTGCCGGCCCGGCGGCTCGTCACCTCAACCCGGTCCGCCACCATGAATGCCGAGTAGAAGCCAACTCCGAACTGGCCGATCAACGCCGGCCGCTCGTCCGGCTTCGCGTCGTTGAGGGATTGGCCGAACGTGCGGGTCCCGGATCGGGCGATGGTGCCGAGGTTGGAGCCGAGCTCCTCCTTGCTCATGCCCACGCCGCTATCGCTGATGGTGATGGTTCCGGCCGCCTTATCCGGCGTGACGCGGATGCCGGAATCGGCCGGTCCAGTGAGCGCCGGGTCGGTCAGCGCCTCGAACCGGCGGCGGTCCGTGGCGTCCGCGGCGTTGGCCACCAACTCGCGCAGGAAAATTTCCCGGTCCGAATACAGGGCGTGCACCACGAGGTCCAACAGGCGGCCGACCTCGGCGCTGAAATCATGACGTTCGATTTGGTCAGACATGGGCGCCTCCTGGTGCTGGCGAGGTATGCCGGGGAACCGGGTGGCATTCAACTCACGTGTTGCGGCCCCAAGCGGGATGACCGATCGAACCGCGGGCGTCCCGGACCGTTGAAGGACTGCAAACGCCGCAGGGAGGTTGCATGGAAATCATCACGCTAGAGCCGCACGACGCACTGCCCGAGGGGTCCGGGCCCGAGGGTTCGGGGCGATCCGTTCTGGTGCTTCGCCGGTTTGACGAGGACGCGCCGCGGGACACCGTGATTGAACTGCGGCTGACAGGCGGCGGGATTCGGGCGGAATCGGCGCGGCCAACCCATCCGAATGGCACCTATCTTCAATGGGAGCAGGCGATCGAGGCCGGCAAGGCCGTCGCGGTAAGCGAGAAGCTGGACCGGGTCTATGTCCTAGACCGCACGGCCGGAGCGCGGGAGCAGGACATCCTGCAGCATGGCGGCGATCACTCCGTGCACATGGAAACGCTACAGGACACGGACCCGGAGGACGGGGTCACCGGCTCCGACATGCGGGACCGGCATATCTGAACGATGCCTAATTCTAGCCACACACCACGGCTAACACTGTCCTATCATCCTACCCCTCACGTGCCTGTGATTTCGACCACGTTGCTCCGTCATGCGTTTGTTGCCTTACCAAGTCTCGCTTGCCGCCTTATGTCTCCCGTTCTGAACCTCGGCTGTCAGCTTTTGTCGCAGCCTTAACGAGAAGAGATTTCATATGCCTGATACCGGGCTCGACGCATCCATTACTGGGCGACGCTTAGGCGTGCTCGTTGTCGGACTGGGCGGCGCTGTCGCCTCCACGGCCGCCGCCGGCATCGAGATGCTGCGCGCGGGGTCGAACGATATGGCGGGTCTGCCGCTCGCGGGTGTCGGCGCGTCCGGCATCGCTGCCTACAAGAACATGCATTTCGCCGGATGGGATTTGCACGGTGAGGATTTAGATTCGGCGGTGCGCGAGCATCGGGTGCTGGACCGTGAGCAGGGGGAAATGGTCGGGCACGCGTTGTCTGGCATGAAGCCCTGGCCGGCCGTGGGCAGCCTGGATTTTTGCAAGAACGTGGATGGCGGCAACAAGATTGTGGCCAAGTCACACCGGGAGGCGGTCGATCGCATCCGTGACGATATCCGTCGCTATCGTGAAGAATCAGGCATCCAGAACGTCGTGATGGTCAACCTCGCGTCGGTCGAGCGGTGGCCGGACAAGGCGGCGGTCGCATTGGGGACGCCTGAAGGGTTTGAAAAAGGCCTCGACGGCTCGGACCCGGTCATCAGCCCGGCGATGCTGTATGCCTATGCGGCGATTATCGAGGGTGTGCCGTACGGCAACTTCACGCCGAGCCTCGCGGCCGATGTCCCGGCGCTCACGACATTGGCGACGCGCCGAAACGTGCCGGTTGCCGGTAAGGACGGGAAGACCGGGCAGACTTTCATCAAGACGGTGCTTGCGCCAGCGTTCCGTAGCCGGTCCTTGTATGTCGAAGGCTGGTTCAGCACTAATATCTTGGGCAACCGGGATGGTCTGGCGCTCGATAATCCGGACAGCCTCAAGAGCAAACTCAAGACCAAGGGCTCCGTGCTGGATGATATTCTCGGGTATCCGGTCGAGGACCACATCGTCGATATCCGGTATTACAAGCCGCGCGGCGATAATAAAGAAGCCTGGGACAACATCGACTTGGTCGGGTTCTTGGGACAGAAGATGCAGATCAAGGTCAACTTCCTGTGCCGCGACAGCATCTTGGCCGCACCGCTGGTGATCGAGATCGCCCGCGTGCTGGATTTGGCCCGCGAACGTGGTCAGGGCGGTATCCAGGAGCAACTCGGCCTGTTCTTCAAGGCGCCGATGACCCCGGCCGGCAAACGGGAGGAGCATAGTTTCCCAGTGCAGGAGCGTAACCTGCTCGAGTGGCTCGCGCGCTGATCCTATGCCCGATGGCAGTACTGCCTCTAGAACACTCGTAGAGTTCGTCCCGCTTGCGGTCGAACTCTGCGACCTGAAGCGGGTCCGGGACGCGTCCAGCCCGGACAGTCTGGCGTCCCGGTTGTTTCGCCGGGCGTGGGCGGCGCTGGTGGCCGGGCAGGATCCGGTGGCCGTGGCGCTCGGCACGACGGCGGACGCGGTCGCGGCAGCGCGGCTCGGCGGGATCGACCGGTCCGTGCTTGCCGTCGCCGGGGTATCCGCGCCCGACGCGTCCATTATCTTGCTCCGATCGTTCGACGAGGTGGCGCCTCCGCTCGATCCGGCGTTGGCGCAGCGCCTTCGCCTACACCTCGGCATTACTCCTTCGCCGGGCACTGCGCCGGGCACTGCGCCGGTCTTTGCGGAGGCTCTTATTCGTCAACCGCGCGCTGGTGCGACCTGCCCTGGTAAACCGCGGATCGTGCTGGAACCGCCGGAGGGGCATGGCGACCATTGCCTCGTGGTGGCCGTGCTGGCGGTGCTGTTGGCACCGCGCTTCGGGGCCGCGCCGGAGACGGCGTTTCTCGCCGGGCTCGCTCATCATCTCCACAATGCGGCGCTGCCGGATAGCGGCTTTGCCGGCGAAATGCTGCTGGGGGCGCATTTGGGGCCGATCATGCAGCGCCTGTTCGCCCGCGAACTCGCGACGCTACCCGGCCCCCTGGCGACCCGCACCCGTGCCGCGCTGGATGAAATCCCGGACGCGTCCACCGGCGTGGGACAGGCGTTTCACGCCGCCGACGTCATGGATCGTGTGTTGCAAATGCGTCACTATGACCAGGTGGCGGCGTTTACGGTCGATCAGGCGCTGGACGACATGGACCTCGTGCATGCTGGACCGACGCAAGCCTTCCATCACACCGTCCTCGCCGAAGCCGGATTGCCGTGACGCCCCCCGCGTCACATTGGACCGATGGCGTGCTCACCAGCCCGCTCACGGGTGAGACGCTGTATGCGGACACCGCCCACTCGTTGTCGTCCACGGAGCGGTGGCCGGTGCTGGAGGGCATTCCGTTCCTCCGCGCAGACCGGCGGGCGCTAGCGGATGCGGCGCTTCAGGCGCTCGATGCGGGGAACGCGGAGCGGGCGCTCGTGCTGCTATTGCGGGACCAAGACAATTGGGCGCGCACGCCGCCGCCGTCCGAAGCCGCGACCTTGGCCCTGGTGCAGGCACCCCAAACCAGCTTCCGTGACGCCATGGACCGCCTCGCGTTCGGGGCGGTCGGTGCCTATTTCGCGCATCGCTGGTCCGATCCGACATTCCTGTCCGGCCTCGCGCTGGCGGAGGCGCATTGGACCGGACCGTCCCGGGTGTTCGAGCTGGCGTGTGGCGCCGGGCATTACTTGCGGGAGTTTGCGCGGTTGGCACCCGTGGTGGCGGGCGGGGATATCGTCTTCGCCAAGCTCTGGCTCGCCCGGCGCTATGTGGCACCCACGGCACAACTGGTTTGCTTCGACGCCGCCGCACGCTGGCCGTTGCCTGATGATTGGGGGGATTTGCTGTTTTGCCACGACGCCTTCTATTTCCTGCCGGACAAGCCGCACGTGGCGTTCGAGATGCAGCGGGTGTCGGGGGGCCCGGTGCTGGTGGGACACGCCCATAACGCGTTGGTCGATAATCTTTCGGCGGGCCAGCCCTTGCCGCCGCATGGCTATGCCGCGCTGTTCGGACATCCTCTATTGTATGATGACCGGGAGCTGACCGCCGCCTTGATCGAGGCGCGGACGCCGCATCCCGCGACACCGGACTCGTTGGCTGGCGCACCGGCGATCGCGATTGCCCTCGGCGCGGTGCCCGGTCCGGTCCTGGGCCGCCTGTCCATGCCTGCGCCCGGCACGCGGCTCCGGCGCAATCCGCTGTATGACGGCACGGAAATCCGGTTCCCCTCCGATCGTTACGCCACGGAATATGGCCCGCTCGCGACCTATCCCCGCGAGGTCGAAGGTCCGGCCGAGGCCATCGCCGGGGATCCCGCCATCGAAATGCTCGCCCGGCGCCGCGTCCTGCTGGACTTGCCCGCGTCATGGTAAGGTGGGGCATCGCAGGCTGCGGGTGGGTGGCGCGGGACTATGTCGGTCCGGCCATCGCGGCGTCCTCTAACGGGCGGATCGCGGCGATTTACGATACGGACCCGGTCAGCCTACAGCGCGCGGGTGTCCTGTTCGGTGCGCCCGTCATGTCCGATCTGCCGGCGTTTTTGGCCGCCGGCCTCAATGCCGTCTATGTCGCCGCCCCCAATCATGTGCATCGCCCGCTGGTGGAGGCTGCCGCGGCCGCCGGGTTGAACGTGCTGTGTGAAAAGCCGATGGCCACCACCATGGCCGACGCCCGCGCCATGGTGGCCGCGTGCGAGCGGGCCGGCGTGCGCTATGGCACGGCGTTCGATCAGCGGTTTCACGCGGCCCATCAACTACTGCGCGACTTGATTGGCGGCGGCCGGCTCGGCACCGTCACCGCGATCCGTATCGTCTATGCCTGCTGGTTGCCGGCCGCATGGGCGCCGGATGGAGCGAGCCATGACAATTGGCGGATCGATCCACGGCGGGCCGGGGGCGGTGCGCTGATCGACTTGGCACCGCACGGGCTCGATTTGGCCGCATTCCTATTGGATGAACGCCTCACGGACATCGCCGCCATGGGTCAGGCCCGGGTGCAGGCGTATGACGTGGAGGATGGCGCGGTGTTGATGGCACGGTCGGAGACAGGCGCGCTGGTGCAGTTGCACGTGGCGTATAATTGCCCGGACGCGCTGCCCCGCCGCCGGCTGGAGGTCGTGGGCACGCGGGGCCAGGTGGTCGCCATCGACACGATGGGTCAAACGCCGGGTGGCACGGTCACGTTTACGGACGCGGTCACGGGCCAGTCCACGGCCGTTCCGGTGCCAGGAGCGGATCGTTCGCCGTTCCTGAACCAGGTCGAGGCGTTCGCGGCCGGGCAGTACCCGTTTAGCGGCGCGCATGATCTAGATATCATGGCACTGATATTGCAAGCACAAGAGCAGGCGAAACCGCCGAAGGTCAAGCATGCCGCTTAGTCCCTTTTCATGCACCAACTGTGGTCATTGGCAGCGCTACTTCGCCGTGCCACCGGACTGCCCGATCTGTTCGGATGTGCGTAATGATCTACCTGCCGATGGCTGGGAATTCATGACGCCGGAGCAGGTCGCGCCGAAGCTCACGCATCATTGGCGTGAGGTGATGCCCGGTCTGTGGGAATTCTGGTCCACGCCGCGCTATGGGCTGGATGGCCATGGCTGGCTGCTGACCTATCCGGACGGCAATAATGTCGCGTTCGAAGCCGCGCCGTTATATAGCCCGGCGCAACTCGCCAAGATCGCGGAGCTGGGAGGAATCCGGTGGCTCGGCAGCTCGCACCCGCATGGTTATGGTGCGCTGTATCAATTGCAGGACCATTTCAAGCCGGATGTGCTGATCCAAAAAGACGATTTGCAGTGGACCAAGGCGTTCCGCGTCACCATCCCGTATGACGAAGTCTACGAAATCCGCCCCGGCCTCACGCTGCATCACACCGGGGGGCACTATGAGGGACACTCTATACTCTATGACGCGGAGCGTCGGGCGGTGTTTTGTGGGGACGCGCTGAAGATCGATTTCGACGCCGACGGCACCGCGCAGCGCATTTCTTGCCATAAGGCCTACCACAAACAAATCCCGCTCAGCCGCGGTGAGGCGCAGCGTTATCGCGACGTGTTCGCCACGCTGGATTTCACCTCCGCCTTCACCCCCTTCGAATACGCGACCGACCTCACCACCTCCGCGGCGCTGAAGCTGCTGGACGAGGTGATCGTGGGACCGCCGTTCACCCATCCCATTCAGATTGCCCGCCTTGGATAAGTTATGAAGCACTTCTTACCGCCTGAGCTTCCGGATGCGGCCCGGGCCTATGTCGATTCCATGCCGGAGGGCCGGGTCGAGCTGTTCTCGCTCACCGACCTCGACCGCACCGGGGTCAGCTGCTGGAACGCGATTTTCCTGAACGGTGACGGCTCCCGCTGGCATGGTGTGACGCCGCACGGCGTGGGCTATGGCGTGGACGATGCGGGTGCCATCATCGGCACCACCGGCGAGCTGGCGGAGGCAGTACATTCCGCCACGGAAATCCACCGCTGCGAGCGTCGCACCGGCAGCTTTGCGGCATTGCGCGCACAGCTCGGCGGCCGCGCGGTGCAGGACCCACTTTCGCTGTGCCTGCCAGCCGGCAGTCCCGTTGATGCCGGCACCGTGCTGGAGTGGGTTCCCGCCCATCGCTGGCCATCTGGTGACACGGTTTGGCTGCCGATCGACATTGCGGCCTGTTCGGTGGGGGATTTGTCGCCGGGTTACGTGCCGTTCACGACGCCGATCACCAACGGTCTGGGTGCCGGCCCGACGCTCGATTTCGCCATCGGTCATGGTATTTGCGAGCTGCTGCAACGCGACGGGAACGGCGTGGGCTTCCGCGCCATGGACCGCGGCATCACGCTGGATTTGGGCGACGGCCCGGCCGATCCGCGCACCCGGGCGTTGCTGGCACGGCTGGCGGCGCTGGGTATCGAGGTCATCCCGAAATTCGCCACCGACGAATTCGGCACCGCCAACGTCTATTGCGTCGGTGCCGAGCGCGACGGCGTCACGGCCGCCTACCCGATCATGGTCACCGCCGCCGGCGAAGCCGCGTCGCTCGACCGCGAGCACGCGCTGCGCAAAGCCGTTTTTGAATTCGCCGCCGCCCGGATGCGCAAGGTTTTCAGCCACGCGCCGCTCGCCGACATCGCCCGCGTGGCTCCGCCGGGCTATCTGGACCGGTTCAGGGCGTATCACTCGCTGGTGGGTGAGGAATCCCGGGCGCTACAAGAAATGGTTCGCTGGCTGAGCCTCGATCAACCCACGCTGAAAGGCCTGCTGGCTGATACGGTCCTGTCCCGGAAGGCGACGCAGCGCTTCGACACCCTGCCGACCTGGGACGGCCCGCTCGCCGGCACCGGTCTGGTGCAAGAACTGGCCCGGCGGTTCGCTGCGCATGGCATGGAGATCCTGTATTTCGATTGGTCCCCACCGCACGCGCCCGGCGTGCACGTGGTGAAGGCCGTAGTCCCAGGACTCGAGGTCGAGACCATGAGCTATCATCGCATTGGCGAGCGGGGCGCACAGAAGCTGCTGGAACGTGGCTCGCCCTTGGTGGGGATGGGCGTGCCCCCACCCGGCACCGCCCCGATCCGCTTCCCGGCCGGTGCCACGCTGGGCCCGTGCTGGCTGGACGTGACCGCGGTGGACCGCATCGTGGGCGGCCTCTATCCGCTATATCGCGAGCCGGAGGTCCACAGCGCGCCCATTTCGCTGGAGGGCAAGTGACGAAGTGAGCACCCTCCGCTTCGCCTACAACACCAACGGGACCGCCAATCATCGGCTCGATGATGCGCTCGGCCTCATTGCCGATAGCGGGTATGACGGCGTTGCGTTGACGCTCGATATCCACCATTTGGACCCGTTCGCCGCGGATTTCCCGGGGCGGCGGCGGGCGTTGGCCGCGCGGCTCAAACAATTGAACCTGTCCGCCGTCATCGAAACCGGGGCGCGGTATCTGCTCGATCCCCGCGCCAAGCACGAACCCACCCTGGTCACCGCCGCGCCCGAAGGACGCGCCCGCCGGGTTGAGTTTCTGACCAGGGCGCTCGAAGTCGCCGCCGACACTGGCGCGGACGCCATGTCATTCTGGGCCGGCGTGCCCAAGCCCGGCGTGGCGTCCCATGATGCTAACGCATGGCTGCGGGAGGGTGCCACCGAAATTGCCTGTCGGGCCGAGCAGCTTGGAACCATTGCCGCTCTCGAGCCCGAGCCCGGCATGTTGATCGAGACGGTCGATGATTGGGCCGCGCTCGGCATCCCCGGCCTGAAATTGGCGCTCGATACCGGGCACTGCATCGTTACCGGCGAACGCGATCCGGCTGCGGCGGTGTGCGAATTTGCGCCGCACCTCGGCACCGTCACCATCGAGGACATGGCGCGGGGCGTGCACATCCACCTGCCGTTCGGCGAGGGGGACATGGATGTGGCTGGGGTGCTTCAGGCGCTGGAGGGCATTGGGTTCACCAAGCTGATTTGCGTCGAGATGTCGCGGGAGAGTCACCGGGCGGACACGATGATCCCGGCGTCGCTGGCCTTTTTGCGGGGCGCTCTCGTGGCGAGCGGGACAGCTCCGGCGGCCCCTGGATTGCTTCGCCAAGCAGTTCGCAATGACGGGGTTGGGGCATGAGGATCTGCTTCATCAGCCGGCGATACTTCCCGGCCATCTCCGGCATGTCGGTCTATGCGCAGAACCTGCTGCGGGAGCTCGTGGGCGCCGGGCATGACGTGACCATGATCAGCCAATACCGTGGCGATGATTTCGGCAAGCGGGTTTATGGCGGCGGCCCCCCCCCGGCCGTGCCCGGTGTCCACGTGATCGGCCTCGAACAGCTGGGCGAGCAGGATCATGGCGATTTCGAGCGGGATGTGGCCGCCATGGTGGAGGCGGTCACGGCCGAGCACGCCCGCGCGCCGTTCGACGTGATCCACGCCCAATACGGCTACCCCTGCGGCTGGGCGGCGATGCTGGCGTCGAAGGCGACCGGCGTTCCGAACGTCGTGTCGATCCAGGGGGGCGACGGTCACTGGGTAGGGTCTTGCTGCGAAACGCACCGGCTGGCCATGACCCGCGTGCTGGATCATGCCGGGGCGGTGCTGATCGGGTGCGAGAGTTTCGCCCAGGAGGTCGTGCAGCGCTTGGGCACCGACCGCGCCCGCTTCACCATCGTGCCCGGCGCCGTCGATGTGGACCGGTTCACGCCGGGCACCGCGCAGAATGATCCGCCCGTGCTGCTCTATCACGGCCGGGTGGACGCGCGGAAAGGCGTGCTGGATTTGCTGGACGCGGCGCGGCAGCTACGGGAGAGCGGCGACCGGTTCCGCCTGCTGATCTCGGGCATCGGCCCCACATTCGACGAGGCCAGCACGCTCGTCCACAGCCTCGGCATCGGCGAGATGACCGGCTACATCGACTATGATCACGTGCCCGAAATCTATCGCCGGGCCGACATCTTCGTCTCACCGACGTATGCCGAGGGGTTCAGCAACACGATCCTGGAAGCGATGGCCGCGCGCCTGGCCGTCGTGTCATGCCGCTCGGTGGGCGTCGTGGACTGCATCCGGGATGGGGAAAACGGCCTGCTGACCGAGCCGGGGAATCGGCCCGCCTTGGCCGATGCGCTCCGGCGCGTGTTGCGGGATCCAGCACTCCGCGCACGGCTGGCGGACGCGGCGCTCGTGGAATGCCGGGAGGTCTATTCCTGGGCCAAGGTCGGGCGGCAGATCATGGGCGTTTATGCGGCGGTGACCGGACGCGCGCCGGATTTGGACTGGCCGGACAGTTTGCCGGTGACGCCCTGCCGGTATCGCGCCGAGCCGCATTTGCTCTGATGCCGTCCGCGCTATTCCTCTCGCCGCATTTGGATGATGTGGCGTTCTCCTGCGGCGGCCTCGCGGCGCTGTTGCATGACCGGGGCTGGCGCACGGTCATGGCGACTGTGTTTACCCAGAGCGTCCACCCCGCCACCGGCTTCGCGCTCGCGTGCCAATTGGATAAAGGTTTGGGCGCGGACGTCGATTACATGGCGCTGCGCCGGGCCGAGGACCGGCAGGCCGCGCGAATTTTAGGGATCGAGCCGCGGTTCCTGGACTTTCCGGAGGCCCCGCATCGCGGATACCACAGCGCCCCGGCCCTGTTCGGTCCAATCGATCATGGGGCGGACCCGATCGTGCCGGACGTGGTGGCCGCTTTCGTCCTTTTGCGGGACGAGCTCCGGCCCGATCTCGTGCTGGCACCGCAGGGATTGGGCGATCATGTCGATCACCGTATGGTGATTGCGGCGGCGTGCGATGTGTTTTCGCCCGCTATCCTCGCGTTCTATCGCGATACACCCTACGCGCTACGCAACCCCGATGCCCCCGCGCGCGTAACACATGCCGGTTTGTTGCCGTGCACCGTGGATATCGCGGACGGGCTGGTCCGGAAAGTGGCGGCGTCGTCCGCCTATACCAGCCAGATCGGGTTTCAATTCGGAGGCGCGGCCGCCATGGCCGCGGCGCTGGAGGCGTTTGCGGAACGGGAGGGCGGCGGGCGTCCGGCGGAGAATTTCGTCGCCGTCACCGGAGTGTCGCTGGGCGGCCTTGAGAGAGCCACAATGTAGAGGTGTATGCGGTGCCAACGTCCTCTGTCCGCAGGCCAAACCGGCAATGAATATGCAGTCCCTTCGTAGCGCCATCCGCCTCGAGCATCCGGGGCTCACCCCCGTGCGCCCGCTTGCGTCGGCCAATACCCTGGTAAGACGGGCCGCGTTTATTGGTCCAGTGGCCGCTATCACCCTGACCGGCACCGCGCTCGCCGCGATCCTGACCGAAGGAGTGGCCGATCCGCTCCGATTGCCGCTGCTGGCGCTGATTATGGCGAATTTCTTCTATCTGGCCTTGGTCGGCTGGCCGGGCATCCTGGGGTTTCTCGTGCATGTGTCCGGTCGCGGGCTCCGCACCACCGGCGTCGCCACCGGGCTTTCCCGCACCGCGCTGCTGATGCCGGTGCATAATGAGGACCCGCACGGCGTGTTCACCGCCATGGAGACGATGCTCCGCGCCGTGGCCGACGCCCGGCTGCGCCACGTCGACGCGTTCGTGCTGTCGGACACGACGGATGACGCCATCGCGGCGGCGGAGGCGGAGGCGTTCGCGTCCGTGCTGGCCCGGCTGCCGGAATCCGGCCCAGCGCTGCATTATCGCCGCCGCACCAGCAATGCGGGCCGCAAGGTCGGCAACCTCGGTGAGTTCTGCAGCACGCACGGGGCGCGTTATGATTACATGATGGTGTTGGACGCCGACAGCCTGATGGGGGCCGGCACCATCGGCAAGTTGATCGGCCTGATGGATGCTAATCCGCGGACCGGCATGATCCAGACCGTGCCCTATCCGGTCGGGCGCGACACGTTGTTCGCCCGCATTCAGCAATTCTCCGCCCGGCTCTACACGCCGTTGTTGGTGGAGGGGTTAACATTCTGGCAGCAGGGCGACGGCAATTACTGGGGCCACAACGCCATCGTCCGCATCGCGCCGTTTATGGCACACTGCAACCTACCGGTGCTACCGGGGCGGGAGCCGTGGGGCGGTGAGATCCTGTGCCATGACGTGGTCGAGGCGGGCCTCATGCGCGGCGCCGACTGGGACGTGTGGGTGCTGCCGGAAGTGGTCGAGAGTTATGAGGCGCTGCCGGCCAACATGGTCGATTATGCCAGCCGGGAGCGGCGGTGGTGCCAGGGAAATTTGCAGCACATCGGCCTGCTACGTCACCCTGGGCTACGTCCGGTGGGGCGGTTCCACCTGGGCTATGGCGTGATGCATTATATCTCGGCACCGTTGGTGATTGGGTTGATGGCGCTGGCGACGCTCGATGTGGCGCTGTCGGGCGGCACCGTCGCGGCGCTGCTGGAGCAACCCGGTGCGGCGCATGCGGCGTTGGCCGTGCTGTTGCTGGGGATTCTGTATGGCGGCAAGCTGCTCAGTCTGGGTGCGGCACTGGCGGACCCGGTCCAGGCGCGGTCCTATGGCGGCCGCGTGCGGCTCCTGGCGAGTGCTGCGGCCGAACAGGGTGCGGCGCTGGTGATCACCGCCGTTCTGGTGATCCTCTATGCCCGCTATGTGATGGAGTTGATCCGCGGCCGCACGGTGCGCTGGGACAGTCAGCCGCGCGATAACCGGGGCGTGTCCTGGCGGGAGGGCTGGCTGCGGTTCCGGACACCGACGCTGATCGGGGCGGGCTGGCTGCTGCTGATCGGGCTGACCGCCGGGCCGCAGCTTGGTGCCCTATTGGGCTGGGTGTCACCGCTGCTGTTTGGCCTTGTGGCGAGCGTGCCCGCCGTGGTGTGGTCGAGCCGGACGACAGTTGGGGCCCATGCGCGCCGGGCCGGGTTGTTCCAGACGCCGGAGGAGACTGCACCGTCCATGATCCTGCGCAGCTTCAATCGCGCCCTTCATCAGCCCGAACCCGAGCTGGGGTGCCCTAGCGGCGTCCGGGCACGGGAGCTTGCGATCGGTGTGGCTGCCGAATGACATGGCGCCCGTTTCTTATGGTGCTGATGATGGCCGTGCTCGCCGGACCGGCGGGGGCGCAACCGCTGCCGCAAGCCGACCAAACGGCGGTGCAAGACGTGATCGGCCGGCAGATCGAGGCGTTCCGGCATGACGATGCCGCCGCCGCGTTCGCGTTCGCCGCGCCCAACATCCAGCTTCTATTCGGGACGCCGGAGCGGTTTTTGGACATGGTCCGCACCGCATACAAGGCGGTAAAAAACCCCCGCTCGGTCGAATTCGGTGACCTTGTCTCCGGCCAGGGTGAGGTGACGCAGGACGTCGAGCTGGTCGGCCCCGACGGCCAGCCGGAGAAGGCGCGCTATACGCTCGAAAAAGACGCCACAGGCACCTGGCGCATCGCCGGCTGCGTCTTGCTGCGGAGCGAACGTTTGGCGGTCTGACGCAATGGGCTAGACTGAGGCCCACACCCGGGAGGTCTCCATGACCCGTATCGCGATTTTAGCCGCCACGCTGCTTGCGACCACCGTCCACGCCCGCACGCTCGAGGTGGGAGCGGGGAAGGAATTCCCGCTCCCCTCCGCCGCCGCCAAGGCCGCGCGGGAGGGGGATCACGTGATGATCCAGCCGGGCGAGTATTTCGACTGCGCCACCTGGGCCGCGAAGGGTCTGACGGTCGAAGGCGTGGGCGATGCCAGCAAGGTCGTGATCACCGATAAGGCGTGCGGCGGTAAGGCGCTGTTCATCACGACCGGCACCGACATCACGATTCGCAACCTGACGCTGACCCGCGCCCGCGTGCCGGACGGCAATGGCGCCGGCATCCGGGGCGAGGGCGCCGTGCTCACCGTCGATCACGTTCGGTTCATCAACAACCAGAACGGCATCCTGGCCGGTGGCGACGGCGGCAGCCTGGTGGTGACCAATAGCGAGTTCGACCGCAATGGCGTGTGCGAGGCGGCGTGTTCGCACGGGATCTATGTCGGGCACCTCGACCTGCTGCGCGTGGAACATTCGAAGTTCACCGATACGCGCCAGGGTCACCACATCAAATCGCGGGCGGCGCGCACCGAGGTGCTGGGTAACAGCATTATGGATGGACCGCAGGGCACCGCGAGCTATTTGATCGAGGCGCCGAACGGCGGCAGCCTGATCGTGCGCGACAACACGATGGAAAAAGGCCCGAACGCCGAGAATCACGGTGCCGTTATCATCATCGGTGCCGAGGGCGTGACCCAGCCGACGCGGGAAATCACTGTTGAAAACAACAACTTCCGCAACGATGGCGATTTCAATACCGTGTTTTTGGTGAACCGCACGGCGACGGAGGCGGTGTTGCGCAACAACAAACTCGCGGGGGCGGTCAAGCCCTTGCAGGGTGACGGCTCGGCCCGCTGACGATGCGCCCCTGGCTTATGGCGGCAGCGCTTTTGGCCGGGGTGCCCGGCGGCGTGGCGGCGCGGACGCTGACGGTCGGACCCGGTCAGGCCTATCCCCAGGTCGGCGTTGCGGTCAGGGAAGCGGCGGCGGGGGATACGATTTCGATCGAGCCCGGCACCTATTATGACTGCGCCGTCGCCACCGTGCCGCTCACGATCGAGGGGCATGGACCGGGCGTCATCCTCACGGACCGGACATGCGAGGAGAAGGCCATCCTCGTGCTGCGCGGCGGGGCCATGGTCGTGCGCGACGTCACGCTCGCGCGGGCGCGGGTGGGTGACGGCAACGGGGCCGGGATCCGGATGGAAGGCCAGGGCCTGACGCTGGAGCGGGTGGTGTTCGATAACGATGAGGTCGGCCTACTCGCCGCGCCTGGGCCCGGCCGGATCACGGTGACGGACTGTGCCTTCCTGGGTGGCGGTGTGGATGGGGAACACCCGCTGGCGGCGCTGTTCGTGGACCGGGTGGCCGCGCTGGTGGTGCGGCATAGCCGGTTCAGCGCGGCACGGGGGGCCCAGGTCAATAGCGCGGCCGAGTTGACGGAATTTCACGGCAACACGGTCGAAACCGGGGCGGCGGCACGGGGGCTCGATATCCGGGGCGCGCTGGTGGCGGAGGATAATAGTTTCGCGGCCGGGCGCCGTGCGGCACCGGGGATGTTGCGGGTGGAGGGGGACGGGCCGGTGGTGCTGCGCCGGAACCGGCTGATGAACCACGCCGGCGGCCCGGCGACGCTGCTGCTGGATTGGACCGGCGGTGCGCCAACGCTGGCCGGGAATGTGCTGATTGCGGGCGATCAGGAGGTGAGCACGGACGGGGTGTGGCGGCACCGCGCCTCCGCCACCGCGCACGGTATGAAGGATGGCGCCCGGGCGGCGGCGGGGCAGTTGAAAAGGGGCGTTCTGGGCCTGGTTCGATGAGATGTATCCGGCTGGCGGCCGTCGTTGCGATGTGGCCCGGCGCCGTGTGCCCCGCCCCGCCCGGCGTGCCGTGGGACGAATTTCAGCTCATCATGTGGCAGGACCAGACTCCGGCACGGCTGGCGGGTTTGGCACGGCTGGGGTTTTCGGGTGCCAAGCTCAATGGCTCCGGGGGGATCGATGCGGGGGCGCTCGCGATGCGGCGGGCGGCGGGGTTGCCGTATTATGTCGAGAATATTGCGACCGATTTCTACGCGCCCTACCACCGCTGGCGTCCGGGCATCCCCGTCACGGCCCTGTTCGACGCGGCCAAGGCGCGGCTGCGGCAGGATCCGGCGGACACCGGCGTGTTTGTCCGCGCGCCCAGCCTATCCGACCCCACATGGCAGCACACCGTCGTGGAACGGCTGTTATCCCTGGTGACGGCACAGCGTGCGGATCGGCCGTTGTTCTATAATTTGGGCGACGAAACCGGGATCGGCGATTTGGCGGCCGCCTGGGACGCCGATATTTCCCCGCCCGCCCTGGTCGCGTTCCGCACCTGGCTTCGGACGGTTTACGCCGATGTGCCGGCGTTGAACCGGCAATGGGGAACGGCGTATGAAAATTGGGACGCCGTGGCGCCGGAGCTGACGGACGCGGCGCTGCGGCGGACGGACGGGAATTTTTCGGCGTGGGAGGATTTCAAGGCGTGGTCGGATGCGGCGTTTGCCGGTGCGGTGCGGATGGGCACCGATGCGGTGCATGCGGCGGACCCGGCGGCGCTGGCGGCGCTCGAGGGCGGGCAGGTGCCGGGCTGGGGTGGGTATGACTATAGCTTGCTGGCCGGCGCAGTCGATCTCATGGAGGTTTATGACGCGGGCAACGCGGCCGAGTTGGCGCAGGCGTTCAATCCGGCGCTCATCCAGCTCCGCACCAGCTTCGGCGGCGGTCCGCGGGAGACGCATGCGGCGTGGCACAGCGTCTTGCATCACGGGCGCGGGATCGTGGTGTGGGATGAGGCCAATGACGTGCTCCAAGATGACGGCGCGCCCGGGCCGCGCGGGCGCGAGTTGCAGTCCCTGGTGGCGGAGCTGCGCGCGTTCACGCCGCAATTGTGGCAGATGCATGAGGTCCCTGACGCGGTCGGCGTGCTGTATTCGCAAGCGAGTTTTCGCGTGCAATGGCTGCTGGACCGGCAGGCGGAGCCGGGCCGCTGGTGGGAGCGGGATGCGGAGCGGGAGTATGACGACAATTCATGGCGCGCGGCCCGGCGGCAGCTCACCGATCGGCTGGCGGCACTGGCGATCACGCCAACCTGGCTCAGCCGCACCAGCGTGGAGCAGGGGGCGCTGCGTCAGGGGTTGCGCGTGCTGATCCTGCCGCACGCCATTGCGCTATCGGATGGCGAAGTGGCGGAGATTGGCGCGTTTCAGGCGCGAGGTGGTGTCGTGCTGGCCGATGTGCCGCCCGGCGCGTTCGACGGACACGGGCGTCGCCGGGCGACGCCGCCGTTGACGATCCCCACGCCGCCGGGGGTCCGGCCCGACGCGGAGACGGAGTCTCCAGCCGGCCTGGACAGCCTGGCGGGGTTGCTCCGTCAGGCTCAGGTGGTGCCGCCGGTGGAGGCGTTCGTGGCGGATGGGCAGCGCGCCGCGGGCGTTGTGGTTCAGGTTTTTAGCCAAGAGGGGGCGCGGCTGGTCGCGGTGCAGACGGTGCAGCCGTTTGCCGGGGTGGGCCCGGTCACGCTGCGCTGGCCTGTCGTGGCCGCGGTCACGGATGCGTTGACAGGGCAGGCGCTGGGACGGACGGACCGGATCATGGTGACGCTCGATCCGGTGCGGCCGACGGTGCTGCGTCTGGAACCTTGAGCGCGCCGGGCTGTTAGCGGAGGACGTGAACGGAGTTACGCAGATGACCGGGAAATCTCAAACGGCGGCGACGACGAAGATGTGGAGCATGATCCAGGGGATCCGCTTTGCGATGCTGACGACGGAAGACGCCGGCGAGCTGCGGGCGCGTCCGATGGTGGCGGCGCAGAAGGAGTTCGACGGCACCCTATGGTTTTTCACCCGCGCCAGTAGCCACAAGGTGCAAGAGTCGTCGGGCGGTCAAAAGGTCGGTGTGACCTACGCCGATGGCGGCAAGCAGGACTATGTCAGCCTGTCCGGCCATGCGACGGTGGTGCGGGACAAGGCTACCATCCATGCGCATTGGTCGGAGCCGGTGCGGACCTGGTTCCCTGGTGGCAAGGACGATCCGGACATCGCACTCTTGAAGGTCGACGTGGTCGCGGCCGAGTATTGGGATGCGCCCAACAGCACGATGGTGCATGCGTATGGGTATCTTAAGGCGGTGGTGACCGGGCAATCGCCGCATCCGGGTGAAAACGAGAAACTCAGCTTCGCCTGATCTGGCGGTCATATTACCGTCATTGCGAGCCGCTTGGCGAAGCAATCCAGCGGCGACAAGCGCGTTCGTAGCCCCTGAACCGCCACGCCAAGCGCCTCGCGCGACGGGTGTGAAAAGTTAATTCGTCAACACCGCCTCCACCGCCGCGGCGATCTCGAGCAGGCGGCGGTCTGTTCCGTGCGCACCCATCAGCATGAACCCCACGGGGGCATCTCCGGTGCGGTGTGCGGGTAGGCTTATGCTGCACCCGTCCAGAAAATTGGCGAGCGATGGGTTGCGTAGCGCAAGCCCATTGGCCCGGAAGAAATCGGCGTCATCGGACAGGGCCTCGATCCGGGGCGGTAGCAGGGGGGCGGTCGGCATGGCGATCGCGTCGAACGGGGCCATGGCGAGGGTCATGCTGGCGATGATGTCCCGCCGGGCCGCCAACAGGTCGATATAGTCCGCGGCGCTCACGCCGGCACCACGTTCCAGGCGAATCCGCACGCGGGGATCATACCGGGCCGCGTCGCGGGCCAGCAACGGACGATGCCAGGCATAGGCCTCGGGCGCGGAGAAGCCGCCCAGGGCGTTGAGGGCCGCAATACGCTCGAATTGCGGCACAGGCAAATGGGTAATTCGGGCGCCTTGGGTGCCGAGCCGAGTCAAGACTCGGCCGAACGCCTCGGCGACGACGGGGTCGAGGTCATCCATGACAAGGGTGCCGGGTACGGCGATGCGGAGGCCGCGTAATGCCATGGGCACGAGCGACACCGGGGGTGCGCCCGCCATGATCGCGTCGGCGATGGCGCAGCATTGGACCGTCTGGGCGAGCGGGCCGACGCTGTCGAGCGTGGTGGAAAGCGGCAACGCGCCATCCTGCGGGATACGAGACGCAGTGGGCTTGAATCCCACCACACCGCAGAACGCGGCCGGTACCCGGCACGAGCCGCCGGTATCGGTGCCGATGCCCAGTAGCGCCATGCCATCGGCGACCGAGACGGCGGCGCCCGAGCTGCTGCCGCCCGGCACATGTCCCTCTGCCCGGCGCCAGGGAGCGCGCGGCGTGCCATAATGCGGGTTGATGCCGATGCCGGAAAACGCGAATTCGGTCATGTTAGTACGGCCGATCGGCACCATGCCGGCGGCCATCAGGCGCTGGATGACCGTGGCGTCGGCGGTGGCCGGGGGGACGTCGGCCAACACCGCGCTGCCGGCGGCGGTGATCTCACCGG
The DNA here is from genome assembly GCA_043758105.1 of Rhodospirillales bacterium. Taxonomy (GTDB): domain Bacteria; phylum Pseudomonadota; class Alphaproteobacteria; order Acetobacterales; family Acetobacteraceae; genus JANPPS01. Next base: position 17,645 of record JAYVOF010000084.1, on the reverse strand, counting down.
TCACATCGAACAGGTCTTTCAGGCTGAACGGCAGTCCGGCATACGGGCCGGGCGCCCGGCCCACGCGGCGGAGCGCGTCCATGGCGTCCGCGCCGGCCCGGGCCTGTTCGGTGTAAAGCGCGCGAAAAACGCGGGTTCCTTCGCCCGCCGGGTCGGTGGCGGCCTCGAGACAGGTTTCCACCATGGCACGGGCCGTGGTGCGTCCTTGCGCGAGGTCTGCGGCGGCTTGGGTCAAGGTCAACATGCTTTTGACCCTGCCGCCTGGTTGACCCGAGGGCAACCCCGCGGAACACTGCGGGCATGAATGATCAGCCGGCTCGTCCCGTTCTGCTGACTGGCGCAAGTGGCGCGCTGGGCCGGATCTTGGCGCGCGACCTCGCCGGATATGGCTGGACGCTTCGGCTGACCGACCGGGCCGCGTTTCCAGACGTCTTGCCCGCCCGCGCCATTTTTACCGCTGCCGATTTGGCCGATTCCGGCACCCTCCTCCGGCTGGCGGAGGGATGTGGCACCATTTTGCATTTCGGTGGCGCCTCGGTCGATCGGCCGTTCGAAGAGGTTATTGGTCCAAATATCACTGGGATGTACCACATCTACGAAGCGGCGCGCCAAGCGGGAGCGAGAGTTGTGTTTGCCAGCAGCAATCACAGCATCGGCTTTCACGAACGCAGCACGGTGCTGGATGCGGATTGTATCTTTCGGCCGGATAGTTTTTACGGACTTTCGAAGGCCTATGGCGAGCTGATGGGGCGATTGTATTGGGACAAGCACGGGGTCGAGAACGTCAATATTCGTATCGGCTCCTGCTTTCCCGAGCCGCATGACGCCCGGATGCTCGCCACCTGGCTGTCGTCCGATGATCTGGTCCGGCTGGTGGCACGCGCGACGCTGGCGGAATCGGTCGGGCACGCGGTGGTTTGGGGGGCGTCGGCCAACACGGCCATGACCTGGTGGCGCGGTGACCAACGGGGCCGGATCGGCTGGGCCCCGCACGACAGCGCCGACCGGTTTGCCGCGGCCAAGGCCGGCCAGGTGAGTGCGAGCCCGGTGACCGAGCGGTATCAGGGCGGGGCCTATTGCCTGAATGGCTATTCGCGCGCCGTGGCGTCTCCCGCCCATCCCCTGAAGGACTGACGGATGAATCAGGCCGGGGAGACCGTCGCCATCATCGGCGGCGGCCCGTCCGGGCTGATTGCCGCTGAACGGCTGGCGGAGCACGGCGTGGCGGTCGAAGTGTTCGAGCGGATGCCCTCGGTTGGACGCAAACTCTTGTTGGCCGGGCGGGGCGGGCTCAATCTCACCCATTCGGAGCCGCTGCCGGCCTTGCTGCGGCGGTATGGTCCGGCTGAGGCGGCGCTGAGCCCCGCCCTCCTCGCCTGGCCGCCGGATGCGGTGCGTGCCTGGTGCGCGGCGCTGGGCCAGCCAACTTTCATCGGCAGCAGCGGACGCGTGTTTCCAGCGGCGTTCAAGGCGACCCCGTTGTTGCGGGCCTGGCTGCGCCGGCTGTCCGGTCAGGGCGTTCGCATCCACACCCGCAAGCACTGGCTCGGTTGGGACGAAAATGGGTCGCTGCGATTCGCGGATGGTCACGCCTTCCGCCCCGCGGCGACCATCCTTGCGATGGGCGGTGCCTCCTGGCCGCGGCTCGGCTCGGATGGGGGCTGGGTGCCGGAACTTCGGTGCCAGGGTGTGGACGTGCACGAGCTTCGGGCCGCGAATGCCGGCGTGCTGCACCCGTGGTCGGACTCGTTTCAAGCGCGCTTCCAGGGCCAGCCGCTGAAGCGCGTCGGTGCCGAATGTGGCGGGGAGGGGGTGCGGGGGGAGGCGATGGTGACCGCGTCCGGGTTGGAGGGGGGCGTGGCGTATGCGCTGTCGCGGGCGATCCGGGCCGCGTTGGACGCCACGGGGAGCGCCGTACTCACCCTCGATCTGCGGCCAGACCTCGATGCGGCCACCCTGTCGCAACGCTTGGGAGGACGGGGACAGTCGATGGCGAATGCGCTGCGTCGCGCCGGGCTGTCCCCGGCGGCGTCCGGATTGGTTCGAGAGTTGAACGAGGATGCGCCACTCGTGCAGCGGGTCAAGGCGGCACGGCTGAGCATCGTGGGGATGGCCGGTCTCGACCGGGCCATCTCCAGCGCGGGGGGCATCGCGTTATCCGGGCTGGATCGGCACGGCATGCTGACCGCGCGGCCCGGGGTATTCGCGGCGGGCGAAATGCTGGATTGGGAGGCACCGACCGGGGGCTACCTGCTGCAAGCCGCATTCAGCACCGGGCGGTTCGCCGCGGATGGCGTGGTCGAATGGCTCCGTCACGGTGTTAGACCGGGTTAATGATCGCGAGATAGTCGATCCCGCCGACGGTGCCGGTGGTGACCGCGAAATGCGCCGTATCGGCAGCATTGGTGCCGGAGAACGTCACGCTGGCCGTGGTCAGACCGGCGCCGGTCAAATCGGCGTGCAACGTTCGTCCGGTATAGCCCGCCGCGCCCTGATTATCCGCCCACGTGAAGGTCGAAATTCCGGCGTGGAAGCCGAACAGGGTGGCCATATCGCCCGGATGAAAGCCGACGATGGTGTCCCACGCGATGGCACCATGCGTGCCGTCCAGGAAAAACGTGTCCGCGCCGGTGCCGCCCACCAAAAAGTTGGAGCCGGGCCCGGCATCGACCACGTTAGTGCCGGTGCTGAGCTGGATGGCGTCAAAGCCGGAAAAGCTTTTGATGAACGAGTTGGGCGTTTGGGAGACGATGACCGAGGAACCACCGGCATCGTAGATGAATTGCGACTGCAGCGTGCGGACCGGTCCCAAATAGACCTCACCACGGGCCAAGGTTTGGCTGCCGTTGCTGGCGACCAGGAATGCGGTGGTGGGGGATGACGCGAAGTGCTGCGCGCTAGCGGTGATGTCGGCCGAGGGCGCTATCGATACCATGGTCGAGACGTCACTCACCAAGCCACCCGCGCCGTCATCCAGGGACACGCTGAATTGGGCGGTGCCGGCGCGCGCCGGGTTGAACACGAGGCTGCGCGCCGCGGCTTGTAGATCGGGCAATTGGCCGGTCGCGCTATAGCGGCCCGAGGCGGCGTCATACGCTCCCACGGGAAATCCGGACAGCGTACCGTCCGTCGGATCGCTGAGTTGTATCGTCAGGGTGCCGCCCTGCCCGGTATCGGGATCAGTCAGTGCAAGGCCACCGAACGGTGAGATGGCGATGTCGGTCGTGGTCAATTGCTGCGCCCAGACTCCGGACAACGCCGGCGGGGAATTGCTCGTCACCGCGGCCACCGCTGTGACGGCCGCCGTGACACCTCCGGCAGCGTCCGTGTCCGTGACGGTAAAATGAGTGACGACCGGCACGTTGACCGGGGAGAGATGCCGGCCCGGGATGAAGGTCAGCGCGTCGAGGGCGGCGGTGACGCCGAGGGCGGTGCCGGTGATGGTGTAGGTCCCGCTGCTGGGATCGAAGGTGCCGGCGGTAAAGCCGGACAATGTGCCGTTTCCCACCGTGTCGGGCCGCACGGTCACCGTCTGCTGCTGCTGCCCGGCCTGATCTGGGTCGGTGATATGCAGACCGATGAAGGGTGCCACTGGGATCGTGTCGGCCGTGGACGTGATCGCGGCGAGGCCGGTCAGGATGGGCGGGGTATCGATGATCGTCAGCGGGACCGTCGTGCTACCGCTCCCGGAAAATCCCGTGGTGACGGTCACAAGGTCCTGCACCGGGCCGAATACTGCCAGGTTCGACACGACCGCCTGCAACGACAGCACGATCTGACCTGGCCCCGACGCGGTGACCGCCCCTTCATCGAGGGTCACGGTCTGACCCGATCGGCTAACGGTAGGCGCGCTGACGGTAGGTGCCGGGAGGGTTCCGGTTACGCCCGTTGCGTCCACCACGGAAGCCGATCCGGCGATGTAGCTAAGCCCCGGCGGCAGCAGGTTCACCAGGCGAAGATCGGGGCTGCTGCCGGGCGGCACCACCACGGTAAGGCGGAGGGTGACGACATCGCCGATCTTCGGCTGACGGATATCGACCGAGGCCGATACGGCGGGTCCCGTCACGGCAATCGCGGTGGACGCGCTTTGCCCGGGCAGGGTGAAGCCGGACAGGCTGGTCCCCGTTATGGCGGCGGTGGCGGTCACGGTTTGCGCGGCGGCCGGGGAGAGTTGGGCGAGGTAGGTGACCGTCAGCGTCTCGCCGGCATCGATTTCGGGGGCGAGTGCGCCAGTGGCGGTCACCTGGGTCGCAACCCGGGTGCCACTCGCGACGATGCTGCCGGGCACGAGGGTGAGGCCGGGCATCGCCGTGGTTAGGCCGACTTGAAACGCGGCGGCACTTCCGGGTGCGTTGGCCAGCGTCACGGTCACCGGGACGGTCTGCCCGGCCTGTGCAGACGATGGCGAGGCCACGTGGAGCGTGAGTACGGGCGCCACGACCGTCACGGTGTCATGCGCCGCCGCGGACCAGCGCGGGCCGCCCGGGACGGACGGCGCACCTGACACGGTGGCAGTCCAAGTCGCCGCGGGGTCTCTGGCACTAGCGCGGGCGACGTATTCGACCGTGAACCGCTCGACACTGGGGGTTGTGCCGTCCGAGTTGTCGAGCACCGTGCCGAAGTCGAGCGAGGAGCCGGCGGTGACGGGCGCGTTCAGCGTGAGACCGCTCCCGGTCGAGATAACGTGCGCCGAGATCAGGCTGAGGCTTGGCGATAACAGGTCGTCGATCCGTAAATCGGGCACCGTTCCGGGGATCAGAGTGACGGTGACATCGACAGTCACGAGATCACCGAGCCCGAGTGGACCGGTTGCCGTGCGGGTGGCGGTGACGCTGGGGGTGCCGGTGGTGACGGTCGTGGTGGTGGTCACTCCAGCCGGAAATATCACCGCCTGTCCGCCCGGTCCGGCTGCGACCTGGACCAGGGTTGCGACCGGGTTGAGCGCCATTCCGGTGACCGGCACCGTGTCGGAGGCCTGTAGGCTGAAGGTCAGCAGAACGATATTGTCACCGCTGTTGGGGTCGTAGCCGGGCACGGCCACGGACGGATCGAGCATCAGTCCGCCGGACGGGTCGAACAGGTCACCCGTGAAGTTGAGAGGCGTGCCGCCACCATCCGTTACGGAGATATTGGTGCCAGCGGGGGGAATGACGAAGCCCGCGGGGATGGTGTCCCGGAGCATAATGCCATAGGCGGCCGCATGCACGGCCGTGTTCTCGACGGTCACGACGAAGGTCACGAGGTCGCCCGCCGCCACATTCGTGAGCGAGTCCTGGAAGGGCTCGGCCGCGAGCCCGGCGCTGCTGATGACCCCGCCGAACTGACTGGTAAAGGGGCTAAAACCGAACGGGCCGCCGGAGCCGGCGAACACGGCATTGTTATCCGACACATACAGGCTCGCCATCTGTAGCGAGAGCGACGGGCGATCGAGCGTGAAGGCCGCGGAGGCAGCGGTGGCGACGGTCGTGACGCCCGTATTGTTCTGTTCCGAGATCGAGAGCCGAGCGATCGGCACGGCGGGGTTGGTCGGCGATTGCAGGATGGTGGTGTAGCGGAGTGAGATCGTGCCGGTGCCGCTGCCAAAGGCGGGCTGTATGGTGCCGAAGCTGAATGTCAGAGCACCGGAACCATCCACGGTCACTGCGGGTATGGTCGCGGTGTAGGTGCCGCCGCCGGCACCGCTTGGACCAAACTGGGCGTGCCCGACGCCCGAAAGGCCCGTGGCGCCGCTGTTGAACACCGTGGCACCGGCCGGACCCGGTCCGGTTGCCGTCACGGTAAACGCCCGGGCCGAGGTGAGCGGCACGGTAATCAGCGCCTGATAGGTGACCGCGTCGCCGATCGCGGCGTGTGCCGGACCCGACACAGCCGCGCCATTTACGCCCACGATGGTGAGTACGGCGGATGAAGTGGGCAGGGTGATCGAGCCCGGAACCGATCCGGTGTTACTGCCCCCACGGAGGGTGGCCGTGTTGGTCAACACGTCACCCTGGGTGAGCATGCCGGAGCCTTGATGGGCATAAACCGTCTCGATCACCGTACGGTCCGTGATTTGCACGGAGTCGATGGTGCCGACATGCGCCGCGGCCAGCGCGGAGCCGAGCGCGAAATCGAGGGTCGAAACGCCGGTGCCTGAATTACGATTGACGCTTGGCGTTACAGTACCCTGCCAGACGATGGCGCCATTGAGGAACGCCGTAACCTGCGGCGCGCTCGTGAGGTTTATGTGCTGACCATCCGAGAGCGTCTGTGTCACCGCCAGTGCGGTGCTGGGCGTGACAGGGGTTAGCAACGTCCAGGCGATGTCCGACCCAGGGACCAATGTGGCCGAGGCGGGACGCCCGGTTAGGGTGGGGGTGCGCTGTTCATAGTGCCTCGTTGCCGCAGTTCTTGTGGCCGTGAGGGCAGGCTAACCGGTTGTTCTTAATTAACAGTTAACGCGACGACGATTTGTGGACGGCTTGCTTCAAGTCCGGTTGGCGTGGCTAATACTCTCATGATGGGATTGACGGGACAGAGCCGGCTTGCCGGTATTATCGGCTGGCCGGTGGCCTATTCCCGCTCGCCCCGGTTGCATAATCATTGGCTGGCCCGGCATGGGGTGGACGGTGCCTACGTGCCGCTGCCGGTGCAGCCGGGGCGGCTTGTGGCCGCCGTGCGCGGGCTGCAGGCCACTGGGTTCGTGGGTGCCAATGTGACACTGCCGTTCAAGGTGGAGGTGATGGCGCTGTGTGACGAACTGAGCCCGGCCGCGCACCAAATCGGCGCGGTCAACACGCTGATTTTCACACCGGGTGGCATCATCGGCGACAACACTGACGGGGTCGGCTTTTTGCAGAATCTACGCGCCAGCGCCACCCCCGGCCCCGGTCCGGCGCTGCTACTGGGGGCAGGCGGCGCGGCGCGCGCCATCGCCGCGGCCTTCCTGAATGAGGGGCGGGCGGTCATCATCTGCAACCGCACGCCCGGGCGGGCCGAGGCGCTGCGGGACGCGCTGCCCGGCCTTACGCTCCTGCCGTGGGAGTATCGCAGCGCGGCCTTGGCGGAGGCGGCGGTCCTGGTGAACACGACCTCACTCGGCATGACCGGCAAGGGCGATCTTGTCATCGATCTGGTGACGGCCCGTCCGGATCTGGTGGTGGTTGATATCGTCTATGCGCCGCTGATCACCCCGCTGTTGCAAGATGCCGCTGCCCGGGGGCATGCGACGGTGGGGGGGCTCGGCATGTTGCTGCATCAGGCGGTTCCGGGCTTTGCGGCGTGGTTCGGGGTGACCCCCGTGGTGGATTCCGCGACGGTCGCGCTCATGTCCGGCCCTGGATAGGATGGTGCGGGTCATCGGCCTCACCGGCGGGATCGGCATGGGCAAATCGACCGTCGCCGCCGCGTTTCGCCGGGCGCACGTGCCGGTGTTCGATGCGGATGCCGAGGTGCATCGGCTGCAGGGCCCGGGCGGACGGGCGGTTTCGGCCATCGGCGCGGCGTTTCCCGGGGTGCTGTCGTCCGACATCCCGCCACGGGTGAACCGGGACCGGCTGCGCGCACGCGTGCTGCCGGATCCCGCGGCGCTCAAGCGGCTGGAACAGATCGTGCATCCCCTAGTGCGCGCGAGCGAGCGGCGGTTTCTACAGCGCGCGTGCCGGGCTGGCCGGGCACTGGCGGTGCTGGATATCCCGCTTTTGCTGGAGACGCGCGACGTTCGGACCCGTTGCGGGACGGTCGATTACGTCATGGTCGTCTCCGCCCCGGCGGCGGTGCAGCGCGCCCGGGTGCGGAGACGGCGACGGATGACGGAGGCGCAGATCGTTGCTATTATTGCTAAACAATTACCGGACGCGGAGAAGCGGCGCCGCGCCGACGTGGTGATCCGCACCGGTCTGTCCCGCGGCTTCGCCCTCGCTCAGCTTCGTCGTTTCCTTCGCTCCGTTATCCAACCCAAAGGCTTAGCGGCATGACCCGATCCGTGCTGTTCGACACTGAAACCACGGGCCTCGACCCCATGACCGGCGACCGGATTATCGAGATCGCGCTGCTCGAACTCGTGCGCGATCTGCCGACCGGGGCCCGGCTCCACCTGTTGATCGATCCGGAGCGGGACATTCCGGAGGATGCGACGCGGGTGCACGGTCTCACGCGGGGAGATTTGCGGGGTAAACCGCGCTTTGCCGAAATCGCCGACGACATTCTGGCGTTCATCGGCAATGACCCGTTGGTCGCGCATAACGCGCCGTTCGACTTCGGCTTTCTCGATGCCGAGTTCAGCCGGATGGGGCGGCCCGTGCTGCATCGCGGGCGGATGATCGATACGCTGGCGCTGGCCAAGTGCCGGTTCCCCGGGCTGCCCAACAGCCTCGATGCGCTCTGCCGCCGGTTCGGGATCGATCTGTCGGAACGGCTATCACACAACGCCCTGCTGGACTGCCGGTTGCTGGCGGATGTGTATATCGAGCTGACGGGGGGACGGCAGCGCGGGCTCAGCCTGATGACCGAATCGGGGCGGATGCCCAGTGCCGTCTATGCGTTCGGCGGCCCGCGCACACCGCGCGCGTTCGTGCCCGCCGCGGCGGCGCTGGAGCGGCATGCGGCGTTCGTGTCCCGGATCAAGGTGCCGGTTTGGCTGGGTTAAGCCAGGAGGGGGGCCTGAGTCGGCAGGGGGTCGCGTTGCGTCTCTCGTTGACGCAGCAGGTGACGCTGCTTGCGGTGGTGATCGTGGGCTTCATCGTGCTCGGGACCGTGCTGCAACGCTCGGCCGCCGGCGCGATCGACCGGTTGTTTGCGGCGACGTCGCTGGCGCGGCAGCAGGCGAATGCCGCGGGTGCGGTTTTGGACGCGTTACAGGACGCTGAAACGGGGCAACGCGGTTTTCTGTTGACGCAGCGCGCCGAGTACCTCGCGCCCTATACCCAGGCCGTCATCGCCCTCGGCCCCGCGCTCGAGGAATTGACACAGCTGAACGGCGACACGCCGGGACGGCAGCTGGCGGCGTCCGGGTTGCGCAAGGTTGCGCTAGATAAGCTTGCGGAATTGCGGGAGACGCTCGATCTCGCGCAAGCGGGGAATCTGGCTGGCGCGATCGCGGTGGTGCAGACCGACCGGGGTAAGGCATTGATGGACGATGCGCGTGCCCGTGTGGCCGCGATCGGGGGCGATGCGTCCGACGCACGGGCCCGCACCGAGGCGGCGCTGCGGATCGAACAGCGGTATCTGAACTACTCCATGCAATCCGTGCTCGTTATCGGGCTGCTGCTGTTGGGTGCGGCGTTGCTGGCGGCGTTGGTCAACCGCGCGCGGATGCGGGCGACCCAGGCGGCGGAGCGGCTGGCGACCGGGCGGCTGCAGGCGGCGGTGGAGCGGATCCGTGACGGGATTGCGGTGTTCGATGCCGGGGACCGGCTGATCCTGACCAATGAACGGCTCGCGCCGGCACTGGGCCTTACGGCCGGGGGGACCCGGCTGGGGGTATCGTGGCGGGATTTTGCCGCCGCCGTCACGCTCGAACCCGCCGTGCTGACCGGGTCGATCGCGGACGAGCCAACGGCGCAGGTGGCGATGCAGGGCACCCAGACGCTGGAAATCTGGCGCAGCCGGATGCCCGGCGGGGGACAGATCCTGGCGGTCGCGGACATCACCCGCCGTGTCCAGGCGGAGGAGATCGCCCGGCAGTTGCAGAAGATGGAGGTGCTGGGGCAGATGACCGGCGGCGTTGCTCATGATTTCAATAACTTGCTGCAAGTGATTTCGGCCAACCTCGAGCTGATCACCCGGCGGATCGGACGGGCGGAGGCGCCGGATCCCTGGCTTACGGCCCGGCTGGAGGCCGCGCGGTCGGGGGTGACGCGCGGCTCCCGGCTGACGCGGCATCTGCTGGCCTTCGCACGCCGGCAGCCATTGGTGCCGGAGCCGCTGGACCCGGCGCGGATCCTGTTTGGGATGGAGGATATGGTGCGCCGCTCGGTTGCCGGCGGCATCGCGGTCGAGCTGGTGGTCGGCGGCGGGCTTTGGACCGTGCGGGCGGACGCCAATCAGCTGGAGAACGCGCTGCTTAACCTGGCCCTCAATGCGCGCGACGCCATGACGCATGGCGGGACGGCGTCGGGACGCCTGACGGTGGAGGCCTCGAACGCGTCATTGGATGACATGTATGCGGCGCGGGCGGCGGACGTGACGGCCGGTCAGTATGTGATGTTCGCCGTGACCGACACCGGCACCGGCATGACCGCCGCACAGCTGACGCGGGCGACGGAGCCGTTCTACACCACGAAGCCAGAGGGGCAGGGCACCGGGCTTGGCCTATCGATGGTGTTCGGCTTTGCCAAGCAATCCTGCGGGCATTTCCAGCTGTATAGTGAACCAGGACGGGGCACGACGGCGCGGCTCTATCTGCCCCGCACTCACGCCGAATCGCGCGCCGGGACGGTTGACGGCCCGGCACCGCAGGGGTCGGAGGGTGAGCTGGTCATGGTGGTGGAAGATGACGCGCTAGTTCGGGCCGCATCGGTCGAGGCGGTGCGCGGATTGGGCTATCGGGTGATCGAGGCGGAGACGGCCGACGCGGCCATGGCGATGATCGACGCCGGGACGCGGCCGGCGGTGCTGTTCACCGATGTGGTGATGCCGGGCCGGCTGACGTCCCGGGAACTGGCGGACCGGGCGGGTGCGGTGGTGCCGGGCCTCGCGGTGCTGTTTACGTCGGGCTACACCCAGAATTCCATCGTGCATAACGGGCAGCTCGATCCCGGGATTACGCTGCTGAGCAAGCCGTGGCGGGCAGAGGAGCTGGCGGTGCAATTGCAGGCCGTGATCGGGCGCGCGCGGGCCCTGGCGCTGCAGGCTGGCGCGCCCACGGAATGAGCGTATGAGCGCGGCGACGACGGGCGCGGCGACGACGGGCGCGGCGACGACGGGCGGGGCGGCGACGGGTGCGGCGGCGTTCCTCGACTGGATGGCGCGGGAGCGGCGGGCGTCGCCGTTGACGGTTGCGGCGTATCGCCAGGATTTGGCATCGTTTCTCGGCTTCCTCACCGGCCATCTGGGGGCGGAGCCGACCATGGCGGCGCTGGGTTCGCTGAAGACCGCCGATTTGCGGGCGTGGCTGGCGATGGAGGCGGGGCGGGGGGTCGTCAATGCGACGCGGGCCCGGCGGCTTTCGGCGGTTCGCAGCCTGTTTCGCTACCTGGCCCGGCACCATGGTGTGGTCAACCCGGCCCCCGGCCTGCTCGGGACGCCCCGCTCGAAGCCACCGGTCCCGCGTGCGTTGACGCCAACGCAGGCGCGCAGCGTCATCGACGAGATCGGTGCGGAGACCGATACGCCAGAGACTCAGGCGCGGGATACGGCGTTGTTCACACTCTTATATGGTGCCGGCCTACGCATCGCGGAGGCGCTGGCGCTGGATCTCCGTGATGCGCCGCCCGGCATCTCGACGTTACGCGTGCGGGGTAAGGGTCAGAAGGAGCGGGTGGTGCCGATTCTACCGGTGGTGCAGGCGGCGTTGCAGGCATGGGTGCGGCTTCATCCAGAGGGCGGGCCGGCGTCGCCTTTGTTTGTCGGCGTCAAAGGGGGACGGCTGAACGCGGGCGTGGCGCGACGGACGATGCGGCTGTTTCGGACGCGGGCCGGCCTGCCGGTGCACGCGACGCCGCACGCCCTGCGGCACAGCTTTGCCACTCATTTGCTGTCGGCCGGGGCCGATTTGCGCTCGATCCAGGAATTACTGGGCCATGCCTCGCTCTCCACCACTCAGCGCTATACCCACGTCGATGAGGTGCGGTTGCGGCAGGTCTGGGAGGGCACGCATCCAAAGGGATAAAAATGCCATTAACATCTCATTAATAAGTTGTCTTTTGCATTTTGAGGGAGTAAAAAAGCTTAATTGCTTCCTTAGCGTGCAGGAGTTAATTTTATGGTTCTCAATTCACGGTTTGCCCTCGTTATTTTGGCAAGTTCCCTTGCTACCGGTGCGGCAACCGCGGCGCCAGATACCTTTCAAGTGCAAGTGGCCCCCGCACTACCCGCGACCGGAAGTGGCATCAGAGGCCTGCCGATTCCTGAATCGGCCGTCGGTTTGACTCATTTCTCCGCGGGCGGCGTGACGGTGACGGTGGGATCCGATGTGGCCGGTGGTGGCATCGTCGAGGGGTCGTCCAACATCTACTCGGCGCCCAAAACCGGTCCGGCCACATCCTATGCCAAGCCCTATCTATCGACAGAACTCGGAACGATTACGGTGACGTTCGCCACGCCGCTGGCCTATCTCGGCCTGCTGTGGGGCACCATCGATGCCACCGGGGAAATGGGTCCGAACCAGATCACCTTTTTGCGGGACGGCGCGACCGTCGGGACCGTCACCGGTGATGATGTCTATGCCGCCGCGGCGTCCCCGCTGGTGTATAATTCGAGCGCCTACACCATGATCAACGATCTGTCCGGAAAGTTCGATTCGGTTCAGTTCAGCTCCGGCACAGTGTCGTTCGAGGCGGCGGCGTTCCAGGTCTCGACCAAGAACGTGTTCGTGCCCGAACCCGCCTCCCTGGCGCTACTGGGCACGTTGCTGGCGAGTGGCAGCCTCGCCCGGCGCCGCCGTCTCATGCCGCGTTGATTAGGGCGCGCATTTGGCGGATGACGCTGGGCAGCCCGTCCATGATCGCCTCGCCGATGAGGAAATGGCCGATGTTTAGTTCCACCAAATGCGCAAGCCTGGCGACCGGGCCGACATTGCCGAATGTAAGACCGTGCCCTGCGTGGCATTCGATGCCCAGGCTATGCAGCGCATCGGCGCCCTGTTGCAACTGCTCCAGGGCACCAGCGACGCCCTCGGCATAGGGGCCGGTATGGAGTTCGACCACATCCGCGCCAAGCCGGGCGGCGGCCTGCAATTGTGCCGGGTCGGGATCGAGGAACAGCGAGGTACGGATGCCCGCCGCGCGCAGGGCGGCGATGCCGGGCCGCAACGCCGCTTCCTGTCCGGCCGCGTCCAAACCGCCCTCGGTCGTCACCTCCTGCCGCCGTTCAGGCACGAGGCAGCAGGCGGCGGGGCGTAGGCGACAGGCGATCGCAACCATTTCGTCGGTCGCCGCCATCTCGAGATTGAGCCGAATCTCCGCCGATGCGGCGATCGTTTCCACGTCGCTGTCCCGGATATGCCGGCGGTCCTCGCGCAGATGCACCGTGATGCCGTCCGCGCCGGCCCCGACCGCCAGCAACGCCATCGCGAACGGGTCCGGATGGGTGCCGCCCCGCGCGTTCCGGACGGTCGCGACATGATCGATATTGACGCCGAGGCGGATGGTCATGCGTGGCTTTCCGACAGGTGGGCGGCGAGGCGAAGGGCGGCGATCAGGCTGCTGGGGTCCGCCGTGCCGTGGCCGGCAATATCGAACGCCGTGCCGTGATCCGGGGAAGTGCGAATGATCGGCAGCCCCAGGGTGATGTTGACGCCGGACGAAACATCAAGCGTTTTCAGCGGGATAAGAGCCTGGTCATGATACATGCAGATCGCAACGTCATAGCGGGCGCGGGCGGCGGGGGTGAACATCGTGTCGGGCGGGTGGGGGCCGGTCACCGCCAAACCCTCGTTCCGTAGGCCGTCGATCGCGGGCTGGATGACGCGCGCCTCCTCATCGCCCATCGCGCCCTGCTCGCCGGCATGCGGATTGAGCCCGGCGATGGCGAGGCGGGGGCGGGCGATCCCGAATTGGCTACGCAGCGCGTGAGATGTGATGCGCGCCGTCTCGATAATGGACCCAGTGTCGAGCTGGTCCAGCGCATCGCGCAGCGAAACATGGATCGTGACCGGGACGACGCGGAGGTGATCGTTGGCCAGCATCATGACCGGACGGCCACCGCCAGTGAGGGCGGCGAGAAATTCGGTGTGGCCGGGATGGGCGAATCCGGCCTCATACAGGACCGATTTGGCGATCGGGTTGGTCACCATGGCGGTAACGTCGCCATCCAACGCCAGGCGGACCGCATGTTCGATGCTGGCGATGATGGAGGGTGCGTTGGCCGGATTGGGCCGCCCGGCGATGGCGGGCTGGCGCAGATCCACCCGCATGACCGGAAGGGCGTCCGGGAAAACCAGGGCGGCCTCCCGGGCGGTCAGCACCTCCCGCACCGGGACGGTGGCACCGGTAGCGAGGCGGGACGGGTCATCGATCGCCATGAACGCCGGGCCGGTATGCCGGAGCGCGGTCCAGGCGGCACGCGTGATCTCACCACCAATGCCGGCGGGGTCGCCCATCGTGAGCGCGATCATGCCGGCGCGGCCAGGGCGTGGCGGTGCACCGGCTCGATCCGGACTGGAAAATTGACCGAGTTGGCGATGAAGCACTTTGCGTGGGCGTCGGCATGAAGGGCGTGGGCGCGGAGGAGGTCGGCCCCGTGTGCCAGGATGATCTCGGGACAGAGCACGACCTCGGTAAACGCACCGCCACCGTCGGCTTGTTCGATCATCACGCCCTCGGCGATGTCCTGATATTCCACCACGACCAGGCCGGCCACGGCGGCGAGGTGGAGATACCATAGCATGTGGCAAGACGAGAGCGAGGCGACCAGCAGCTCCTCCGGATTATAGCGGGCCGGGTCGCCGCGAAATGCCGGGTCGGAGGAGGCGGGGATGGTGGGCTTGCCGAGCGTGCCGATGTCGTGCCGCCGCTCGTAACTGCGATAGGATTGCGTGCCCGGACCGGTGTTGCCGGTCCAGGTGATGGTGACGGTGTAGGCGTGGTAGCCCGGTGTCATGAGGAGACGTTCATACCTCTAGATATGTAGGGCGCGGCCCTCGACCGCCAGGGCCGCTTCTTTCACGGCCTCACTCAGGCTGGGATGGGCGTGGCAAATCCGTCCGACATCCTCGCTGCTGGCACCGAATTCCATCGCGGTTGCGAGTTCCGCAATAAGGGTGCCGGCGTCCGGGCCGATGATGTGGGCGCCAAGAATGCGGTCGGTGGTGGTGTCGGCCAGGATTTTGACGAATCCGTCGGTCGACCCCATCGCCCGGGCGCGGCCATTGGCCGTGAAGGGAAATTTACCGACCTTATAGGCGATGCCGGCGGTTTTTAGCTGTTCCTCGGTCTCACCGATGCTGGCGACCTCCGGCCATGTGTACACAACCCCGGGGATGACGCCGTAATTGACGTGCCCGGCCTGGCCGGCCAGGCGTTCGGCCAGGGCGACGCCCTCTTCCTCCGCCTTATGCGCCAGCATGGGCCCGGCGATCACGTCGCCGATGGCGTAAATTCCCGGGACGTTCGTCGCATAATGCGCATCCACCGCGACCCGGCCCCGGTCATCCAGCACAACTCCCGCCTCCGTCAGACCGAGCCCGGCGGTGTGCGCCTTACGTCCGATCGCGACGAGGACGATTTCCGCCTTCATCTCCTCGGCAGGGCCGCCTTTGGCTGGCTCGAGCGTGAGCGTCACGCCGTCATTGCCCTTTTTCGCGCCGGTGACCTTGGTGCCCAGGCGGAACTTGATGCCCTGCTTGCCCAGCACCCTCTCGAACGTCTTGGCGATTTCGGCGTCCATGCCGGGCACCAGCCGATCCAAATATTCGATGACTGTCACCTCCGCGCCCAGGCGCTTCCAAACGCTGCCGAGCTCGAGCCCGATATAGCCGCCGCCGATCACCGCCATGTGAGCCGGCACTTTCTCCAACTCCAGCGCGCCGGTGCTGGTGACGATGCTGTGCTCATCCGCGTCCACGCCGGGGAGGGTTAGGCTCTCGCTACCGGTGGCGATGACGATGTGTTTGGCGAGATACTCGTGGCCATCGACCGTAACGACACCCGGCTTGGCGATGTGGCCGGTGCCCTTGAGCCAGGTGACCTTGTTCTTTTTGAACAGGAACTCGACGCCCTTCACATTGGCGCTGACGACGTCGCCCTTGCGCGCCATCATGCGGGCGAGGTCGAGCTTGACGCTGTCGATCATCACGCCGTGGTCGGCGAAATGGTGCCGTGCCTCCTCGAAATTTTCCGAGGATTGCAGCAAGGCTTTGGAGGGGATGCAGCCGATGTTGAGACAAGTACCGCCCAGGGTCGCGCGCTGTTCGACGCAGGCGGTTTTGAGGCCGAGTTGGGCGGCGCGGATGGCACAGACATAGCCTCCCGGGCCGCCGCCGATGATGATGACGTCGTATTGGTCGGACATTGATGCGCTTTCGATGATGCCGGAACGATGGCTAACGGCGTTTCAACCGGTCCATGGGGGGCTCAACCCGGTCACAACCGAGATAAGTTCCTATAGTCCCAGCAACAAGCGCCGCGGGTCTTCCACGCCCTCTTTCACGCGGACCAGGAAGGACACGGCCTCTTTGCCGTCCACGATACGGTGGTCATACGACAGCGCCAGATACATCATCGGCCGGATTTCCACCTTGCCCCCGATCGCCATAGGGCGGTCCTGGATCTTGTGCATGCCGAGGATACCGGATTGCGGTGCGTTAAGAATGGGCGTGCTCATGAGGCTGCCATAGACGCCGCCATTGGTGATGGTGAAGGTGCCGCCGGAAAGTTCATCCACTTTCAACTGACCGTCCCGGGCGCGGCGGCCGAAATCGCCGATGGATTTTTCGATCTCGGCAAATCCCATCGCGTCGGCGTCCTTCACCACCGGCACGACCAAGCCGTTCGGGCCGCCGACGGCGATGCCCATATGGACGAAATTCTTATAGACGATCTCATCACCCTGGATCTCGGCATTGACGGCCGGGAATTCCTTGAGTGCGGATACGCAGGCGCGGACAAAGAACGACATGAAGCCGAGCCGTACGCCGCCATGCTTCTTCTCAAACGCGTCTTTATATTCGCTGCGTAATGCCATGGCGGCAGTCATATCGACCTCGTTGAACGTGGTCAGCATGGCCGCGGTATTCTGCGCATCTTTGAGCCGTGCCGCGATGGTGCGGCGGAGGCGGGTCATCTTCACCCGCTGCTCGCGACCATCCGGGGCACGCGCGACCGGTGCGGTCGCCGGTGCTGCCGGCGATGGCGCTGCCTGTGCCGGGCGGGCTAAGAACTCCAGCACGTCTCCCTTGGAGATCCGTCCGTCCTTGGCGGTGCCAGGCAGGTCGGCGGCTGAGACGCCCTTCTCTTGCATCAGCTTGGCCGCCGCCGGCAGCGGTTCATGCGCCGGGGTGGCTGGTGCGGGACGAGATACCGGGCCGATCGTCTTAGGCTGCGGATTTACGCCGGGACTCGGGTTGGCCGCGGTGGAGGACGGCGCGGGGGGTGGTGCGGATGCGGCTCCGGGGGCCTCCAGAGTCGCCAAGACGCTGCCAACCTCGACCTCGGCACCCTCGGCCGCCTGGATCGGCCCCAAAGTCCCCGCACCGGGCGCGTTGACCTCGACGGTGACCTTGTCCGTTTCCAGCTCCACCAACGGTTCGTCCGCCGCGACGTTCTCCCCCGCCTTTTTCAGCCAGCGGGCGACGGTAGCGGTGGTGACGCTCTCCCCCAGGGTCGGAACCTTGATGTCGGTAGCCATGGGTGTTGTCCTTACTTTTTAAGGCCGAGGGCATCCGCGACCAGCGCGGCTTGCTGCTCGACGTGCACACGGGCGAGACCGGTGGCCGGGCTCGCAGCGTCGCAGCGGCCGGCGTAAATGGGCCGGAGGGTGCGTCCCAACGCGGTCATCACGGCCTCGAT
>JAYVOF010000083.1:0-14653 GCA_043758105.1 Rhodospirillales bacterium | reverse complement strand
CTACGGGAGGGCGATCGTAGGGTGGGTTGCCCTTCGCAACCCACCATGTGACAGGAAGAATATCGGCCCCGTTTCAGACCCAGGGTCTGCCTAAGGTCGGTGCCGGACTCGCAATTACGGTACCTTAGGCGGTGTGACCCGCCTTTTCCGCCAGCAGCTTCACCTCGTCCATCGCCTCGGTAAAGCGATGGTTCAACATGCTTAGCGCCTCACCATTGGAGCGCTGGATCAGGTCGGCGAGCTCCTTCATGTGGCTGACGGCGCGTTCATAGGCGATCTTCATCAGCTCGGTCTGCTTGGCGGCCTTGGCCTGCGGCGTCTCCGGGCTCGACAATTCCTTCATCGTCTCGGTCATTTCCTGCATGGTTTGCTGCAGAATTTCCATGTGCCGCCGCGCGACCGTCTGCGCCCCCTCGAGCGCGACGCGGTTGGCGGCCGATAGCACTTCCATGTTCTTGCGGTGCGCCGTCATGATGCTTTCCATGTCGAGCATGGCCGGCACCTTCATCGACGAGAACATCTTGGTGAATTCCTGCATGCGCGCCATGCCGGTCTCCATCGCCGACTTCCCAGCCTGCTGAAAGTTCTGCGTGACCTGCTGAGCATTCGTCTGTGCGGCTTCTACCATGCCATGCATGGGGTTCTCGTTGTCCGACATGAGATATTCCTTAAAATTTCCGCATTTCGTGGTTATCACAAAAGTGCGCGAACGTACTTCATTATATCTTCGTGACCACTCAAAGGGCGTCTGAAGAACCCGGGGTGAGGGTAGAATCAGACAAACGCGCGGGACCTGCATTTAGTTCCACGTCCGTTTCAGGAATTGTTGGCGCAGGGGTGGCCGCGCCGGGCCACGATGCCTCCGCCTTCACCGCCCGATCGAGGCCGCGGTCCACGGCCGCCATGGTGGCCGAAAGATCCGCACTCTCATCCTGTTCCCAGGCCCGCAACGAATACAGCCATAATGCCAGCAAGCCGTGGATGCGAACCGCCCCCAAGACGCCGCTGGTGGGGATCGCCGCCGCATCCAGCAACCACTTCATGCTGCGCAGCGTGGCACCATACAACAACATTCCCGTCGCGGGATCGGTCCGCAGCGCCGCCATGAGCGCCAAAACCCCGGGGCGATGCCGCTGCAGCGCATCGAAACGCAGCATCAGCATGTCGAACAGCCGTTCCCGCGGCAATGCCTCCGGCGAACCGTCCGCCAGCGCCGCCTGATCGGCCAACACTCCGAAGCGCAGCAGCACGGCACCCCGGCCGGGAAACCGCGTCCGCACCCGGGGCAACGCCAGCCCGGCATCCCGCGCCGCCAAAGCGATATTCACATCTGCCCAGCCGACCAGTGCCGCCTGTTCGAAAACGGCCGTCACGAGCTTTTGATCGAATTCGGTATCTTCCATACCGGCCAATTTAGGCCCTCCCGCTCAGCCCGCAAGCTCGCGGGAGCGGGCGGTCGCGGCGGCGATCGCCTGGTTAATCAACGCCGGCCACGCCCCGTCCGCCATAAGAACATGCAGCGCACGCTCGGTCGTGCCCGCCCGGCTCGTAACATTTCGCCGCAGCACGCTCGCATCCTCGGTGCTGGCGGCCAGCAGCGCGCCGGAGCCCGAGACGGTGCGCCGCGCTAGCAACCGGGCGAGCGGTGCGGGAATGCCCTGGGCGATCGCGGCCTGCTCCATCAGTTCGGCGAGCAGGAACACGTACGCCGGGCCGCCGCCGGACACGGCCGTCACCGCATCGATCAGCCCCTCATCCGACACCCACGCCACCTCCCCCACCGCGCCCAGCAGCTCATCGCACAGGGCGCGCTGTTCCGCCGTGACACCGGGGCCGGCGCAGGCGACGGTGATCCCCTGGCGGATGGCGGCCGGCGTGTTCGGCATGGCCCGGACCATGGCGGCACCCGGGATTGCGGCCTGCAACCCCGCCAACGTCCGCCCGGCCATGATCGACAGCAGCACGGTCCCCGATGCCACATGCGCGACCGCCGCCAGGGCCGCGTCGGCATAGGCTGGCTTGACCGCCAGCACGATGGCGGCGGGCCGGAAGCCGGGCGGGATCGCGTGGGCGCTTGGCAAGACCTGCACCTGGGGCGCGCCCAGTTCGGGCATGGCCGGGTCGATCACGATCGCGTGTGACAACCCCCGCTCCCGCCATCCCGCCAGCATCGCCCCACCCATTTTGCCACCCCCGACGAGCAACAGGGGTGGCAGAACTGCCATCACGCCTCGCCCACGCACTCCAGCATGGCAGCGGCCAACGCATCGACCGGACTCTTGCCGCCCCATAGGACGAATTGGAATGCCGGATAGAACCGCTCGCACTCGGTGATGGCGATATCGACCATGTCCTCGAGGCTTTCGGCGCTGGCGGTCGGTGCGCCCCGTAATAGAACGCTGTGCCGGAACAGCGGCATGCCGTCATCGGCGTCCATGCCGAAATGGCCGATCCACAGCCGCTCATTCGCCAGCGCGAGCAGTTCGTACAACGCCGTGCGCTGTTTTTCCGGTACTTTCAGATCGAAGGTACAGGTGAAATGCATCGCGCTGATCTCCCGCGACCAGCTGAAATACAGCCCGTAATCACACCACTTACCCGGCGCCTCTGCCGCCATCTCGGAATCGTTGCGCCGGTCGAACTCCCAATCATTGGCAGCGACGACCTGCTCCATGATATCCAGCGGATTGGCAGCATGCTCGGTGGAGAAGGAACTGAGGGCGGACATGCTTGGTCTCCTCAATAAGGCCGGCACATCATGCCGACTCGCTACACAACGAGACTACCGGCTCGGTCGCAAAGGCCGCAAGCGTGGTACCGGCCGCGATGACGCTGTAACGTTAACGTCATGCCGCCCGTCACGGCCCCAGGTCACGGCGCCCGTCACGTCGCCTGTCACGCCAGCGGTTCCTCCCCGGCATGAGGCGGCAAACTGGCCGGGTCAGCCTCCGACGCGCCCATGGTGGAGGATGCCGTTCCGCGAACGTCGCCATCCTGGCCCTCGAGCGCCAGCAGCCGCGCCTCGATCGACGCCAGTCGTGCCTCCGCCGCCTCCTGTCCCGCGCGGGCATTGGCGGCCATGTCCTGCACCGCCTCCAGATCCTCGCGCCGCACCAGGTCGAATTTGCGGATCGCCTCATCCATGCGGGCGCGCATCAGCGCCTCCGCCTCCTCCCTCACGCCCGCCAGGGCCGAGAGGGCACCCCCGGCCACGCCGGCCAGGTCGTCGAAGAAGCGGGGTCGTTCGGTCATGGCGGCCTCCTGTGTATCGCAGACCATATGCGCATGCCGAGGGGCTATGTCAGCCCACCCTGCCCGCCTATAACGCCGCACGATGGGTTCCGTTGACGGGTCGGAACCGATTTTATGACCGGATCGGAGCTATACCTATGATCCCCGTTCTATTGTTTCCCGGCTTCGACCCGGTGTTGATCCAGGTCGGCCCGCTGGCGATCCGCTGGTATGCGCTGGCCTATATCGGCAGTCTGCTGCTGGGGTGGCGGATCATGCGCCGGCTCGTGCGGCTCGACCCGCCGGTCGCCACGATGCAACAGACCGATGATTTCCTGACCTGGGCCACGCTCGGCGTCGTGCTCGGCGGACGGCTCGGCTACGTGCTGTTCTATCAGCCGATGCAATATCTACAGAACCCACTGGGCGCGCTCATGGTGTGGCAGGGCGGCATGAGCTTCCACGGTGGCACGCTCGGCGTCGTGGTGGCGCTGGTGCTGTATTGCCGGCAGCAGCGCATTCCGCTGCTGGGCTTCGCCGACCGGCTGGCGATTGTGGTGCCGATCGGCCTCGGCTTCGGGCGCATCGCCAACTTCATCAATGGCGAGCTGTGGGGCCGGATCGCGCCGGATTGGCTGCCCTGGGCCATGATCTTCCCCGCCGCCGGGCCCGAGCCGCGGCACCCGAGCCAGTTGTATCAGGCGGGTATGGAGGGCGTGCTGCTGCTGATCCTGCTCGGCACCCTCTGCGCCCGGCCCGGCATCCGGGCCCGGTTCGGCACCCTGACGGGCGTGTTCCTGGTGGGCTACGCCATCGCCCGCATCGTGGGCGAGCTCTTTCGCCAGCCCGATGCGTTCTTGGGCTTCCTCTACGCGGGGGCCACGATGGGTCAGCTGCTGTCGGTGCCGATGATCCTGGCCGGGCTGTTCCTCATCTTCCGCGCCCGCCCCGTCCCGGCCGCCGCCTGAATGGAGCGGCTGGACGCGTTCATGGCGCGGGCCAACACCGCCTATTACGCCACGCACGACCCGTTCGCGGATTTCACCACGTCACCCGAGATCACCCAGGTGTTCGGTGAGCTGCTGGGTGCGTGGGCGGCGGTCACGTGGGACGGGATGGGCCGGCCGAACCCGGTGCAGCTCATCGAATGCGGCCCCGGACGCGGCACGCTCATGGCCGATGCGCTCCGCACCGTGTCACGGGTCGCACCCCCGTTCCGGCAGGCGCTCACGGTGCATTTCGTCGAAAGCTCCCCCCGGCTCCGCGCCATCCAGGCCCGCACCGTGCCGGACGCCATTTGGCACGAGACGCTGGACGCTGTGCCGCCCGGCCCGGCCATCGTGCTGGCCAACGAGTTCCTGGACGCGCTGCCGATCCGCCAATTCGTCCGCCGCGGCGCGGTCTGGACCGAGCGGTTCGTGGCGGGCGGCGCGCTGGAAGAGCACCCGGCATCCGCCCCGCATCTCAACGCCGAAGAGGGCGGCGTCGTGGAGTGGGGTGAGGCGGCGGAGCACCTGGTCACCCGCCTGGCCCACCGCCTGGTGCAACAGGGCGGGGCGGCGCTGATCCTGGATTACGGGCCGAGCCATAGCGCGCCGGGCGACACGCTGCAGGCGTTGCGCGACGGCCGCCCGGCACCGCCGCTGCTGGACCCGGGCAGCGCCGACCTCACGGCCCACGTGGATTTCGCCGCCCTCGCCCGGGTCGCGCGGAGTGCTCGCGTGCGCGTGCACGGCCCCATGCCGCAAGGGCCGTTCCTGGCCGAACTGGGTCTGTTTCAGCGCACCGGGCGGCTGGCGGAGACTCAACCCGCGCCGCGGGCGGCGGCGTTGATCCAGGCGGCGCAGCGGCTGGCGGAGCCGGACCGGATGGGACGGTTATTCAAGGTGATGGCGCTTTGCCACCCGGACCTGCCCAGCCCCCCGGGATTCGCCGAATGATCGACCCGATCGTCTCCGCCCTGCCGGTCCGGCATGGGTTCTTTACCCGCGCGGGCGGCGTGAGCACGGGGTCGTATGCGAGCCTCAACGCCAGCACTTCGGGCGGCGATGACCCGGCGCATGTCGCGGAAAACCGCGCCCGGATCGCCCGGCATTTGGGTGCCGCGACCCTCCTGGGCGTCACGCAAGTGCATGGCGCAGCCGTGATTACGGTGACCGAGCTTTGGGCGGCCGGCGCGGGAGCGCAGGCGGACGCCATGGTGACCAACCGCCCGGGCCTGGCGCTCGGCATCGTCACCGCCGATTGCGCGCCGGTGTTGCTCTACGGCGGCGGCGCGATCGGCGCGGTGCACGCCGGATGGCGCGGCGCCGTGCTGGGCGTGCTGGAGGCGACGGCCGCTGCCATGCGGGCCCTCGGGGCGGCGGACATCACCGCCGTGATTGGCCCCTGCATCCGGCAACCGAGCTATGAGGTCGGCCCGGATTTGCGGGACGCCGTGCTGGGGCATAACGGAATGCATTCGGGCTTGTTCGCGCCGGGTCAGGCTGGGCGCTGGCAGTTCGATCTGGCGGGATATTGCGCGGCTCGGCTGATGGGGCTCGCTGCCGTCATCACCGTGGATGCGGACACCTATGCCGACCCGGCCCGGTTCTGGAGTCATCGGCGCCGCACCCTGGCGGGCGGCGGCCCCATTGGCCACCAGCTTTCGGCCATCGTGTTGTGACGAGGTCGCGCGGGTTGCTAACTCCGGCATTACGTCGTCGCACTCTCCTCCTCGCCCCGCTGGCGCTCGCAGCATGCGGGGATCTGCCACAGCCCTTCTTGGGCCGGCCCGGTGCCGATGCCACGCGGCTTGCGTCACCGCCGCCCTCCCGCCTGGCCGTGTATCCGTCCGGCGGCTCGCTTATGCCGGACGCCTCCGCGATGGATTGGGCGGAAGCGGTGGCGGAGGCGTTAGTGGGTCAGGAGGTGCCGGCCGTGGCCCGGTCCTCTGCCCGAAGGGGGGAGTGGTCGCTCGTGCTGTCCGCCGAAATCCGTGATGGCGCGGTCATGCCGTCCTATGATGTGCATGACCCGGACGGCGTTTCCCAGGGGATATCGGACGGCGCGCCGGTGCCGATCGCCGAATGGTCCGCCGGCACCCCAGCTGTGCTGCAGGCGGCGGCGGCGCAGGCGGCGCCCGGCATCGCCTCGCTCCTGAACCGGATCGAGGCGGCACGGCGGCAATCGGACCCAACCAGCCTGCAAAACCGTCCGGCGCGTATCTGGTTCACCGGCGTCACCGGCGCGCCGGGCGATGGCAATACGAGCCTGCCGCGGCAGATGCGGCTCAAACTCGCCAAGCTCGGCCTGGTGGTGCAGGACGACGCCCGCAACGCCGATTTTACCCTGTCGGGTGAGGTCGCGACCGCGCCCGGCGCCGGCGGCACGCTGCGGATCGAGCTGCAATGGATCGTGAAGGACTCCACGGGCGAACGCGGGCGGATCGTGCAGTTGAACGAGGTGCCGCCCCGGTCACTCAACACCTATTGGGGCGACGTGGCCGTGGTGGTGGCGGACGAAGCCGCGGGTGGCGTGCGGGACGTGATCGCGAATTCGGGTGGCGCAAAACGATGACGCACGCGTTCGTGACGCAATCGTGACACTTGGGCCCGTTCTTGCTACAAACCGCCTGCCGCCGCCGGGAACCCAATCTCCATGAAGATCGTCGCCTGTAACAGCAACCTCCCGCTGGCCGAGGCGGTCGCGCGTGAGCTGGGCATCAAACTCGCCCACGCCTCCGTTCGTCGCTTCGCGGATATGGAAGTATTCGTTGAAATCCATGAGAACGTGCGGGGTGAGGACGTGTTCGTGCTGCAAAGCACGAGCTTCCCTGCGAACGACAACCTCATGGAATTGCTCATTACGCTGGACGCACTGCGCCGGGCGAGTGCCAGGCGGGTGACAGCGGTGATCCCGTATTTCGGCTATGCCAGGCAGGACCGCAAGGCCGGGCCGCGGACGCCGATCAGCGCCAAACTGGTCGCCAATTTGATCACCGAGGCCGGGGCCAACCGCGTGCTGACCATGGATTTGCACGCCGGGCAAATCCAAGGCTTCTTCGACATTCCCGTGGACAATCTCTATGCCGCACCGCTGTTCACTAAGGACATCCGGGAGCGGTATAACGGACAGGAGATCATGATCGTCTCCCCCGACGTGGGCGGCGTGGCCCGCGCCCGGGCCCTAGCCAGCCGGCTCAACTGCGACCTCGCGATCATCGACAAGCGGCGGGAGCGGGCGGGCGCCAGCGAAGTGATGAACGTGATTGGCGACGTGCGCGGGCGGGCCTGCATTCTAGTGGACGACATGGTCGATTCCGGCGGCACGCTGTGCAACGCCGCGGTAGCGCTGATGAGCCGCGGCGCCGTGTCGGCCAGCGCCTATTGCACCCATGGCGTGCTGTCCGGCGGCGCCTCCATGCGCATCTCGAACTCGCCGTTGGAGACCATGACCATTACCGACAGCATCCAGGCGACCGAGGCGGTGCACGCCACCCCCAATCTTCGCGTGTTCACCATCGCGCCCTTGCTCGCCGAGGCGATGCAGCGGATATCGGACGAGAGTTCGGTCAGTTCCCTGTTCGATTAGGAGGTTCTCATGAAACTCTATTATGCGCCCGGCGCCTGCTCGATGGGCATTCACATCGTGCTGGAAGAAATCGGCGCGTCGTATGAGCTGGTGAAGCTCGATCTGAAGGCCGGCGAGCAATACAAGCCGCCGTTCAGCGAGATCAATCCCAAGAGCAAGGTGCCGACGCTGATCCGCGACGACGGCATGGTGCTGACCGAATACCCGGTCATCGCGCATTATTTGGCCGAGACGCATGCGAATTCCGGGCTGCTGCCGTCTGAGATCGATGCATCGCTGCAATCCGCCGCCGCGATGGATTACTGCGTGTCCACCATCCACATGCAAGGCTTCGCCCGGCTGTTCCGCCCGGAGAATTTCGCCCCGGGCAATCTGGACGCGGCCAAGGAGCAGGGCCGGCAGATGGTCGAGAAGGGCTTCGCCATCATGTCGAAGATGCTGGGCACCAAGGAGTATGTCGCCGGGTCATTCAGCCTGGGCGACACGGCTCTGTTCTATGTCGAGTTCTGGGGGGCCAAGCGCATGGGCATGACGCTGCCGGCCAATTTGGCGGCGCATTTGGACCGCATGCTGGCCCGCCCGGCGGTGCAGCGGATGCTGGCGCAAGAGGGGCTCACCGCCTGATGCTGGACGGCGCGGAAGTGCTGACACGGCAGGCGTTCTGGTTTCTGCGCCATGGCGAGACGGCGTGGAACGCGCTGAACCTGTCTCAAGGCAACGTGGATATTCCGCTGAACGAGGTGGGCCTCGCCCAAGCCCGCACTGCCGCGGGGTCGCTGTCTGGGTGCGGCATCCGTAGCATCGTGGCGTCGGATTTGTCCCGCGCCCGTGTGACGGCGGAGATCGTGGCCGAACGGATCGGGGCGCCCGTGACGCTCGACCCCGGCCTCCGCGAAGTCTCGTTCGGCGTGCAAGAGGGTCAGCCGATGGCGCATTGGTTCGACGAATGGGTGGCCGGCGCATTCACGCCGGAACGGGCCGAAAGCTTCGCCGACCTCGGCATACGGGGCCTGGCCGCGGTCAACCGGGCGCTGATGCACGAGGCCCCCGTGCTGATCGTGGCGCACGGCGCGCTGTTCCGCGCCATCCGCGCCGCGATGGGCCACACCCCCATGGTGCGCACCCCCAACGCGGTGCCGATGTTCTGCGAGCCGGGGTTGCCGGGTGCGCCTTGGGTTCTGACGCCCGTCTAAATGCGCATCCTCTACAGCCACCGCATCCAATCCCGCGACGGCCAAAGCGTGCACGTGGACGAATTGATCGCCGCCCTCCGCGGCCTGGGCCACGAGGTCGAGGTGGTCGGCCCCAGCTTCTACGACGACAGCGGCTTCGGCGGCGAGAGCCGCACCATCGCGGTGCTGCGCCGCCTGCTGCCGGGCGCGTTGGGCGAGGTGGCGGAGCTGGCCTACAATTTCCCCGCCTATCGCCGCCTGGCCGCCGCCACACGCGCGTTCAAGCCGGACCTGATCTACGAGCGATACAACCTGTATTACCTAGCCGGCTCCTGGCTCGCCCGGCGCACTGGCCTGCCCTATTATTTGGAGGTGAACTCGCCCTTGGCGCAGGAGCGCACGCTGTTCGGCACCCTTCGCCTGCAGCGCCTGGCGCGGGCGCTGGAGCGGCAGGTATGGCGGTCGGCGACAAGGGTGCTGGCGGTGACCCGCGTGTTGGGCGACATGATTGTGGCCGCGGGCGTGGCCCCCGATCGTGTGCGGGTGACCCCCAATGGCGTCGTGCTGGACCGCTTCCCGCCGCCGGCGCCGCATACCGGCCCGGTGACGCTGGGCTTCGTCGGCTTCGTCAGGGATTGGCACGGCATGGACGCATTGATCGACCACATGGCGTCCGGCCCGCCCGGCACCGCGCTCACGATCGTAGGCGACGGCCCGGTCCGCCCGGCGCTGGAGGCCCAAGCGGCGGCGTTGGGTCTGGGCGCCCGCGTCACCTTCACCGGCGTGATCGAGAACGCGCGTGTGCCCGATGCCGTCGCCCAGTTCGACATCGCGCTGCAGCCTAAGGTGACCGCCTACGCCTCCCCCCTCAAGATCTTCGACTACATGGCCGCCGCCCGCGCGATCGTCGCCCCCGACCAGCCTAACATCCGCGAAATCCTGACCCACGACGAAACGGCGCTGTTGTTCGACCCGTCCGACCCCGAAGCCATGTGGACCGCCATCGCCCGCCTGGTCGCCGACCCCGCCCTCCGCGCCCACCTCGGCACCGCCGCCCGCGCCGCGCTCGAATCTCAGGATTACACTTGGCCCGGCAATGCCCGCCGGATCACGCGATGGGCCGAGGCGGAGGCTCGGCCATAACGCTAACCGAGGTCGCAAGCCGACCGATCAGCGGCCGGAGTAAGGCACGAGCAACTGATGGTCGGTGCCGATGCTATCGATCCAGGCCTTCACCTTGGCCGAGTCGACAACTCGGCAGGCGGCGGCTGATGCGCGAGCGTGAGCCAGATCAACGGCCTCGTGGACGACGCGGCGCGTTTTTGCTTCATCGCTTTCGCGAGGCGATGCAAGATCATCTCCCGGCGGGAGCTCCGATGTGCCCATTCACGAAGCTTAGCGCAGCCACCACCTACCTGCCAACTCTGGCAAATACGCAGACAAATTTTTCTCAAGTCGGGTCATCGGGGCGAGCAAGCAGGCGGTTTTGGCCAGGGGCGTAAACCCCCAGCACGAAAACGTCGCCTGCGCTGTCGTCGCGGCCCGTGTCTGGGATAACCTCGTAGAGCGCCCAGTAGCCGCCTGAGCAGGGCAGTTCGCGCACGACCGGGTGTTGGCCAAACGGCCACTCGCAAGGGAATTGCTGAAGTCGTCGGATTTCGGTCCTTATCGCTACGAGCCTGCGCCAATCGACCGGTCCGGAGCCGGGTTGCTGCAGCCAACGCCGGACAGCTTCGAGGTCGTCGCGGGCTCGTGGAGTATAGGTGAGCCGGCGAGATACTCGCTCTGGTCAGCGATGGCGGGTCGGCGGCGGCAGCAGCTCATGATCGGTGCCCATGCTGTCGATCCAGGCGTCAATCTCATCCGCGTCAACATAAAGGCCCGCATCAAGTTCAGCGCGCGCTTGTGCTAGCCCCTCGGCTTCCCAAGCCAAACGAGCCTGGCGATGCGCCTCGGTTTCCTGGTCTTGGGTAAGTGGAGCGGGTTGGGTCATGGTCGGATTATAACGCACCGCAATCTGGCCGGGTAGCATGCTCTATGACGGTCCATAAATTTCCTCAGCCGTCACAACGATCCCAGGCGGTGTCATCGCAACCGGCCCACTCACGATGATCTGCGTGACGATCCCATCCTCCATTCGCCGATGATGAACGATCGTGCGGCGGGTCGGGTGTATGATCAGATAGTGCGTAATGGACGGCACCCGGAAATACCCGGCGAGCTTGCCGCCGGTGTCGGTGGACGCCGTACCGGGTGACAGCACCTCGACCACGATCACCGGATTCGGCGCGGCGACCGCGTCATCCGCCATCGGCTCTCCACAGTTGACCAGCGCATCCGGCTCATAATCACTGTCGCCCGTCTCGACCGTGGCGCCGTCGGGCAACGCCTGGCAGGGCACACCGGCATCCAGGACCGCCCGGTTTAGTGCCACATACACCGCAGCCTTGGCCCGCAAATGCGCACCACGCTCGGCCGCCATGGCGACGATACGGCCATCCACCCGCTCGAACCGGCCGCGGGGCTGCAACGCGCACCACGCACGATACTCTTCGCGGGAGTAAATGCGTGACGTCTCGATCGATGCCTGGCTCATCAAGCTTCTCCGGAGCCATACCTAGCACAAATGGGCCTGCAGTCACAGCCGGCCGCAGGCCCCTCCACTATTTCCCCGCCGGCGCCAGCTTGTCCGCGAGCGTCATCGCCGCGTCCACGCAGGCCTTCATCGGCTCGTCCGCGGCGCATTTGATGTCCACGCGGCTATCACCGCGGCGGAAGCTGAAATGCGCCGCCTTCCCGCCCTCCATCATGTGCCGCATCATCTCACCATGCCCACCCCTGCCCTCACCCATGCCATGCCCATGCTCGCCCGGCCCACCCTCCATACCGGGTGGCGGGGCGCCATTCGGGGGGGCGGGCTGCGCGGACGCCACACCGGCCACCAGCAGCGCGGCCAAACCTAACATCATGTAACGCATCGTCTTTATCTCCTACAGCGCCTCGATCGCGCCCCTTCTCTACGCCCCCTGCCGCAGTATCCCACGCCGCCCCCGCCCTTGCCCGCCCGGCCTAGCCCCCGTATAGCGGCTGACCCTGCCGCCCATACCGGGTGGCATCTGGAGGCTTGATGGGCGGCACCAGCGGACCGATCTTTGTGCCAGAACCATCGCACACCCCGGCGTTGCTGGCCCAGGCCGCCATCCTGGCCCGCCCGGCCACGGTCGAGCGGCGCATGGCGGACGCCATCCGGGCGCTGGCGGTGGACGCGGTGGAGGCCGCCGGATCGGGCCATCCGGGGATGCCGATGGGCATGGCGGACGTGGCCACGGCACTCTGGACCCGCACCCTCCGCTTCGACTCCGCCGACCCGCGCTGGCCGGACCGCGACCGGTTCGTGCTATCCGCTGGGCACGGCTCCATGCTGCTCTATGCCCTGCTCCACCTCACCGGCCACGCCGGCATGGAGCTGGACGTGCTGCGCCGCTTCCGCCAGTTGGACAGCCCGGCCGCCGGGCACCCCGAGCATGGCGAGCACCCGGCGATCGAGGCCAGCAGCGGGCCACTCGGCCAAGGGGTTGCGACCGCCGTCGGCATGGCGCTCGCGGAACGCATGATGGCGGCGCGGTTTGGGCGAAGCCTGGTGGATCACCGCACCTGGGTCATGTGTTCGGACGGCGACCTGATGGAGGGCGTGAGCCATGAGGCGGCGGCGATCGCCGGGCATTTGCGGCTGGAAAAGCTCACGCTGCTGTGGGACGACAACAGCACGTCCATCGATGGCGACACGGCGCTGGCCGCGTCGGATGACCCGTTGAAGTGGTTTTCCGCCATGGGCTGGGCCACCAAACGTGTCGATGGCCATGATCCGGACGCGATCCATGCCGCGTTGTCGCTGGCGATGCGGTCGAAGAAACCCACGCTGATCGCCTGCCGCACCGTAATCGGCTTCGCCGCGCCCACCAAGGCCGGCACCGCCGCCTGCCACGGTCAGCCGCTGGGCACGCACGAATCGGACGCCGCCAAACACGCCATGGACTGGCACCACGCGCCGTTCACCATCCCGCCGGACCTGGTGGCGCGCTGGGAAACCGCCGGGTCGCGCGGCACCACCGCCCGGCGTGGCTGGCTAAAGCGCCTGACCAACCATCCGCTGCGCGCCGAATTCGAGCGTGTGATGGCCGGGCGCCTGCCGGAAACATGGCATGAGGCGTCGGCGTTGCTGCGCCAGGACCTAGCCGACACCCGGCCCGCGCTCGCCACCCGCGCCAGCAGCCTCCGCGCGCTAGAGACGCTGGTGCCGGCGATCCCGGAGCTGGTGGGCGGATCGGCGGATTTGGCGCAGTCCACTCAAACGCAAATTTCCGGTATGGCCGCCATCACGCCGGGCATTTTTGCCGGGCGTTACGTGCATTTCGGCGTGCGCGAGCATGGGATGGCGGCGGCGATGAACGGCATGGCGCTGCATGGCGGCATTATCCCCTATGGCGGGACGTTCCTCGCGTTTAGCGACTACATGCGCCCGGCGCTCCGCATGGCGGCGCTGATGCGGCAGCGGGTGATCCATGTGCTTACGCATGACAGCATCGGCGTGGGCGAAGACGGGCCGACGCACCAACCGATCGAGCAACTCGCCGCCCTTCGCGCCATGCCCGGCGTTCACGTCTTCCGCCCCGCCGACGCTCTTGAAACCGCAGAATGCTGGGAACTGGCGATCCGCCGGGCGGACGGACCCAGCATCCTCGCACTGTCCCGCCAACCGGTGCCCGCACTCCGCACCGATGCGGCGGAGAATCGCTGCGCCCGGGGCGGCTATGTCCTGGCGGAGGCGGAGGGGGCTCGCCGCGCCACCCTGATCGCCACCGGGTCGGAAGTGGCTCTGGCGTTGGGCGCCCGGCGTATTTTGGCGGACGAGGGCATCGCGGTGGCCGTCGTGTCCCTGCCGTGCTGGGAGCTGTTCCAGCATCAGCCGGAGGATGTGCGCGCCGCCGTCTTGGGCAGCGCGCCCCGCTTCGGGATCGAGGCCGCGTGCGGCTTTGGCTGGGAGCGCTGGCTCGGCGCCGACGGGCAGTTCATCGGTATGACCGGCTTCGGTGCCAGTGCCCCGGCCGCCGATTTGTTCCGGCATTTCGGCATCACGCCGGAGGCCATCACCACCGCCGTGCGAAAACGGCTGATTTCGAATTAGAGGGAGAGCGTTCTATGGCCGTAAAGGTCGCGATTAACGGATTTGGGCGCATCGGTCGCCTGGTGCTGCGGGCGATTGTCGAAAGCGGGCGGACGGATATCGAGCCGGTGGCCATCAACGACCTCGGCAGCGTCGAGGCGAATGCGCATCTATTCCGCTATGACAGCGCGCATGGCCGGTTTCCCGGTAAGGTGCACGTGGATGGCCAGACCATCACCATCACCCATAACGGCCGCACCTATGGGCCGATCACCGTGACGGCGGAGAAGGATCCGTCGAAGGTCCCCTATAAGGGCGTCGATGTGGCGATGGAGTGCACCGGGCGCTTCACGACCAAGGAAGCCGCGATGGCGCTCATCACCGGGGCCGGCGCCCGCAAGGTGCTGATCAGCGCGCCGGCCGACGGCGTGGACGCGACGGTGGTGTTCGGCGTGAACCAGCAGGTGATCACCAAGGACATGACGGTGATCAGCAACGCGAGCTGCACCACCAA
>JAYVOF010000082.1:0-34541 GCA_043758105.1 Rhodospirillales bacterium | reverse complement strand
CGCTGGCGCAGCGCCGACAACGCCATGAACCCATCCATGCCCGGCATGGACAAATCCAGCAGCACGCAGTCGAGCGCCGGGTCTCCGGACGCCAACTCGATCGCGGCCGGCGCATTCGCTGCATGGACGACGACCGTGTCCGGTGCCGCGTGCTCCAGCAGCGCCGCCAGGCCATCCCGCATCACGGGATGGTCATCCACGATCAACAACCGCATCGATCCCCCCTCACATCGGCAGCGTGACTGGTCCGTGTGCGGAATGTATCGTATTTTGGATCGGACTGAAAGACGGGTGTCGCGCCGGCTCACTGGCCTGCCTGGATCAGCGCCGCCGGGTGAGGAACGCCAGCGCGATGCCGAACAGGACGCCGGCCACGAGGTTCACGAACACGGTGGTCAGCAGCGTGCCCACCAGCACGATCCGCTCCGCAACCGGGCCGGCCCGCAGCGCCCGGGTGACGCCCGGCACGTCACTCATGTTCCACGCCACGACAAACAGAATCGCCGCCAGGACCACGAGCGGGATGTGCCCGGCGAGCGGCGCGCCAATTAGTAACACAAGGACCAGGACGCCGGCGTGGACCATGCCCGCCAGCGGCCCGGTGCCGCCATTGCGGATGTTGGTGGCCGTCCGCGCGATCGCACCGGTGGCCGCGATCCCGCCCCATAACGGACTGAGAATGTTAGCGATCCCCTGCGCCACGAGTTCCTGATTGGGATTATGCTGCGTGCCGGTCAGCCGGTCGGCGACGGTGGCGGACAGCAACGACTCGATGGCACCCAGCGCCGCGATGGTAAGTGCGGCGGGCACCAGCGCCAGGAGGCTGCCGGAATAGGCCGGCCAGGCGAAATGCGGCAGACCCGGGGGGATGGCGCCGAACGCGCTGCCGATGGTCGCCACCGGCAGCGACCAGAGCGCGCTGATTACCGTCCCGGTCACCAGCGCGATCACCGGACCCGGCACGCGCCGGCATCCCGGTAGGCGTGGGCCGATCGTGATGAGGACAAGGCTGACCAGCCCCAGCGCCGTCGTGTTCCCGTCCAAATGCGGTAGCGCGGCCAGGAGCCGCCCGGTATGCACGGCGAAACTCCCGGCCGGGACGTCAGGCAGGCCGAAGAAATCCCGCCACTCGCCGACCCAGATGACGATGCCGATCCCCGCCGTGAACCCGCCCACCACAGCGTGCGGGATCATCCGGATCAACCCCCCGGCCCGCGCGAGGCCGAGCACGACGAGCATCACCCCCGCCATCCCAGTGGCGATCAGCAGGCCGGGCACCCCGAATTCCGCCACGACACCGGCCAGCACGACGATGAACGCGCCCGTGGGCCCCGCGATCTGCGTCCGGCTGCCGCCCAGCACCGACACCACCAGGCCGGCGATGATCGAGGTCGTGATCCCCGCCTCTGGCTTCACTCCGGAGGCGATGGCGAAGGCGAGCGCCAGCGGCAGTGCCACCACGCCCACAATCACGCCGGCGATGATATTCGGCACCCACTGCGCCCGCGCGAACAGCCCGGCCCGCCACGCCTCCCGCGCGGCGATCATGCCGGGTAGATTAGGAGAGGGGACGCGTGCGGCGCGCAGGCCGGGCCGGCGCGGGGGAAGCCGCCTTCTCCGCACGCAGCTGCTGCAGTTCCCGCGTATCCAGCTCGGATTTCAACGTCGTCATCATCGTGCCGACATCCGCCGTGACCTTCACCACCGCCTCCGTCTCGGCCTGGGCAATAACGTGCGGGAACGGTCGCCGGAGCCGTTGTTGATGGTGAAGCCCGATTCCTCCGCCGTGACGTGGCGGTGCCGTAGGGGTAGCCGTTGCGCACATCGACCAGCAGCGCATACGCCTTGGCTTGGCCACCGACCGCGCGCGTCGGGATCAAAAACGCGCCGACGATGGTCAGATCGAGCACGCTGAGTGCGGTCACTTTGTCGGTCGCCTGGCCGGTCGCTTCGTAGATCAGCACGGCGTCTACGTGCTGACGCGCGGCGGCGATGCAGATGCGGTCCACGCCGGAGTAGCGCTCGGTCCCGCTCTCGGCCGAGTCCGCCATGCTGGCGATCAGCGGGCTGATCGGGACGAAGGTGCCGTAGGACCGGCCGGCTTTCGCGGCCAGGGCCAGCCAGGCCGCGGCCTCCTCGGACGGAATGTTGGTGAGGCTGCCGCCCTGCAGCCGGGCCAGGCCGAAACGGGCGGGAAAACGCAGGTTCGGCTCGACGTTGGCCGCGTCGAACACTGCGCGCTCGACCGTATTGCCCGGGGCAGGACGGAATTCTGGGCGGGACGCGATGTAGTCCGCGCCCGAACTGGTCTGCGGTCCGCCGCATCCGGCCAACATCAACGCCGCGCCCAGCCAGAAAACTTTGCTCATCGGAAACTCCCTTTTGGCCGGGCGATGCGTCTGTGGCGAGGCTGTGGTTACAAGGCGGTCGTGAGATGCAGGCCGGTTTGCACCCGCGTGTAGGGGCCGCCCGGCACGTTCTGGCCGCCGAGGGTGAAGCTGCGGACCGGGCTCGACACCCGGCTGATCTCCGCGTCGCCCACCAGCTTCCAGTGCCGGTTGACGTCCCAGGTAAAGCCCACGCCGGTATAACCCGCGACCTGGGTGCCGCCGATCTGCAGGAACTCGGCCGTGGTGAGGCCGGCCCGGGCGCGGAGCACGAGGTTGCGCCAATATTCGTGGCTGACGGCCAGCTCGGCCCGCGAAAAGATCGAGCCGCCCGGATCCTCTTGCGCCAAATCCTCGAGGCTGCGGGAGGCAGCGAGCGTGACCTCCGTTTGTTTTTGCGGCATCCACGTGAGGGCGAACTGGCCGACGGCGACGATGCGGTCGCGGTAGATCCCACTATTATAGGCACGCGCCTGCACGCCGAGCAGGATGCGGGCCTTGAGTGCGGCATCCAGCTCGTAATCGACGCCGCCCAGGGCCAGCACGCCATTGGAGCTGGGGGCCGGCGCCGCGCCGAAATTATGACCGAATTGGGTGCTGACGAAGCTCACGGACGCGAGCAAATCCCGCCGTTCGCCGATGACGAGGCGGGCGGCGCTGCCGGCCTGGAGCACATTACGATCCCGGAAGCGCTCGTTCACCTCGATCCCGCCGATGCGGACGCGGCCGTAGGACCAGTGCGAATAATCCGCGAACGGCAGGAGGGACAGCCGGCCGAGCTCGATACTGCCGCCCAGTCGCACGTCATCGACGTCGAACGGGGTTGGCTCGCTCGACGCGATGGACCCGATGGCGGACGGATCGTCGTGCAGATGCAGATGGGAGTAGCCGAGCGTGACGCTCCCGCGCCCGAGGTCCGCCGTGGCGCCGAGGGCGGCCCGGAAATCCGTGCGCGATTGGCGCGGTTGATTGAGATAGGTGCTGTTTTCCGCATCGATGAAGGCACCGACGCGCACGACCGAGCCCTCGGTGGTGAGCGACAGGGCCGGCGTCTCGCTGATGATCGCGCTGCCCGGCCGTCCGCGCGCGCCCAGCACGTCGCTGTCATAGCCGGTGCCGATATCGAGCGAGGGTTGGATCAGCACGCCCGCCGCGCGCACGCCCCGCCCGGCGACCGAATCATCCGGCAATGGCGCGCTGGGCAGCGTCAGGCCCTGTTCTTGATCGAATCCGGGCACTGATTGCGGGAACAGCGTGCTGGAGACGGTGATGCTGGGCCGGGTGGGAAGTGCCCCGAGCATGGTGCCGATCGCCGCACCGATGGCGGCCCGCGCCCCCTCTGGCCCGGCGAGTACGACCACGCCGGCCGCGACTGTGGGGGCGAGCCAGCGGAGATGCCGGGTCCGCCGCGGCGGGCTGGGGGCAGGGGCCCACGAGAAGCAGCGGTGGCACACCGGCGCGCGTGCGTCATGCTTGGCGCGGAGGTTCAAATAGGAGGGCGCGGGCGTCCCGGCAGCCTCTGCCGGCCCCGTTCCAAAGGTTGCCCTCACGTCTGTCATCCGATACTCCCGCTTTGTTGACCTATACAAGCGATGGCTTGCTCTTGCCAATCGGCTGGGGCGCGGACGGCAGAACTGGAGGCAGCATGCGCGTGAGAATCCTGGGACCGCTGGTCGCGGCGGTGCTGCTGATCGGATGCGCGGTCCCGGCGGACAAGCTGCCGCCGGTGCTGCCGGCGGGCCTGACCTATCGACTTGGGCCGGGGGATCAGGTCCGGATCACGACGTTCGGTGAGCCGGGTCTTACGGGTGAATTCCGCGTCGATGACAGCGGCAAGGTGGCGCTGCCGTTAGCCGGCGGTGCACGGGCGTCGGGGCTGACGCCGGTGGAACTGGCGTTCAGCGTGTCCGACCTGCTGGAAAAATCCGGACTCTATAAGGATGCGAAGGTTTCGGTCGAGGTGACGCAATACCGTCCGATCTTTATTTTAGGAGAGGTGGCCAAGCCGGGCCAGTATCCGTATCAGCCGGGAATGACGGTGTTGACGTCGGTGGCGATCGCGGGCGGCTTCACCTATCGGGCGGTGACGAACCGGTTCTCCATCGTCCGCCAGGGTGGCGTTGCGGGTGAGACCCCGGCGAGTGAGGGCCGTGCAGAGCGTGATACCTTACTAGCGCCAAGCGATGTCGTGACGGTTCACGAGCGAGTATTTTAGGCGCAAAATAAATCGAGTTTCTCCGCCAAAAAGTAATTTTTTACTAAGATTTTGTCGGTTACACTGACGACACCTTGGTTGAAAGGTGCCAGAGATGCGGAGAACTCGCGATTCAGCGGGATGATGAATGTTGTCGAGATCGGAACGGACAGTGTTGGATGCGCAGAATTGTTACCGTGTCCGTGGTGGCTGCTATCGTGACCACGTCAGGCCGGAAGGGGTGACGCGCTAATGGCTTCCTTGTCTCTGACCCCGGCATTTGGTTCTCCGTCGGGATCCCAAACGGGGCTGCTGAACCGCATTTTGCGGCGGCGCTGGCTGTTCCTCGCCGTCGTTGCGGCCACGCTGCTGATCGTGGCGCTCGGTCTGTTTGCCATCCTGCCGCGCTATGTCGCGTCCGGTTCGGTCATCGTCGCGGAAGCGGAGGGCGGTGGTCCCCGCATCTCGGATGCCTGGATTCAGAAGATCGGTGATCCCGCCGACCTCGAAAGCCAGCTGGTGCTGATCCGTTCCCCAAGGCTCGCCCGCCTTGCCCTCGCCCGCCCCGGCGTCCTTGCGGCCATCCATCGTGAGTGCGATAGGGCGGAGGGGGCGTCGTGGTTCAGCCGCCAGCTGTCCGGCACCCCGGCGTTGTCCTGCGACAGTCTGAAGCCTGACAGTGACGCCCTGCTGAACTGGGCGGCAGCGCGGTTCCAGGTGAGCCCGGTCGGCCAATCGCGGGCGATCTCCATCGGCTATCAGTCCGAACTTCCCGAGACGGCCCGCGATCTGGCGAATGCGCTCGTTCAGGCCTTTCTCGATGATCCCCGGGTGGCCCCGGCGCAACAGGGTGACCGGGAGGTCGCCCGGCGCTGGCAGGACGTGGCCCAGCTCGAGGCATCGCTGCGGGATCAAGATGCCAAAATCGTCTCTCTCAAGCGCGATGCATCGGACCGGGCGCAACTCGCCAGCACCAACGCGGAGCGGCAGGCCACACTGGCACGCCAAATCGCCGCGCCGCAGCAAGCGATGGCGGAGGCGGTGGTGCGGATGCGGAATTCCCAGCGCGGCATGGGGGGGCAACCGGAAATGCGTTCTGCCATGGACGCACGCACGATCGCGGACGCTCATCAACAACTCGACGCCGTGACCGCGCAACTCGCAGCCGAGCCGGCTGGGTCGGCTGATTTGGCCGGCCTGCGGGAGCAGCGGGATGCGTTGAAGCTGCGGGTGGACCGGGAAGGGCTTCCGGCCTTTCGCGCCGCCAATCGGAAATATCAGACCGCCGCGGCGCAGGCGGTCACGCTGCAACGGCAGCTCGACATCATCAAGCAAGAGCCGGCCGCGCCCGCCACGGCGGACACCGATATCGCAGCGCTCGAACGCAATGCCGAGGTGAAGCGCACGCTCTATACCGAACAATATAAGCGTGCCAGCGAGACCGAAGCGGAGCGGCCCGTGTTGGTGAATACCGCCCGCCTGGTAAATCTGGCCGAACGTCCGTCGGAACCTGTTTTTCCGCGTCCGCTACCAACCTATGCCGGGGGCTTGCTGCTTGCGCTCGGACTCGGCACGCTCGTGGCCCGGCTGCGGGATGGGGCGGACCGCACGGTCCGGGTGGCGGGCGACGTCGAAATGCGGAGCCAGGTTCCGGTATTGGCGCAAATTCCTCGCGTCTTACCGCCGGGTGCCGGGCTGGTGGCCCGGGTGTCGGGCCGGGGTTCCGCGATGGGCCTCAACGAAACACTCGGGGCCGCCCAACGCTCGCCCACCGTGCAGGACGCACTACGCGGGCTGCATGCCCGGCTCGTGTTGGCGGGGCATGTGGGGGATCGCCGGCGTACCATCCTCGTCACGTCCGCGGCTCCAGGGGAAGGGAAAACCTTTACGACGCTGGCGCTTGCGCAACTCATCGCCGCCGGCGGACGCCGGGTGCTGGCGATCGAGTGCGATTTACGACGCCCGACCTTCGCCAACGCGCTCAATCTTTCCTCCGGTCCGGGGCTCGGTGACGTGTTGCGCGGCTTTGTGTCGCCGCGGGAGGCGGTGACCCGCACCGCCCTGCTGACGTTGGACGCCATCCCCGCCGGACCGCCTTGTGCAGAATCGACCGAGCTGCTGATGGGCGGACGGATGGCGGAGCTGCTGGCGTGGGCCGACATGTATGACGTGGTCCTGTTGGACAGCCCCCCGTCGGACGTTCTGATGGACGCGCGCGTCCTGGCCAAGCTCGTCGATGGCGTCTTGGTGGTCACGCGGTGGGGGGGGTCGAAGCTGACGGAGCTGGGCGATGCCGTGGACGGCATGCGGAGCGCTGGCGGGTTCGTCTACGGCGTCGCGGTGACCATGGTCGAAACACGCGAACACGGCCTGTTCGACCAACGCCCCGTGCCCGCCATCGCGTATATGGGTCAGCAATGAGGGTACGCTTCATCCAGCCGGCACACCTGGACTGATGCAGCGGCCTGTTACCCTGATCCATCCGGATTTGGCGAGCCATGCCGGCCTGAGCCGGTTATTCACTGGTCTGAGTGAAACGCATACGATTATCTATCCCTCGGACCTGAAGCTGACCCCGGTAAGACCGCCGGATGATCGAGCCACGTGGCTCCCCCTGCCGCAACGCCGCACCGGCCGCTTTGCCGGCTACGCGGGCCTAGGGGCGGCGCTCCGCCGCCTGCGTCCGGACATCGTCAATTATCACGGAGATCCGGCGAGCCTGCTGGCGGTTCAGCTCGCGCGCTTCTGCCGGGCCGGAGACCGATGCGCCTTTGCGCTCGAGCTCGAACACGTGTTCACGATGGAGCGGCCATGGCCATGGCGCTTGCTCGCCCGCACGCCGCTGGTGACGGCCGATGTCGTGATCGCCCGGCATTTGGATGGTCTTGCCTATGCCCGGGGTGCCGGGTTCGATGGTGTGGGGGCGGTCGCACCGGCCGGAATCGGCGCGAGGGCGATCCCGGATCGGTCGGGTGCCCGGATGCGCCTGCGCCTGCTCGACCCGCCATGCCCGGTATTCGGTTTTGCCGCCCCGCTGACGGTCGGCTGTGGCGCCCTGGAATTGCTGGAGGCTGTGGCCGCTTGCGATGCGGAGATCGTGGTGCTGATCACGGGTCACGGTCCGCTACGCCCAGAGATCATGGCCCGGGCGGCCGCGCTGGATGTGGAGCATCGGATTCGCTTGTTGGATGACGCGAACGGTGTTGCCTTGACCGACCATCCGGACATGATCGCCGCAATCGACGCGCTATTGGTACTGCCGACCCCGCCGCTCGCGTACCGGGAGCCGTTCGACCGCACGATCGAGCTGGCGCAGGCCCATGCGGTCCCCGTCATTTGCGCCCTGGTGCCCGGCCTGCCAGAAATCGTGGGCGACGGCGGCTGGTGCATACCCGCCGGTGACGCGGGCGCGCTATTTCAATTGTTGCGCGACTTGGCCGAACAGCCGGAGCGGTTGACGGGACCGCGCAGGGCGGCCTTGCAGCAATCCGTTCGCCGCCAGAGTGCCGGGAAAACGGTCGTCCGGGCGCTCACTGCCGGGTATGCCGCACATGTGCAACGGCCGGCGCGAGTGGCGTTGTCGCCAGGCAGTGACGCGTTCGGCTCGACGCGGTTGCCATAATGCAACTCGCGCACTCCCTGCGGACTGCGGCCGTGTGGTCCCGCTCTCCCCATCCCGCGTCACGCCGTCTGTCGTGGAATACGACGCCGCGGTCGTCGATTCCGGTGTTCTCCCGGATTTTCAAACTGATCGAGTTGATGACCCTCGCGGCCGGCGCGCTCATCACCGGCGCCCTCATCGCCTGGTTTTGGCGCGGCCTGCAGCCCGGTAGCGCCGCGCTGGCGTTCACCGTGTCGGTCGTTGGCGGGTTCGAGGCGCTGCGGTTCGCCCGCGCCTACACTTGGGAACGTCTGGCCGGCGCGGACGGGCAGGTCCGCTGGGCCGGGATGGCCGCCCTCGCTACCGGGCTTTCCTCTGCCCTTTGCCTCATTCTGCTCGGCGCGCCGCTGATGTGGGCCGCGACATGGGGCGGGGTCTCCCTCGTGGTCACCAGCCTGTCGATCTTCGTGCTGCGGACGCTGGCCACCGATCGCCTGCGGCACTGGTTGAAGGCTGGCCGGTTTATGACCAAGGTCGCGGTCGTGGGGGACGAGGCGGGCGCGGCGCTGGTGCAACGCTTGTCCATGGACGACCCGGCGTGCATCGCCGTGATTGGGCGGTATTCCGAAGAACGGGTCCATCATGATGATCGTTCGGGGAGGCGGGGCGACCTTTTGAGCTTGTTGCTCGATTGCAAGCTTGGCCGCGTTGACGCCATCGTGCTGGCGGTGCCGGCGCAGGACCGGGCCAGGCTGCAGCGGCTGAGCGTGCTGTTACAGTCGTGCGCGCAAGACATCTACACCGT
The DNA here is from genome assembly GCA_043758105.1 of Rhodospirillales bacterium. Classification (GTDB taxonomy): domain Bacteria; phylum Pseudomonadota; class Alphaproteobacteria; order Acetobacterales; family Acetobacteraceae; genus JANPPS01. The sequence goes on along the minus strand of JAYVOF010000082.1, from coordinate 25,554 downwards.
TGCGGAGGCCGCCGAGATCACGGGTCCTGAGGCGCGTCCAGCGTCCTTAGGGTTGCAATCCGTCCTGCTTATCCGGGAAAATCCTTTAAAAGATTGGCGGGCTCTTTCGAAAGACATCTTCGACCGGATTGGCGCGCTCGGCATCCTGGCGGTCACCGCACCGCTATTGCTCGCGGTTGCGACGTTGATCCGGCTGGAATCGCCCGGGCCGGTGTTATTCAGGCAGCTCCGCGTGGGATATAACAATCAGCTGTTTTGGATCTTGAAATTCCGCAGCATGCGAAATGACGTCGCGGACGCGCTCGCCACACAGCAGACGGTCCGCAACGATCCTCGAGTGACCCGCATCGGCGCGGTCCTCCGCAAACTGAGTATCGACGAATTACCGCAATTGCTGAACGTGCTGCGGGGGGATATGTCGCTGGTCGGACCCCGGCCGCATGCCCCTGGCACGAGCGCGGACGGTCATCGGGTTCATACCTTGGTGGAAGGCTATCCGCGCCGCCACCTGATGAAACCCGGCATCACCGGGCTCGCTCAGGTCCGCGGCTTCCGGGGTGGAATGTATACGACTCAGCAAGTCGCCGATCGGCTGGCGGCCGATTTGGAATACATCCGCCGCCAATCCATCTGGCTGGACATGAAGATCATTATCATGACGGTAATGCGTGAAGCACGGAGCGCCCGCGCATTCTGATATTGACCGCTTATAAAAACGCCGTCATTGCAAGCCGCGTAGCGAAGCAATCCAGGAGCAGCAAGCGTGCCTGTCGCCCTGGGTTGCTTCGCCGCCAAGTGGCGTCCCGCAATGACGGGTCAAATGTTACGGCGATTGGTATTACTTCTTGATGCCAATACCGGCGAACTTCCGGTTGAACTTCGCAACCTGACCGCCCGTGTCCATCATACGTTGGACGCCGGTCCAGGCTGGATGGGATTTAGGGTCGATGTCGAGGCGCATAGTATCGCCAGGCTTACCGGCGCAGGTCTTGGTCTTGAACGTCGTCCCGTCCGTCATGATGATCGTTACGTCGTGATAGGGCGGGTGAATTCCGGGCTTCATGTCATCTCTCCATGGGCCGATACCGACCGGCCGCAAAGCGGCACGTATAGAGCGAGCCTGGACGTCCCTGCAAGAGCGTCGGTCTAACCCTCAGCCCGGGCGCCGCCGGTTTTGAAAGGATTGGAAGATCTTATCCGCCCGGGCCTGTTGATCGGCTGGCATAACCGCATACAGCGAGTCAAAGACGGGGATCAGGCGTTGCATATCTTCGGCGTGGGCGCGCGTCAGTTCGGCATAGTTGCGCATGTCGTCATTGGCCTTCATTGCCGTGACATGGGTGGCACGCGATTCATATAGTTGTGACATATGTTTGCCGTTCTCTCGCATCACCGCGGCAAACGCATCCCATTGCGTCGCCTCTGCCGGCGTGATCGCGAGACGGCGTTTTAAGTCGGCAATATGCCGCTCTACCCGACCGGGAGCGGCCACCTGGGTCATCGCTGGTGCCACCGGCTGGGGCTGCGCCACCGCGGGCGACACCATCAGAACCGCTGCGATCGAGCATAGAATACGCAATACATTCATCACCAGCTCCTAGCGGAATGGAAAGAACAAGCCGACACCGGGCGGAGAGTAGACCGGCGGCGGCGCATAGTATGGCCGGGCCTGTGGCGCATAATACACGGGCGGCGGCGCATAATACCGGTCGCGGCGATCCCCGTCGTAATAGCCACGATCCCGGTCATGCTCCCACCGCCCCCGGTCTCCGCGGCCTCGCTCATCCCAGCGCTCGAAATCCCGGCGTTCAAAATCCCGGCGGCCAAAATCGCGGCGGCCCTCCCCATGGTCACCCCGTTGCAGGCTCGGCGGCGTGAAGCCCTCCCGCTCATCCGCCCCCGCCGACGTGGTCAGCAGCCCCACGGCCACGAACGCAAAAAGGACTTGACGCATGGTGAACCTCCCGATCTCACCGTTAACGTTCTGCCCAAGTAAATGTTGCGTCACGCCACCCTCGCCCGCTGATACTGCGGCACCAGCGGCACGGTCACGCCGAGCGCCGCGGCTGCCCGCAATGGCCAGGCGGGGTCGGCCAGCACCGCACGGGCCACGAACACTAAATCCGCCCGGTCATTGGCGATGATCTCCGCCGCGTGCTCCGGGCTCGTGATCATGCCGACCGCGCCGGTCATGATCCCCGCCTCCCGTCGGACCTGGTCCGCAAACGGCACCTGATACCCGGGATGCACCGACGGAATACGCGCGGCGGGAGAAACGCCGCCGGCCGAGCAATCGATCAAATCCACATCGCCCCGCGCCTTCAGCATGCGCCCGATCTCGACCGCGTCCGCCGGCACGAGCCCACCCGGCAGCCAATCCGTGCAGGACAGCCGCACGAATAGCGGCAGCGTGTCCGGCCACACGGCGCGCGTCACGTCGATCACCTCCATCAGCATGCGCATCCGGCCAATCAGATCCCCGCCATACGCATCGTTACGCCGGTTGGACACCGGTGAGAGCATGGAGTGTAGCAGATAGCCATGCGCTGCATGCAGCTCGATCACCTTGAACCCCGCGTTCAGCGCGCGTGATGCGGCCGCGCCGAACGCGCTAATGACCGATTGAATTTCGGCCACACTCATCGCGTGCGGCACCACGGCGTTTTCGTGGAAGGGGATCGCCGACGCCGCCCACGGCACCCAGCCGCCCGTCTCCGGCCGCTCGGCCTTGCCGCCCTCCCACGGGCGCTGGCTGCTGGCCTTCCGCCCGGCATGGCTGATCTGGATGCCGGGCACGGCGCCGCCATACTCGATCAACCACACCAGCCGCTTCAGGAACGCCGTATGCTGCTCATTATAAATGCCGAGGCAGCCATGGGTGATCCGCCCCGGCGCGGACACATGCGCGGCCTCGGTGAACACCAGCCCCGGCCCGCCCATCGCCTTCGCACCCACATTCTGGATGTGCCAATCATCGCCGAGGCCGTCCGTCGCCGAATATTGGCACATCGGTGAGACCGCGATCCGGTTGCGCGCGGTGACGCCGCGGAAGGTGATGGGCGTGAACAGCTTCGGCTCGGCCATGGCGGGTTCCCCTGATGCGGGCTCCCATTGCGCCGGGCCGCGCATGGCAGCAAGAGAATGGGTATGAACATTCTCTCGATCCAATCCTGGGTCGCCTACGGCCATGTCGGGAACGCGTCCGCGGTGTTCCCGCTCCAGCGGCTGGGGGCCGAGGTGTGGGCCATCAACACGGTGCAGTTCAGCAATCATCCCGGCTATAGCGGCTGGACCGGCCAGGTCTATGACGGTGCCAGCGTGCGCGCCCTGGTGGACGGGATCGCCGCGCGAGGCGTGCTGCCGGGCTGTGACGCCGTGCTGTCCGGTTATATGGGCGAGCCGGGCATCGTCGGTGCCGTGCTGGACGCCGTCCGCCGCGTCCGCGCCGCCAATCCGTGTGCCCTCTATTGCTGTGACCCGGTGATCGGCGACGTAGGCCCCGGCGTCTATGTCCGGGACGGTATTCCGGCGCTCATGGCCGATGCGGTGCGGGAGGCGGACATCCTGACACCGAACCAATTCGAGCTGGAGTACTTGACCGGCCTCCCCGTCCGGACCGAGACGGAGGCGCTGGCCGCGATCCGCGCCCTCCCGCTCCGCCCGGGCGGCACGGTCCTGGTCACGAGCGTTTGTACGGACGGGACGCCCGCGGACGCGATGGATATGGTGGCCACCGGGCCGAACGGGGCCTGGCGCCTGCGGACGCCGCGGCTGCCGATTTCGGCGAACGGTGCGGGCGACGCGGTGGCTGCGCTGTTCCTGTTCCACATGCTCCGCACGCAAGATCCACACGCGGCGCTGGAGGCGGCCGGCAGCGCGATCCACGGCCTGTTGCGTGCGACGGCGGAGGCGGGTTCGCGCGAATTGCTGACCATCGTCGCTCAGGAGGAATTCGTGCGGCCGCGCGACTGGTTCCGCGCCGTGGCGATGGGTTAGATCGGATTTCGGCCACGAGCGCGTGCGCCCATTTTGCCCTGTTGTTGCCAGAATGAGGGCCTAGGTTAAAGTCCGATCCGGCTTTGGATGGATGCATGCGTTTCTACAGGATTTATAAGCAGGCGCTGGGCGTGCTGGGCCGGGATAAGCGGCTGGCGGCGCTGCTGGCCGTCGCCAATATCATCGTGGCCGGGCTTACCTTTATGGATCCGGTGCTATTCGGCCGGGTGATCGGCCTGCTGACGCGCTCGGATGGGATGCCGGCCGATTATTTATGGAGCCAGTCGGCGCAGCTGCTGGGCGTCTGGTTCGCCGTGGGCGCCGCCACCATCCTCGCCAACATCGCGACCGCCTTGCAGTCCGAGCGGATGGCGCACCGCAACCGGCTCGGCATTATGAACCGTTATTTCAATCACGTGCTGTCCTTGCCGCTGAGCTTCCATGGTGACGTGCATTCGGGGCGGCTGATGAAAGTCATGCTCGGCGGGTCGGACGCGTTGTTTGGCCTGTGGCTCACGTTCTTCAAGGATCAGCTTTCGACTTTCGTCGCCGTCATCGTGCTGTTGCCGTTGACGTTTTTCCTCAATTGGCGGCTGGCGATGACGCTGGTCGTGCTCGTGGTGCTGTTCGTGGTGTTGACCGCGCTGGTGGTGCGCCGGACGGAAGCCGGGCAGCGCCGGGTCGAGCATTATCACAGCCATTTGGCGGGCACGGCGCAGGACGCGCTGGCCAACGTCATGGTCGTGCAATCCTTTACTCGTTTGCAGGCCGAGAGCCGGCTGTTCGGCTCCATCATCGATGACGTGCTGCGATATCAGTTCCCCGTGCTGAATTGGTGGGCAGTGGTTAACGTGCTGACCCGCGCCGCCAGCACGCTCGCGGTCATCGCCATCGTGGTAATCGGCACCGTCCTGCACATCGACGGTCAGGCGACGGTGGGCGAAATCGTGAGCTTCATGGGCTTCGCCACGCTGCTGATCGGGCGGATGGAAAGCGCGGTGCAATTCGCCTCCCGCCTGTTCTTCCAGCTGCCGGTGCTGGAGGATTTCTTCGGTGTGCTGGACGCCAAATCCTCCGTGCCGGAACACCCTGGCGCGCCCGAACTGCTGGCCCCCCAGGGCGAGGTCGCGTTCGAGGATGTGACCTTCGCCTATCCCGGCGGCCCCGCCATCCTGTCCGGATTGAGCTTCGTGGCCCGGCCCGGCACCTCGGTCGCACTCGTAGGCCAGACCGGGGCGGGCAAGAGCACGGCGATGAATTTGCTGCAACGGCTATGGGATCCGGTGGCCGGGCAGATCATGATCGACGGGCAGGATTTGCGCGATGTGACGCTCGAGAGCCTGCGCCGCTCGATCGGCGTCGTGTTCCAAGAAAGCCTGCTGTTCAACCGCTCCATCCGTGAAAACCTCCGCATCGGCCGCGCCGGGGCCAGCGACGAGGAGCTGGAGCGCGCCTGCCGGCTGGCCGACGCGCACGAGTTCATCATCCGCCAGCCGCAAGGCTATGACACCATCGTCGGCGAGCGCGGGGCCACGCTGTCGGGCGGCCAGCGCCAGCGGTTGGCGATCGCCCGCGCGCTGCTGAAGGATCCACCGATCCTGATTCTGGACGAGGCAACCAGCGCACTGGATGCGGCGACCGAGGCGCGGGTGTCCCGGGCGATGCAAACGCTCATGCGCGGCCGCACCACGTTCATCATTGCCCACCGTTTGAGCACGGTGCGGGATGCTGACCTTATTTTGGTATTCGAGAATGGCCAAGTGGTGGAACGGGGCAATTTTGCCGAACTCCTGGCGCTTCGCGGCCGGTTCGCCGCGTTGGTCGAAACCCAACTCAGCCCGGCACTTGCCCACGCTGCCGAGTAGAACCTTGTAAAGTTAACATGAGTAGTTTCCGACCCTGCTCAAAAAGGGCCGGTCGTCGTTATGTTCGTATGCCTACAGATGACGCACCGGCGCCGGGGCATGGACGAAAATGTTCGATCTGGGGGAGCGGGATGTGAGTGGTCGAGCCGGTGCGCCATTCATCGCAGGCCAGCCTATCGGCGGCCGTCCCCGGCGGATGGACGGATGGGACCACAACTGGCCTCGCTATGACCCTGGCTAGAATCGCCGTTTCAGACGGCGCAGCCGGGTGGACGGCGCGCCGGTCCGGTGGGGATTTGCGCCAAGCCATTCGGCCCGCATTGGTGGGCATCCCGCTACTCGGGCTTGCCGGTGGCCTCACGGCTCAATTCGCCGGCTACGGTACGGCCGCGGGGTGGCTTTGGAGTGGCGCGACCCTCCCGGTCTTGCTCGCCCTTCTCGTGCAGATCGTCATCAGCCTGTGGCGTGGCGAATTCGGGCTGGACATAGTGGCGGCACTGTCGATGGCGGGCGCGCTGGTTTTTGGCGAGCATCTGGCCGCGGTGGTGGTGGCCCTGATGTATGCCGGCGGCCAATATCTCGAAAACTTCGCCGAGGGCCGGGCGCGGCGCGAGATGACCAAGCTGTTATCACGCGTGCCCCGGACCGCACTTCGGCACCGGGATGGCCGTCTCGAGGAGGTCAGCCTGGCGGCGCTGGAGCCCGGCGACCGCATCATGGTGCGCCGTGGCGAAATCGTGGCCGTCGATGGCACGGTCGCGACCGGTGTGGCGGTGCTCGATCAATCCGCACTGACCGGTGAGGCGCTGCCGATCCAGCAGCACGCGGGCGAAGCGGTCATGAGTGGTTCCACCAACGCCGGAGACAGCTTCGACCTGGCGGTTTCCGCCCGCGCCGAGGCGAGCACCTATGCCGGCATCATGCGGCTGGTCGAGGCCGCACAGCAGTCCAAGGCACCGATGTCGCGCTTGGCCGACCGCTACGCAATGGCGTTTCTCGGGGTGACCGTGGCGCTCGCGGGCGGGGCGTGGATATGGACCGGGGACCCGATCCGTGCCCTTGCGGTGCTGGTGGTGGCGACGCCGTGCCCGCTGATCCTCGCGGTGCCGGTCGCGATCATTTCGGGCGTCTCGCGTGCCGCCAAGCTCGGCATTCTGATCAAGGGCAGCCGCGCGCTGGAGAATTTGGCCCGCGTCCGGACCCTCGTCATCGACAAGACCGGGACCCTGACCTATGGCGCGGCCCGCCTTGTGGCGATCGAGGCCGCCCCCGGCTTCACGGACGACGCGCTGCTCGGCCTGGCCGCCTCGTTGGACCAAGCGTCGAGCCACGTGATCGCGCAGGCGCTCGTCTCGGCCGCCCGCGAGAAGGGCTGCATCCTTGTCGCACCCGACGCGGTGACGGAAACGGCTGGCGAGGGTGTGGAGGGCATGGTCGCTGGACGAAAAGTCGCGGTCGGTGGACCGGGTTTCGTCGCCCGGCGCTGTTCCGCGGCAGCCCCTGAGGTTCGCGGCACCGGGCATCTGGTCCCACCGGGGGCCGTGCTGGTCGCGGTTGCGGTCGATGGAAGAATGGCCGGCCGCCTCGTGTTGGCGGACGAGCTGCGGGCGGGAACGAAGCAGCTGCTGGACGGAATGCGCGCTGCTGGGATCCAGCGGATCGTGCTGGCGTCGGGCGACCGGGCGGCAGTGGCCGATGCCGTCGTCGCCGGGTTGCCGATCGACGCGGTGCGTGCCGACCTCACCCCCGATCAGAAGATCGCCGTCATCCGGGAGGAGCACCAGAAGGCATTTGTGATGATGGTGGGCGACGGCGTGAACGACGCGCCAGCGCTGGCGGCGGCCGATGTCGGGGTCGCGATGGGCGCACGGGGGGCGGCCGCTTCCGCGGAGGTCGCGGACGTCGTGCTGCTGGTGGACCGGCTCGACCGGGTGCTGAGCGCGATGCGTATCGCCAGCCGGTCCCGCCACATCGCCCTCCAGAGCGTTTATGCGGGAGTCGGCCTGTCGTTTGCCGCCATGGTGGTGGCGGCGCTCGGCTATCTGACGCCGGTCCGCGGCGCGCTGGTGCAGGAGGTGATCGACGTGGCGGTCATCCTGAACGCGCTCCGTGCCCTCGCGCCACCGGCCGGTGAGGCCCGGCCATGATCGAAATTGTTTCCAGGAGGCGGACATGGCGTACAAGACGCTCGTCGTTCAGGCCGAAGCCGATGATGACGGGAGAAGCCGGGTCGAGCTTGCCCTTGGATTGGCCCACCGGTTCGACGCGATGCTGGTTGGGGTCGCGGCCCGCGACCTGATCCCCCTGATGACGGTGCCCGGCGCCTCACCCGCAACCGGCAGTCTGCTCGCGGCCGAGGAAAAGGAGATCCGTGCTGGCCTGGATGCGGCCGAACGGCAATTTCGGGCCCTGGCCGCGGCAACACGCGCTCGTATCGGCTGGCGGTCCATGATTGCCGATCCGGCCAGCATGCTGGCCCGTGAAGCCCGCACGGCCGACCTGGTCGTGGTGGGGCGGCGGCCGGAGCGCGTCGATGCCAGCTGGTCCAGGCACGCGGACCCGGGCGATGTGCTGATGCGGGCAGGCCGGCCCATCCTTATCGTGCCGCCCGGCCTGTCGTCGCTCAACGCGGAGCATATCGTGATTGCCTGGAAGGACAGCCTGGAGGCGCGTCGTGCCGTCACGGACGCGATGCCGTTCCTCGTGCGCGCGGCTGGCGTCCTGGTGCTACAGGTCTGCGACGATGCGAGCGAGCAGGAATGCGCCGCTGAGATCGTCCGGGAGGTGGCGGTCTATCTAACCGGTCACGGCGTCGCCGCCACCGGCGAGGCCAGGCTGCTGCGCGAGGAAACCGTCGCCGCCGAACTGCTGCTGGCGGCGGAGCAGCGTCGCGCCGACTTGGTCGTGGCGGGGGGCTACGCGCATACCCGGCTTCAGGAATGGGTGTTCGGCGGCCTGACCAAGACGCTGCTCGGCCATTTCCCGAAATGCTGCCTGTTGAGCCGATGACCGACATAACGAAGGATAGGCCCTTGCGACATGAGCATCCAGAAAACCATCTGATCTCACGCATCGGGTGGCTGCGTGCCGCAGTATTGGGTGCCAATGACGGGATCATCTCGACCGCCAGCCTGGTGATGGGGGTCGCCTCCGCCGCGTCCTCCCCGCATCAGGCGCTGATCGCAGGGGTGGCCGGAATGGCGGCGGGCGCCATGGCGATGGCCGCCGGGGAGTATGTGTCGGTTAGTTCCCAGGCCGATACCGAACATGCCGACCTTGCCCGCGAAACCCGCGAACTCGACACCGATACGGTGCATGAACAGGAGGAGCTGGCGCAGATCTACGTCGCGCGCGGGGTCGAGGCCGGCCTGGCAGCCGAGGTGGCGCGCCAGCTTATGGCCAAAGATGCTTTGGGGACCCATGCCCGTGACGAGCTTGGCATTTCACAGGCCACCATTGCGCGGCCCGTGCAGGCGGCGCTGGCGTCGGCCGCCTCGTTCTCGGTGGGTGCTGCGGCACCGCTGGTGCTTCTGGTCCTGTCGCCCACGGCTCTGCTGCTTCCGGTCGTGGCGAGCGGTTCGTTGATCTTCTTGGCGCTGCTCGGGATGGTCGGCGCGAAGGCGGGCGGTGCGGACGTGATCAAGCCCATGATCCGGGTGACGTTCTGGGGTGCCCTTGCCATGGCCATGACCACCGGGATCGGCGCCGTCTTTGGCAAGATCCTTTGAGGCGTCGCGTTGACGGTTGAGGCATTGAGCGCCCTGCCGGGTGACGCGCCTGCGCTTGCCCTGCTGTTCGTGTCGATCTTCGCGCTGAACCTGATTCCGGCGTTCGCGCCGCCGACCTGGATGGCGCTGGCTTTGGTGGGTTTCCAGTATCACGCCACCAGCGCCGCACTCCTGGCCGGGGTGGGCGCGGTGGCGGCGACGCTCGGCCGGCTCACGCTTGCAAAGCTGTCTCATCGGATCTTGCGCCAGAAGCTGCTGAGCGCCGCCCACCGGGCCAATATCGATGTCATAAAAAACCGTCTCGAGCAGCGCACGACGCTGACGGCCGGATTGTTCCTGTTCTATGCCTTCAGTCCGCTGCCGTCGAACTTTCTGTTCATCGCCTACGGACTGACCGGCCTGCCTCTTTTGCGGGTGGCACTGCCGTTCTTCATCGGCCGGTTCGCCAGCTATGGGTTTTTTATTGTGGGGGGCGCCGCGGCGGGGCGGCGGTTCGAGATCGATTCGGTGGTGTCCGGCGCGTATGCGCTCGCCTGGTTCATCGGCACACAGCTTCTGATCCTGGGCGCGCTGTATGGTTTCACCCGCGTGGATTGGAAAATCCTGTTCGATCAACACAGGCTCGTCCGGGTGCGGAGGACGGCGCCCCCATCCTAACGGGCGCGGTTACCCGAGTAGGTATGCGCTCAGGGATCGATCACCGCGGCGCACCCATCGGTCGGGGCCGCCGCGACATGACCCACGATCGGGATGATCTTGAGGGCCGCCGACCCCACCCGGCACGGAGCCGCCGCCAGCCCGCAGCCCGAGAGAAGCAGCAACACAGGGAGGAGTTTGATCATCCAACCACCCTACTGCACATGTCGCCACCTGGCTCCCCCGTCCAGGATCAAATCTCTGGAAGGTTCCACGGCGGACAAGCCGTAAAAAACGAGCGTGCACGCGATCCATTTCAGTACATCTCCGGCCGGATCACGTTCTGCGGTTGGTTGCTCAGCAGCGCCGCGCGCATCGTCTCCGCAGACTTTACCCGGATGTCCCAATGCGCCTCGGGCGTGAGATAGGCCGAGTGCGGCGTGATGATCACCCGGCCCAGCGTCCAGTCCTCACGGGCGCGGTAGGCGCGGAGGAGCTCGGGCACGGGCTCTACGGGCGGCTCCACCGGCAGTACGTCCAGCCCAGCACCGGCGAGGTGGCCGGAGCGGAGCAAATCGGCCAGCGCCTCCACGTCCAGGATCGGCCCCCGCGCCGTATTCACGACCACCGCGCCCGGCGGCAGTTGCGCCAGTTCGGCCGCCCCGATCAGCCCGGCGGTCACCGGCGTCAGCGGCGTATGGATGGACAGCACGTCCGACCCCGCCAGCAGTTCCGGCAACGTCAGCGCCCGTGCGACGCCCAGCGCCAGTTCCGAACCGTTCGGGAGCGCCGGGTCATAAAACGTGACGCGAAAGCCCAGCGCCTTGGCCCGCAAGGCCACCGCCGTACCGATCCGGCCGCAGCCGACGATGCCGAAGTCCTGCGTGCTGGTGCGGCGCAGTAGCGGGTGCGGCAGGGCGAACCACGCGGCAGGCCGGGTGGCGCGTTGCAGATCGTGGTGCAGGACGATGCCGCGACGCAACGCCATCACCAAGGCGATCGCGTGGTCCGCGACCTCGGTCGTGCCATAATCCGGCACGTTGCAGACCGTGATGCCCCGCGCGGCGGCGGCCGCACGGTCGACCCGGTCATAGCCCACGCCCATGCGGACGATGGCGCGCAGCTTGGGAAAGCGCGCGAAATCCTCGGCGCGGCAGAATTGGCGGAACAGCATGAGGCCGTCCACCTCGGCGCACTCGGCCGGGTCCAGATCGGCCAGCGTGATTGCGTCGCGCATCAAGATATTCGGGCCGGGGCCGAAAATGCGCCGCTCCTCGGCGTCATCCGGATACATCGCCTCCGGATACAGGATGGTCACCATGCTCCGCTTGCTCCATCGTCACGCCATAAGGGAGACCACGCATGAACGGTGCCGAGAGCCTTGTCCACACCCTGCTGGCGTGCGGCGTCAACACATGTTTCGCCAATCCCGGCACGTCCGAGATGCATTTCGTGGCCGCACTCGACCGCATTCCCGGCATGCGCTGCGTGCTGTGCCTGTTCGAGGGCGTGGTGACCGGCGCCGCCGACGGCTATGCCCGCATGACCGACCGCCCGGCCTCTACGCTGCTGCATTGCGGGCCGGGCCTGGGCAACGGCATCGCCAATTTGCACAATGCGCGCCGGGCGCGGACGCCGATGGTGAACATCGTGGGGGATCAGGCCACGTATCACCGGCCCCTGGACGCGCCGCTCACGGCCGATACCGAGGGCCTGGCCCGCGTCGTGTCCGCCTGGGTGCGGACCGCGTCCCGCGCGGACCAGGTGGGGGCGGACGCGGCTGCGGCGGTACAGGCGGCGCGGACCTCGCCCGGCGGCATCGCCACGCTGATTTTGCCGAGTGACACGTCCTGGGACGAAGGCGGTGAGATCGGCACCGTGCTGGCGCCCCCGGCGGTGCCGCAGGCCGGGCAGGACCAGATCGACGGCGCTGTCCGTGCGCTGCGGTCAGGGGAGCCGGCCCTGCTGTTGCTGGGCGGCATGGCGTTGCGGGCCGGGACGCTGGCGGTGGCGGCGCGCATCCTGACCGCGACCGGCGCCAGCATGCTGTCCCAAGTCAGCAACGCCCGGATCGAGCGCGGGGCCGGGCGGGTGCCGATCGATCGCATCCCGTATCCGATCGACCAGGGGCTGGCGGCGCTGGCCGGGATCAAGCATCTGATTCTGGTCGGCGCCACCCCGCCCGTGGCGTTCTTTGCCTATCCCGGACAGCCGGGCTGCCTGTATCCGAATGACTGCCAGGTCCACGTCCTGACCCGGCCGGAGCAGCATGCGGCGGACGCGTTGCACCGGGTGGCGGACGAGCTGGGCGCTGGACGGGCGGAGCTGCTGCCGCCGGGCCCGCGTCCGCCACCGGGCAGGGGGGCGATCTCGCCCGAGGCGTTTGCGCAGTCCTTGTGCGCGCTGCTGCCGGAGGGGGCGATCGTGGTGGATGAGAGCATCACCTTCGGTCGGGCGCTATTTCCGGCCACGCACGACGCGGCCCCGCATGATTGGGTGCAGTTGACCGGCGGGGCGATCGGGGACGGCATTCCGCTGGCGGTCGGCTGCGGCGTGGGCGCACCCGGCCGCCGGGTGGTGGTGCTGCAGGCCGACGGCTCGGCCATGTACACGCTGCAGGGCCTGTGGACGATGGCGCGGGAGCGGCTGGATGTGACAACCGTCATTTTCAGCAACCGCAAATACGCGATCTTGTTGAATGAATACCGCAGCGTCGGCGCCAACCCGGGGCGGACGGCGATGGACATGATGGATTTGGGCAATCCCAACCTGGACTGGGTGAAGCTCGCCGAAGGTCACGGCGTGGAAGCTGGCCGGGCGGAGACGATGGAGCAGTTCAATGATCTGTTCACCCAGGCCAATGCGCGCCCGGGACCGTTCGTGATCGAACTGGTCATTTGAGGATAATCTCTGTTCCTAAAGCTTAATGGTGGATGATAGTACTCCCAGTAAGACTGAGGTGGCCCAGCAGCTCGATCTTCATGTCGGCGTTTGCCCTGGTTTCGGGCCCCCCGGAGGTGTTGACGTAAAGAAAGGTATTGGCCCCGCTAATCTGCCACGCAATGCTGTGGTTCGCGATGGCGGCATTGCCCACGATTGGGCTGGCCTGGAACGACAAAGGAGTCGGTCCCAATCCCGAGAGATCGATCTTGTCCCGGCTCACGTTATAATTGGTAATGACATCGAAAGCTGAAGGAGCCGACTCCCGGGTGCTCCCATACAGATAGATATTCGGACCGCTGCCGCCCGTCATGGTATCGGCCCCTCTGCCGCCCGCGATCCACGCCGGTCCGGTCAGGCTGCTCGCATCGATCGTATCCCGACCACCCAGCCCATAGATGAAAGTGGGCGTCGTGGCGGCGATGCCGAGCGTTGCGGTGCTGATCACATCCCTGCCCCCACGCCCTACCACGACATCGAACGGGAGCGGGCCGGAGTTCAGCCCGTTGGTCGTATCGTTCACTTGGATCGTCAGCGCATAGAGCTTGCCGTGGCGAGTGCCCAAGTCGCCACCGCCATCAGTGGTAAGCGGTCCGGCATTGGACGCGGATGTCAGCGCAAAGGCGTTGGCATTCGGACCCGCCAAGGTAAAACCATAGCTGTCACCGATGGTGCCGCCGGCTTGCGTGAACGTGCCGAGCGGCGTGTTACCGGTAAGCCCACTCCCACCGCTCTCCAAAGTCAGCAGGGCCGCCGTGTCGGGCGTAAAGGTAAATCCGGTGGGCGGCACGATCGGGACGAAGCCGCTGCCCGTGATCTCGAATACCGAGCCGCCGAACACCGGTCCGCCAATGGCCGTCGTCCCGAACAAATTACCCGAACGGTCGGCATAGAGGTATCCACTGGGCCGGCGGGCGGCCGAGACCGGGAAACTCGCCACGATGGTGGGCGTGGTCGCGTAGATGCCACCGGTTTTTACAATTTCGAACACGGTGCCGGCCCCGTTCGCGCCGCCGAATTGAGTGGTCCCGAACAGGCTTCCCTGGGCATCGAAAATTAGACTGTTAAACGGGTTGGCCCCGTTGGTGTTGTTGAAATCCGCCAAGACTGTGGGTGTGGTGGCGTAGCCGGCGGCGCTATGCTTGATTTCGAACACGGTGCCGTATCCGAATGGGCCGAACGTCCCGCCTCCTGCCGTGGTGCCGAACAAGTTTCCCTGCGCATCTTCGATCAGGCTGCTGGAGGGGATAGCACCGTTCGTGTTGTTGAAACTGACCAGTGTCGTCGGCGCGGGCGCATATCCGGCGGCGGTGTTCTGGATTTCGAACACGGTTCCAAAGCCGTTCGCCCCCCCGCTCGCCGTGGTGCCGAACAGGTTGCCGCTGGCGTCGATGGATACGCCACCGGACGGTTCGAAGCCGTTGGGGCCAGTGAAGGTGGCCAAAGTCAGGGGGGTGCTGGCAAAGCCGGTCGCGGTCTTTTTGATTTCGAACACCGTGCCGATGTCGCTTGCACCATTTCCGAACTCGGTGGTCCCGAACAGGTTGCCATTGGCGTCGGCAACCAGATTGCCGACCGGCAATCTGCCGTTGCTGTCGTTGAAACTTACGAGCGTGATAGGGCTGCTCGCATACCCGATAAGGGTCTTTTTCAGCTCGAAAACCGCGCCGAATCCAAACGCTCCTCCTTGGGAGGCTATGCCGAATAGGTTGCCACTGGCGTCGGCGAGCAATCCGCTGCTCGGACGATAGCCGAGGGCAGGGACCGATGGGGAGAAGCTGTAGAGATCGATGGGGGTGCTGGCATATCCGGTCGCGGTCTTCAGGATCTCGAAAACCGTGCCGCCATTATTTTGGCCGACGGCCGGGGTGCCCCCTTGAGACGTCGTGCCGAATAGATTTCCGTTCCCGTCGGCGATCAAGCCGTAAAACGGGTTCGCACCATCCGCACCATTGAAATCGACGAGTGTCGTCACAGAAACTGGCATGGCCATTCCCCCGTGTCGCGGCTCTACCGGCCGCTCGCAACTCTCATCCCTTTGTAGCAATGTTACGAATTTGTGTCAAACTTCTTCCGAGCCGAAGCCAGGCCGCGAATGCGGGCTCGTCCCCTTCATCCTGCACCAACGCCAGCATGGCCGTGATGACCGCCTGTGCCGGGGCAGCGACGGCTTGGCCATTTACCTTCAAAAACAGCACACAGCAGGCCCAGGCGGTCTGCTTATTGCCATCGAAGAACGCATGGTTCTTTGCGAGGCCATATGCATAAGCCGCGGCCAGATCGAAAAGATCGACCTCCGCGCCGCCATATCCGAGTTTATCGACCGGACGCGCCAGCGCGCTGTCCAGCAGGCCCTCATCCCGGATGCCCTGTGCGCCGCCGAACTCCCGGATGACATAGTCATGCAGAAACAGCACGACGTCCCGCTCCAGGAACTCCGGCGCTAGCGTTTGGCCAGTTCCTGCAACGCGTCCGCCTGTTCCCGCAGGACCTCCCGGGCGAGCCGCATTTGGCTCTCCAGCTTTAGGTTCCGCTTTACCAGCTTGATCCCGTCGGCCAACTCCACCAGCGTCAGTTCCTGCCCGGCCTCAAACCCCATCCGGATGCGCGTGTCCGCCGGCACGCTGATCCCGAGTGAGTTGCCCTGCTTCCGCAACGTGATGGTATCCATAGGACGGCCTCCGTAATACGGTCCGTCATACGCTAAACGTCCTCAGGCATCAAGCCAATCCCGCACGGCCTGCCGTATGAACGCGATATCGGCAGGGTTGCCCAGCGGGTTGCCGGCGCGGTGGCCCCAGATGCTGGGAATCGGGCGGAGTTCGGCATGGCGCAGATAGGGCAGTTCGGCCGCGTTGTCGGCCACGCGGAAATAGAGGTCGGTTTCGCCGGGCATGAGAAGCACGCGGGCGGAAATGGCGCCGAGTGCCGCCGGCAGATCGCCGCCATAGCGCGGGTCCCGGCTAATGTCGCCGGCATCCCAGGTGCGCAACTGGGTATAAAGGTCCTCGGCCGGGCGCTGGGCAAACCGGGCTTCCCATTGGGTCGTCAGAAAGTTCTCCAGGTCGGACGCGCCCAGCGCCGTCTCGTGCAGGCCGGCCCGGTAGAAATCCTGGCTCAACCCCCATCCGGCATAGATGCGGGCGAAGGCGCGCAGCGCGGCCCGGGGCGGGACGCTGAACCGGCCGTTTCCCTGATATTCCGCAGCCGCCTCCAGCACGGCCATTTGGCCCCGCAGGAAGACCTGATTGTGCGTCGCCGTCCGCGCGCTGCCGCAATTGATGATGGCGCGCGCCACCAAATCCGGGAACAGCGCGGCCCAGTGATACGCCTGCTGCGCGCCCATGGACCAGCCATAGACCGCATGCAGCCGCTCGATCCCCCAGGACTGCAGCAGGCGGCGTTGGGCATGCACGTTGTCCCAGGCCGTCACCAACCCGGGCCAGCCCCCCGTGCTGGACTGGCCGCTGGACGGGCTGCTGGACAGGCCGTTGCCGAACATGTCGGGAATCACGATGAACCAGCGCTTAGGGTCCAGCACGCCCTCCGGCCCGATCAGCCATTCGAGATCCGGGTGCCGGGCGGAGTAGCTGGTGGGATAGAGCACGACATTATCCCGCGCGGGCGACAGCGTGCCGTGCGTCTTCCAGCTGAGCATGGCACCGGACAGGGTGGCACCGGATTGCAGGGTGAGATCGCCGAGCGGAAACTGGCCGCTGGCACTCGGTGCCGTATGGGTCACGATGGCAACACCAGCGCCACGCCGACTTGTTCAGCCGCTCGCCTCAGCGCAGCGTCGAGTGTCGCGAGCGGGAGTGAGGCCCGCTGCGACAGCTCTAAATACGCAGCATCATATAGCGTCAGCTTATGGGTTCGCGCGAGACCGAGGATGCGTGCTTCGTCCGGCGAGCGGTCAAGACTGATCGGCAGAAAGCCGAGGTCGAGCAAGAAAGCGGCCGTCTCGGCCTCTGTGATCCGTCTCCGGCGTTCGCACATAAACAGGGCGTTACGGACCTCGAACCACCACAGACTGGGCACCTGTGCCGGTTGGGAGCGTAGTCGGAACAACGCCGCATCAGCATCGGGATGGCCTTCGTCTTGGAGCGCCCAGCTCGCGGTGATGGAAGCGTCCAGCACGAAAGACATCAGTATTGGTGGCCCTCGTGCCGCCACGCGAGCAGCTCCTCGACCGTCGCCGTGCCGGATCGCGCGCCGCTTCTCAATCCGGTCGATCGCTTCGCCGGTTTGGGCTTGTCTGCTATCGGTCTCGGGAACTAGGCGAGCGATTGGGCGCCCATGCCGTGTGATGACAATGGTATCGCCATTCTCGACCTGATCTAGCAGCCGAGGAAGGTGGGTCTTGGCCTCGGAAGCCTGAATCTCGCGCAAAGGACTTCGACCGGTTGTGGCGACTAGTTTATAACAATAAAAAGCAATATTATCACGGAGTAAAAGAGTGAGGGTTGGCGAATGAGCACCGCCGCAGTCGCGGGTGGACTGGAAAGCGCCACGGCATACCGCGCCCGTGCCGAAGGGCGCCTGTATGACGCGATCGACGCCTGGCGAGCGGGACTTTTGGAGGCGCCGGACGAGTGGCGGCTGGCGCTGGAGTTAAAACACGATCTTAAGGCCGCTTGGCACTACCCTGATTCGGACCCGCAGTTCCGTCGGGCGGCGCGCTCTTTGCCCGATGCCGAATGGCTCGCGCATTATATTGCGCTCTACGCCTACCACGGCACCGACCTCGCTACGCTAGAAGCGCGGTCGGCGGCACTCCTGCAGCGCATGCCCGGCCATGCCCCGCTGCATGCGTTGCGCGGGGACGTGGCGCGGCAGCTGCGCGATTGGGAGGTGGCGGAGCAGGCCTTTGCCCAGGCGGCCGCGCTTGACCCGGCGCACGCCGAATACGGCCCTAAACGTGACGCGGCCGTGCGCTATCGGGCTTTGTCACAATATTTGGCTCGTTCGGCACCAGGGGGTGAAATTTTTAGCATGCTCGTGGTCAATCTCGACCGGAATACGGAGCGGTGGGGGGAGATTGGACGGCAATTCGCGAGCTGTGCCGCGCCCCTCGCGCGAGTGCCCGGCGTAGAAGGCAGCCGGTTGATACCGGCCGCGGTGCGGCGCTTGACCGGGCGGACGGATGCCCCGCGCGGCACGCTGGGCTGCTTTCTGAGCCATGCGGCGGCGTGGCAGGCGGTGGTGGATCAGCGGCTGGCGCAGGCCTTGGTGGTGGAGGATGACGTGATCCCGCTGGTGGAATTGCCCGCGCGCGCCGGGCCGCTCGGGCTGCCGGACAGGTATGATGTGTGTTTCGTCAATGACCGGCTGGAGCCGCGCGGCACCGGCCATATTCCCACGGCGCAGTCGCTGGCGGCGGTGATGCGCGCGTTCCATCCGGAGGATAATGCGCCCGGCGGGGATGGGTATTTCGTGAGCCAGGTGGGCGCCCGGACCCTGCTGGCCTGGGTGGCGGAGGATGGGTTTGCCGAGGATGTGGACTGGCGGTTGCTGGCCTATGGCCTCACGGAAGCGGATATCGCCGCGCTTCCGCCAGGTCACGCGCGAACGCATTTGCATGAATTGCTGCCCCTAATCGGACGGGCCGAGCGGCTGCGCGCCTTCGTCCTGCACCCGGCGCTAATTCGGACCGTGGGGGTGAGTTCGGACCGGGAGGATCAGAACCGGCTCGCCGAAGGCCGGCGGTGATGGAGCGCGTCGAATGCGTCGTGTTGGGCGCGGGGGTCGTGGGCCTCGCCATCGCCCGGGCGCTCGCGCAATCGGGGCGGGAGGTTTGGGTGCTAGAGGCCGCACCGGCCATCGGCACCGGCACGTCATCGCGCAATTCGGAGGTGATCCATGCCGGGATTTACTATCCGGCGGAAAGCCTAAAGGCGCGGTTCTGTGTCGAGGGCAAGCGGATGCTCTATGAATACTGTGACGGGCGCGGCGTGGCGCACAGCCGGCTCGGCAAGCTGATCGTCGCGTCCGAGCCGGCGGAGGTGCCGGCGCTACTTGCCATTCGCGCGAAGGCCGTGGCCAACGGCGTCGATGATTTGGAACTCCTGGACGCACAAGCGGCGCGTGCGCTCGAGCCTGCCTTACGCGTGGCCGGGGCCCTGCTGTCGCCCAGCACCGGCATCATCGATAGTCACGCGTTCATACTGGCACTGCAGGGTGACATCGAAGCGGCCGGCGGTGCCGTCGTGTGTCACGCACCCGTGCTGGCCGGTCGCGTCGAGCATGGCTTCATGCTGCAGATTGGTGGGACCGAGCCGATGGAGTTGGCCTGTGCGATACTGGTGAATGCCGTGGGTCTGCATGCCCCGGCGCTGGCCCGGTGCATCGAGGGTATTCCGCCCGACAGTATTCCGGTCGAATATCTATGCAAAGGCAGCTATTACGCGCTGACCGGACGGTCGCCGTTCCATCGGCTCGTGTATCCCGTGCCCGAGCCCGGTGGTCTCGGTGTTCATCTGACGCTCGATTTAGGTGGGCAGGCGCGGTTTGGGCCGGATGTGGAGTGGATCGGGCGGGAGGATTATGACGTCGATCCGCGCCGGGCGGACGGGTTCTATGCCGCCATCCGGCGTTACTGGCCGGCACTGCCGGAGGGGGCGCTGACGCCGGGCTATGCCGGGATCCGGCCCAAGATCAGCGGACCCGGCGCACCAGCGGCTGATTTCATGATCGCCGGCCCGGCGCAGCATGGGATCGGCGGGCTGGTGAACCTGTTCGGCATCGAAAGCCCGGGCCTCACCGCCGCACTCGCCATCGCCCGGCATGTCGAGGGTCTGGTGAACCAGCGCAACGCACCGTAGTCTTACCCGAGTAGGGAGAACAAGATGCGAATTGGGGCTGTATGGGGCGTGCTGCTGGTGGCCGGGCCGGCGTGGGCGGATTTGGCGCTGTCCTCCAATGACGCACACACGGTGATGGTGGATGGTGCCACCCTGTCGCCGGCCAATGCCGCCGCGGACTCGCTCACCGTAATCGACCTCGCCACCTATCCGCCGACGATCGTGACCTCGATCGACGTGCCGGGCAGCGTGGTGGGCCCCCCCATGGCGGTGGCGATCGCGCGGGATGAGAGCTTTGCCATCGTGACGTCGGCCACCAAGGCGGACCAGAAAGGCCCGGCGGGGATCAGCCCGGATGACCGGGTGAGCGTCATCGACCTCACGGCCAAGCCGCCCGCGATCATGCAGTCGCTGACGGCCGGGTCCGGGGCAGGGACGGTGCGGATTTCGCCGGACGGGACGCTGGCGCTGGTGGCCAACCGGTTTGCCGGGACGGTATCGATGTTCGCTATCAAGGACCGCCATCTGACGCCGTCGGGCGCGTTGAAGTTCGATGCGAAATCAATGCCGAGTGGGATTGCATTTACCCCGGATGGGAAGTCTGCCCTGGTGTCGCTGAACGGCGGCAACGCGGTCGCGACCTTGGCCATCGAGGGCGAGGCAGTGACCATCGATCCGCGCCCGATCACGACCGGGGTCGCTCCTTATACACTAGACATCACGCCGGACGGCACGCTGGCGGCGGTCGGCAACATGGGCCGGGGCGATGGCGACATCGATACCGTGAGCCTCATCGACCTTACCGCCGCACCGTTTCGTACCATACAGACCCTCTCGGTCGGATGCTCGCCCGAGGGTGTGAAATGGTCGCCCGATGGTAAGTTTCTGGCGATCGGCGCGCAGAACGGCACGACGAAGCCAGCCGCCAATCCCTTCGCGCAGGACCATGGGCGGCTCATTATGCTGGCGCTGGAGGCGAAGGCGCTTCGCCCGGTGACCGAGGCACCGATCGGACGCTGGTCGCAAGGGATCGCGTTTTCCAAGGATGGCCGGACGGTGCTGGTGCAGAATATGGTAGAGCGGACCATCATGGTGTTCCGCTGGGACGGCCTGAAGCTGTTCGCCTCCAACCCGCTCGAAATCGGCGCGGGCCCGGCGGCGATCGCCACGCCCTGGCCGTGAAGCGGGTCTATCTGGCGGGGCCCATGGTGTTTTTGCCGGACCCGGTGGCGCTGTTCGGCGCGATGAAGGCCGTTTGTGCCCGGCACGGCCTAATCGGCGTGTCACCGCAAGACGGACAGGTGGCGCTGCGCGGCGTGCCGGGTCATGCGATGTCGGCGGCAATCGTGGCGGCGGATGTGGCGCTGATGGACGAGTTGGATGCGGGGGTATTTTGCCTGGACGGTTTCCGCCGCAGCCCGGAAATGGACCCCGGCACGGCGTTCGAGATCGGGTACATGCACGCCCTGGGTAAGCCGCTGGCGGGCTGGACGCAGGATGTCCGGGAGTATCCGGATCGCGTGCGGGCGTATTTTGGCGGGCAGACCGTGCAGGCCCCGGGTGGCGTGCAGTCAGGCGATCAGCGGGACCCGGATGGGGTCATGGTGCACTCCGAGGGTTGCATGCAGAACGCCATGGCGCACATCGGTATCGAGCGCAGTGGCGGCCGGGTCTGCGCGGACCCGGACTGGGCCACGGCGTTCGATCAGGCGATCCAGAGTTTGGTGAGGATACTCGCATGACGCTCAGTAACCGTATGACAGGGCTCAATTTCGACCTGGGTGAGACCGCGGACATGCTGCGGGTGAGCGTGGAGAATTTCGCCGCCGACGAGATCGCGCCCCGGGCGGCGGCGATCGACCGGGAGAACGACTTCCCCGCCGATTTGTGGCGCAAGATGGGTGATCTGGGCGTGCTCGGCATCACGGTCGAGGAGGAATATGGCGGTGCCGGGATGGGCTATCTCGAGCATTGCGTGGCGATGGAGGAGATCAGCCGGGCCAGCGCGTCGGTGGGGCTGAGCTACGGCGCGCATAGCAATCTGTGCGTGAATCAAATCCGCAAGAACGGGACGGAGGAGCAAAAGCGGCGGTATCTGCCGGGGTTGATCAGCGGGGCGCAGGTGGGTGCCTTGGCGATGAGTGAGAGCGGCGCCGGCTCTGACGTGGTGGGGATGCGGCTGCGGGCGGAGAAGCGCGGGCAGCATTACGTGCTGAATGGCACGAAGATGTGGATTACCAACGGGCCGGATGCCGACGTGCTGGTGGTATATGCCAAGACGGACCCGTCCGCCGGGTCGCGCGGAATCACGGCATTTTTGATCGAAAAAAGCATGCCGGGATTTTCGTGTGCGCAGAAGCTGGATAAATTGGGGATGCGCGGCAGCAATACTGGCGAACTGGTATTCCAGGACTGCGAAGTGCCAGAAGAACAGGTGATCGGCGGTGTGGGCCGGGGCGTGAACGTGTTGATGAGCGGGCTGGATTACGAGCGGTCCGTGCTGGCCGCTGGGCCGTTGGGCATCATGCAGGCCTGCATGGACGTGGTGGTGCCCTACATCCACGAGCGGAAGCAATTCGGCCAGGCGATCGGAGAATTTCAGTTGATGCAGGGCAAGATTGCCGACATGTACACGACACTGAATGCTGCAAAAGCGTATGTTTACGCGGTGGCCAAGAGTTGCGACCGGGGTGAGACAACGCGTAAGGATGCCGCCGGTGCGATCCTCTATGCGGCCGAACGGGCGACGTGGATGGCGTTGGAGGCGATCCAGGTGTTGGGCGGGAACGGGTATATCAACGATTACCCAACGGGACGGCTGTTACGGGACGCCAAGCTGTATGAGATCGGGGCAGGGACCAGCGAAATTAGGCGGATGCTGATCGGCCGCGAGCTCTTTCGGGAGACGGCGTGAATCTGCCGTTCGATGAATTTACGGCGTTAGCAACGTTTCTTTAATATTTTTGGGTGATCCTCTGAATAGCAATTCGGGGGTGCCGTATCATTCAGCCTTAGCCTCACAGGCTTTTTCAGCGATGGAGCGTCCGGCGTCAGGCGCAGTTGATTATGACGCTGTCGCTTGCATCCGTGTTGGCGCTCGGCGTCTCTTCGGTGTATTTTGCCAGCCTTACCAAGTCGTCGGCGCACCGCTTGATGGAAACGGGATTGTTTCAGAGAGATCTCGATCACCCGTTTGACGAGCTGGTCTCGACCTCTGACAGTCTTATATTTTGGGTATATGCCGCCCTGATGGCCACATTGCTGGCTGGCGTATTCGGTTTTTCGATCATGGAAAAACTATTTATCAGGCTGCGCGATATTCAGCACGTGATGCTAAAGCTCGCGGACCGGGATGTTGCGATCAATGTCCCATCGCTGTCCGATGTAGATGAGATCGGCGATATGGCGCGGGCGGTTGAGGTTTTCAAATATAACGCTGTCCAAATCTCAATCCAAAAAGACGAATTACAGCGTATTAGCCGACGGTTTGAGGCAGCTTTGAGCAATATGTCTCAAGGTCTTTGCATGTATAATGTCGAAGGTCGTCTAGATATATTTAATCTGCGGTTTTGTGAAATCTATGGCCTTCGCCCGGAAGATGTCCAAGCCGGCATGTCATTTGAAGATATTCTTGCACTCATAATAAAATCCGGTCACGATTTGGACCGGACACTGGACGATGTGGTGGCCGAGCGCCTGGCGGTGGTGGATCGGCGTGAGGCTTGCGTCTCTCTGCACGAGGTAGCGGGTGGGCGGGTCGTGGCGATGTCGCATTGCCCAATGCAAGATGGCGGATGGGTCGCGACGTTCGAGGACGTTACCGCGCGCCAACTGGCCGAAGCCCGAGTACGTTATCTTGCGCGGCACGACAGCCTGACAGCATTGTCCAACCGGGCTGTCCTCACCGAACGGCTGGAGCAAACGCTGACTGATGCCGCCCGCGGAGCCGGCTCCGCGGTTCTATGCCTCGATCTCGACCGTTTTAAATCGGTAAACGACGCCCACGGTCATGGAATCGGCGACGATTTGTTGCGGGCAGTCGCGGAGCGGTTGCAGGCTTGCGTGCGTGAGGGCGATAGCCTGGCGCGGCTTGGAGGGGACGAGTTTGCCATCGTGCAGGCTGCGGTAGCCCGTCCGGAGGATGCCAAAATCCTGGCTGAACGGGTCGTCGCCGCGATGGAGAAACCATTTGAAATCAGCAACCATCAGATCGTGATCGGGATCAGTATCGGAATCGCACTCGTGCCGGAGGATGGCACCAGCGCAATGATGCTGCTCAAGAACGCGGACACCGCGCTCTATCGCGCCAAGTCGGACGGGCGTGGTAACTTTTGCTTTTTCGAGGCAGGGATGAATGCACGGCTGCAGCAGCGACGGCAGCTAGAGCTCGATATGCGCACCGGGCTGCTCAACCATGAGTTCGAGCTGTTTTATCAGCCGCTGGTCAATCTGGAGCGCCATCAAGTCAGCGGCTTCGAGGCGTTACTCCGGTGGCACCATCCCGAGCGGGGGATGGTTTCGCCGAGCGAATTCATTCCGATCGCCGAAGAGATCGGGCTCATTGTGCCACTGGGAGAGTGGGTTCTCCGGCGCGCGTGTGCCGAAGCGGCAACATGGCCGCATGGTTTAAAAGTCGCGGTCAACCTGTCGCCCGTCCAATTCAAGAGTAAGAACCTGGTTTCCATCGTAGCCGATTGCCTATCAAAGTCCGGACTGCCAGCTCATCAACTAGAGCTTGAAATCACCGAAACGGTTTTGCTTCAAGAAAGCGACAGCACGCTTGCAACGTTGCATGAGTTGCGTGCTCTGGGCGTCCGGATTTCGATGGATGATTTCGGCACGGGGTATTCGTCTCTGAGCTATTTGCGCAGCTTTCCGTTCGACAAGATCAAGATCGATCAATCCTTTATCCGCGATCTGTCGAACCGGGAAGATTCAATCCACATCGTCCGCGCTGTCCGGGGGCTATGCTCCGGACTCGGCATGCTGACGACGGCCGAGGGCGTGGAGACGGAAGAGCAGTTGGAGAAACTCCGGGCCGAGAGCTGCACCGAGGTTCAAGGTTTCTTGTTAAGCCCCCCAAAACCGGCCTCGTTCGTCCTAGGGATCGTGCAACGCGTGCTGGAGGGCGCATCCGCACGAGGGTGCTACCCCAGCACGGTCCACCTCAATGCGGCCGAATGATCAAGCCCTACCGGATCAGGGAGGTCAGAAGCCGACCCGGCCCTCATCCGGCAGCCCAGCGCCACCCCCGGCCGAACCAGTAAGACCAGCGGCCGCAGCATGTGACCTGCCCACAATGCAAGATCGCAGCCGAATTTCATATCACAAGGGCGGAAAAGCGCTTGCGCCATCCGCCATGTCACCTGCGCGCGCTGTAGGGCGGATGGCGCAAGCGCTTATCCGCCCTACAGACGAAATGAAAATAAGGGTCGACGCCAATGGCCGTTGGTATAATACCAGCGGCCGAATCGAGTGACCCGTCCTACCTGGTGGAATGCGAAGCACTACTGAGTCGTAAACCATGGTCCACAGGATTCACATACCTGATTGATTTCGTGAGCTTTCCGGTATGCTGCCGATTCGTGC